>NZ_MUNF01000160.1:0-20025 GCF_002154555.1 Streptomyces murinus
GCTGGGTGCGTCCCGCGATGGTGGTGCGCCCGCTGGGGCGCACCACCATCGCGGGACGCACCCAGCAGGTGGACGTCGTGGTGTGGCGTGCCGGAGACATCACCGCGCTGCTCGAACGCTCCCTCCCCTCCGTCGTCGCGGACTGGTACCGGCTCACCGAGGAGCCCAGGGCCCGGCTGGAGAACGCGGCCACTCTCGCCGGGCGCCGCGACCAGGCAGGCGGACCTTCCGCGCGCGTACGGGCCGCAGCCGAGCAGTACACCTTTCCCGACCGGCCGCACGGGACTCCGCGCGCAGCCCTCTGGAAGATCACCGAAGGCGTCCCCGACTGCCTCGGCGCATACCCGCTTCCCCTGTCCGACGAGCTCGAACGCCGCGTGAGGTGACGAGATCCCCTTGCCGGCGCGACAACAGGAGCACCTGTGCCCAGTGAGAACCTGACCCGTGACGAGGCCCGTGAGCGGGCGCGGCTGCTGGCCGTGGACGGCTACGACATCGCACTCGACCTGCGATCCGCGCTCCGGCCCGAGGCAGACACCTTCCGCTCCCTGACCACCGTCCGCTTCCGCTGCTCCGAGCCGGGTGCCGCCACCTTCGTGGACCTGCTCGCGCCCTCGGTGGAGTCGGTGACGCTCAACGGGCGCCCACTGGACCCGAGGACGGTGTTCGACGGCTCGCGCATCGCGCTCGACGGGCTGGCCGAGGCCAATGTGCTGGTCGTCGACGCGAACTGCGCCTACGGCCGGGCGGGCGAGGGGATGCACCGCTTCACCGACCCCGAGGACGGCGAGGTCTACCTCTACACCCAGCATGAACCCGCCGCCGCCCGCCGGGTCTTCGCCGCTTTCGAACAGCCTGATCTCAAGGCGCCCTTCACGTTCTCGGTGACCGCCCCCGCGAACTGGACGGTGCTGAGCAACGAGCGCGAGGCAGAGTCCGGGCCCGGGCCTGGCCTCGGCCTCGGCCCGATGACGGCGTCGGACGGCGAGACCCGGGAGTTCGCGCCGACGCGGCCGATCTCCACCTACCTGACCGCCGTGGTGGCCGGCCCGTATCACGTGGTGCGCGCCCCCTACACGCGCGAACTGCCCGACGGCACGGTGCTGGAGATTCCGCTGGCCGCGCTGTGCCGGGCCTCGCTGGCCCGGCACTTCGACGCGGACGACATCCTCACCGTCACCAAGCAGGGCTTCGACTTCTTCCACGACCACTTCGACTACCCGTACCCGTTCGGGAAGTACGACCAGGTGTTCGTGCCGGAGCACAACGCGGGGGCGATGGAGAATCCGGGATGTGTCACGCTCCGCGAGGAGTTCGTCTTCCGCTCGAAGGTCACCGAGGCCGCGTACGAGGGCCGGGCCAATGTGATCCTGCACGAGATGGCGCACATGTGGTTCGGCGACCTGGTCACCATGAAGTGGTGGGACGACCTGTGGCTGAAGGAGTCGTTCGCCGACTTCATGGGCACCTTCGCGCAGGTGGGAGCGACCCGTTTCACCGACGCCTGGGTCACCTTCGCCAACCACCGCAAGGCGTGGGCGTACCGCGCCGACCAGTTGCCCTCCACCCACCCGATCACCGCGGACATCCGCGACCTCCAGGACGCCAAGCTCAACTTCGACGGCATCACGTACGCCAAGGGCGCCGCCGTCCTCAAGCAACTGGTGGCGTACGTCGGCCAGGACGCGTTCCTGGCGGGCGCACGCCGCTACTTCACGGCACACGCCTACGGCAACGCCGGGCTCGCGGACCTGCTGTCGGCACTGGAGGAGGCCTCGGGCCGTGATCTGACCGAGTGGTCGCGGGCCTGGCTGCGGACCGCCGGGGTCAACTCGCTGACACCGCGGGTGAGCTGCGACGGCGAGAACCGCGTCACCGAGCTGGCGGTCCTCCAGGAGACCGCCGGGCCCCACCCGGAGCTGCGCCCGCACCGGGTGGCGGTCGGGCTGTACCGGCGGGCCGCGGGCGGTGCGCTGGAGCGCTACGCGCGGTCCGAGATCGATGTGACGGGCGCCCGTACGGTGGTCGCCGAGCTGGCCGGGGCCGAGCGGCCCGAACTGGTCATCGTCAACGACGACGACCTCACCTACTGCAAGACCCGCTTCGACCCCGACTCCCTCGCCACGCTGCTCAACCACCTGGGTGACATGGCCGACCCGCTGGCACGGACGTCGGCGTGGTCGGCGCTCTGGAACATGACACGGGACGGTCTCATGCCCGCCCGGGACTACATCGAGCTGGTGCTGCGCTTCGCCGGGCGGGAGTCCGGCAGCGCCGTACTCCAGTCGCTGTACCTGAACGCGGACACGGCGCTGCGGCACTACGCCGCGCCGGAATGGCGCGAGGAGGGCGGGCGGGCACTGGCCGAGGCCGCGCTGCGCGAGCTGCGGGCGGCCGAGCCCGGCAGCGGGCGGCAGCTTCTCTGGGCGCGGCTCTTCGCGGCGTCTGCCTCGTCGCCGGCCGATCTGCGCCTGCTGCGGGGCTTCCTGACGGGCACGGCCGAGATCGAAGGCCTCAAGGTGGACCAGGAACTGCGCTGGGCGTTCCTGAAGCCGCTCGCGGCCGGGGGCGCCGCCGACGAGAGTGACATCGCGGCCGAGCTGGCCCGCGACGACACCGCCTCCGGCAGGCGGCACCAGGCGCACTGTCTGGCGGCCCGCCCGTCGGCAGCCGCCAAGGCACGGGCGTGGGCGGCGGTCGTGGAGTCCGACACCCTGCCGAACGCGCTGGTCGCGGCGACCATCAGCGGCTTCGCGCAGTCGGGACAGCGGGAGCTGCTCGCCCCGTACACGGACCGGTACTTCGCGATGCTGGAGCGGATCTGGGCGACCCGCCCGATCAAGACCGGCATCGACATCGTCCGTGGGCTCTTCCCCGCCCTCCAGGACCACCAGGACACGCTCGACGCCACCGACACGTGGCTGGCGGCCCACGCCGACGCGGCGCCCGCGCTGCGCCGGCTCGTCCTGGAGGCCCGCGACGACCTGGCCCGGGCCCTGCGCGCCCAGTCCTGCGACAGGACCGCCGCCGGCCAGAAGGCCGCGGCGGAACGCCCACCGTGGCCTGTGGCCGATACGCCGACCGGTGCGAGATCATGAAACATGGCCAACCGACTTGCCGACGCCGCGTCACCGTACCTCCAGCAACACGCCGACAACCCGGTCGACTGGTGGCCGTGGGCATCGGAGGCTTTCGAGGAGGCGTGGCGGCGTAGTGTCCCGGTGCTGCTGGTGCCTGCGAACCCGCGAACCCAGTAGCTGGTGGTGCTCACACCTCTTTGATGATCACGCGCTTCCCGCAGAGCTTCGACCAGTCGTCACGGTCGGAGGTCAGAACGATCACGGGTGCCGGGACGCGGAGCGCGAGCGCGGCTACGAGGGCGTCGATCGCGTACTTGTGCCCGTGCAGCCCTCCTGCGTTCTGAAGCAGCTCCACCGCGGTCAGGGAGTCGTCCTGGCTGACCGGTTCCACTCGCAGCCGGGAGAGCACCCACTTCAAGCGCGCCAGATCGGTCTTCCCGTGCACGGCTTCGACGATGGTCAGCGCAGACACGACGACGGGGACTCCGACCTGCCGAGATGCCTCGATGCGAGCCGCCATCCCGCGGTCGTTGCGCAGAAGCAGGGAGAGCGCCTCGGAATCGAGCACCAGTGAGCGGGCCGGCAGCTCCTTCACGCAGCGCCCCGTTCGACGCCGCTGGCGTTCACGTCTCCGAACAGCTCGCGACGAGCGGCTTCGACCTCCTGCTCCGTGAGTGCGCCGTGCTCTTCCTCGTGGGCTGCGACGATCTCGGCGAGCCCGTCCATGGCGAGCTGATGCCGGACGGCCTCCGTGATGTAGCTGGACAGACCTCGGCGACCGGTTCGGGAGCGGAGCTCACTGACCAGTTCGGTGGGCATGGACACGGAGATGTTCTCGGTGGTCCCGGCTCGGGTTGGCTTCATGTTCAGAGTGTAGGACAAGCTCTATTACACCGCGAGGGCTGTTTCGCGAGCAGCAGGATCAATCCATCAGTGCTAGGAGCCGATCCCGGAATCGGATATCGACTCGCAGGTAGGCGCACGCGTGCGGCTGTTGCGGGCCGAGTGATGTCCCGCGTTTCATGATCGGGAACCCCGGGCTAGGCTTGACGTATCGCACTTCGATATTCAGTACGACAGGTTCGGGGGGACGACGTGGGTGCTGTACGGGCCTGGATGGTGCGTGCCGGAGCGGATGACGAGAGGGCGACTTTCTCCCTCTCCGAGGGCTTGACGATCGCCGGCTGGCCCGAGGTCGGTGACCTGTCGGGCTGTAAGACGCCGGGAGACCTCAAAGTCGAGCTTGCCAAGGCGTATCCCCGTGAAAACCCTCGCGTCCTCGGCAACTGGCGCGGACAACTGTGGCGTTTTCGAACCGTCATGTCGCCCGGGGACCTGATCGTCCTGCCGCTCAAGACGGGCGACATCGCCATCGGATGCCTCACGGGCGATTACCAGTTCCGCGCGGAGGCCGCTCCGGGACTTCGGCATGTACGTACTGTCACTTGGAAGCGCACTGATGTGCCGCGTTCGGAGCTTCGCGCCGACCTGCGTGCGACGCTTGGCTCCCTGCTCACGGTGAGCGAGTTGCGCCGCCTCGATGCCGTGAAGCGTCTCACTGCGCTTGCGGCGGGGGGCTCCGATCCAGGGAACCCTGACGCTCCGGCTGACCTGCGATTGCTGGAGGGTCCTACCGAGTTGGCCGACAAGGTGGCCGAAGCCCCGACGGGCGAGCCGGTCAGACTGGCCGTACGCGACCTGCTCAGCATCTGGGACTTTGTGAGCCGCTCGGGCAAGGCGATCGCCACCATTCGCCGGGATCTGGACGAGCTAGGTCTCGCGGTTGTCCCTCCCCTCACCGAGGTCCCGTCGATCGACCACATCGTCCGCGTCGTTCCCATCGGGTTGGCCCCGGAGGCTGAGCGGCAGTCGTCGGGTGAAGAGACCGCCGACCTGGAATTGGAGCCGGAAGAAGGAGATGGCTCCGCGGCGGATCTCCTGGTCGAAGAGGAGCTCGGCTCCTCGGATGCCAGCGATGTCAGCCCGATCCCTGTTGGAGCCGGAGAGGGCGAGAGCGGCGGTGATGACGAGGAGTCGGCTCGTCCTGCGCCTGTGCTGGTGACCGTGGGGAGGTTGCCCTCGGCGCGCAGTGAACTGAAGACCGTCAGGCTTACCGACCCGCTCAGCCGAGCTGTGGAACTTCTGTCCGAGAACGCGTATGACCAGCTCCCTGTCCTCGACGACGACGGTCACTTGCGCGGCTCCATCACCTGGCGGGAAATCGGTGCGACCAACCGCCCTGCCACTGCGCTGGTCGAAGATGCTGCTGTGTTGAAGGTTCGGTCAATACGTACCGACGAGCCCATGGTGGACTGCCTGGCGGACGTAGCCGACCATGGTTGCGTATTCGTACTCAATCCCGACGGCAGCCTCTCCGGGATTGTGACCGGCCACGACCTGGCCCACAGATTCGAGCAGGAACTGCGCCCGTACGCCCTTATCCAAGAGCTGGAACTGCGCCTGCGTCGAGCTCTCAAGAAGGCTCTGATGCAGGTGAAGGAGATTCATGGTGAATACGGACTCCCCGGCGATCCTGCAAAAATCGTCAAGCTCACCGAGCAGGGCATGAACTTTTCTGACTACATCACTTTGCTCAAGCGGAATGACGTTTGGCAGGCAACGGGTTGGCAGTTCCCGCAGCAGAGCTTCGCCGAACGCATGGACCGGGTTCGAAAGATCCGTAACGAGACCATGCACTTCCACACGAGTGACGATGACCGCGCCAGTGCGGTCAAGGAGATCCAGGTCGCTCTGCAGATGCTCAAAACTGTTCAGCCACAAGCCTGAGGGCACGGCAGGTTCGATGCTGCCGCACCCTGGCCTGCTGTTCCGGGACGTCCAGCCGACCGAGCGAGCGGCCGTCCGGCTCGTGCCGTTCTGTAGCGCGAGTAATCCGGTGGTGCTGATCCTGGGATCTCGGAAGCAGCGCCGTTCAGGGCGCAAAATGCGCCTGAATAGTATAAAGGTCTCCTTTTGCTGATTTTCAGGTGTTTTAGCGTACGAGAATCAGCCCGCAGCTGTACGCGCGTGCGTGGCCGATGCCCTGGGCGAGGGCCGCGACGAAGGCCGTGGGGTCGGTGACCGTGAGCGTGCCCTTGATCTCCGCACGAGCGATGCGCAGGCCCTTGTGCGGTGCTGGGCTCGAGGTGTTCGGGAGCATGCGTACGCCGATCTGATCGGTATCGGCGTACGCTCCGATGCGGGTGACGCCGTCCGGGGCGATCGCGGGTTCGCCGGGCGGTTGGAGGCGGCGCACGAACCACCCCTTCACGTGTTCGGGGCGTGTGTGGGGGACGCGGGTGCCGCGGGTCTTGGGCGGAGAGCCCGGTGGAGGGGGGACGTTGTGGACGGGATTGACAACCGTGCGGAAGGCGACCCTGTCGCCGAAGCGGAAGGTGCGATCGACAGTAAGGAGCTCCGGCTTCTCGGTCAGGGCCGCTCGGGGAATGCCGTTCCAATCGGCGGGGAGTGACGACTGGACCACCAAGTTGAGCCGCGCCTGCCGGAGGTCGACGGTCCAGGTTGACAGGATGCCCATCTGGGCGCGGGGGTCCGGGCTGCCGTCGTCCACCCAGCCGGGGAAGCCGCTCATGACGGTTCGGTGCATGTCCTGTGCGTCGATGAGCGATTTGCCGACGAAAGGATGTCGGGCGTCCAGGGTCAATAGGGTCTGCGCGGCGACGAATCTGGCGGCCCGGCCCGCGCCCGACGAAACATTCGACGCGGTGGTGTTCGTGTTCACAGGATGATGTCCCATCCACGGGCGTGTGCGGCGATGGTGATGCGGTGGCGGGTCTCCCAGCGGAGGCTGTGGGTCCCTCCGTCCGCCCCGAATAGCACGGGCTGGTCGGACAGGGGGCCGACGCCGGGGAGCGGCCGTCTGCTCTCGATCCAGCCCCACGGGCGTATGCGCTGCGCGGTTGCCGACGGCTCGGCTTCGGGACCGACGGCATCGGGAAGCAGGGAGTGTGTCTCGAAGACCTCCTTGAGCGAGCCCGGAGCGATACCGACGGCGAGGTCACCCGATGGCGGACAGGCTTTGCGGCCGAGCCAGAGCAGCCTTTTCGGGTACTCCAGGGCGTGGGCCACACGTTCCAGGAGGGCCCTTTCCTGGTGCTCCAGGCCGACGAGGAAGGCGGCGTCGGCGAGATACCAGCGCTCTGTGATCAGGCTGTGGCGGCGGACTTCTCCGGAGACGAGCACTCCTGACCTCGGGTCGGCGGCGACGTACTTCGGTGAGCCGTACCAGGCATGGAGCTCGGCGCGTCCGAACGGGCCGGGCTCCAGGGCGTCGTCCTGCGGTGGCGTCGGCGACGAGTCCGTGGTCGCCTTGGCGGCTCGCTGGTGGTCGGTGATCAGGTCCCGCGGACGCATCGGGTACTTTCCGCCGCCGACCGTGTGGTAGTCGCGAAGCGGCGTGCCAGGCCGGTCGGCCCGCACGCCGAAGCGCACCTCGGCGAGTTCCCCGAGAGGTTCTTCCCGGGGCAGTCCGAGGGCCGCGGCGCACAGGCCGATCACGCCCGACTTCGTCGGACGGCTGTGTGTGTCGCGACGGGCGAACCTGCCGGCGATGCCCCAGGACTGCAGGGGGCCGGCCAACCGGATGAGGAGGACGTGCGAGTCGTTCGTGCCGCTCATGGTGTGAGGTCCTCGGCCCGCTCCACCATGGACAGCGACTCCGGCAGTTCCAGCTCTCCCAGGAGCAGATCGATCTCGGGGTCGTAAGTGAGCAACCGCGTGGTGCGCAGATCGCCGCGACGGCGGCTGACGAAGGTGTGGTGGCGCAGCAGTCTGCGCACGGCGGCGGGTCCCGCCGGTCCTTCCCCACCGGCCGACAAGGGCCCCTCGTCGACCGGCCTCTGAAAGGCGGACGCGTAGTTGTAGGGACGTTCCCCTTCGAAGGCGAGGACGAGCGTCGGCAGCGATCCGGTGGACGCGGTGGAGTTTTTTTTCGCTTCCGGAAATGCCTCCACGAAGGAGTTCACGAACTCCTTCTCGGCCTTGGATGCCACCTGTTCGGCCTCGGCCTCGTCCATTCCGGCTACCCTCAGATTGACGCGAAGCTGCGTACGGTCGAGGACTGCGTGTCGATAAAAGGTGCCGGAGATCAGGGACTGGTACCCGGTCATACCCGCGCCGGCGTCGTCCGCGGCATCGAGGAAATCGAGAGCATTGCGTTTGCGATCTAGCTTCGCGTCATCGGCGGCCGCATAAAAGTCTTCGATTTGTTCCGCTTCGTGCACCGTGAAGGCATGTCCGGTCTGGACGGCGCCGTCGACATTGGGCGAGTCGGGGATCTCGGCGAGGAACCGACCATAGAGGGCGATGTCCACGGCGTCCCGAGGCGCGAGGGCCAGCAGAACGGCGTCGCGGGTGGCCTTGGGCAGCGGAGGCAGGGCGACGGCCCTGGCGGTTTCCGCGGGGGTCTCCTCCGCATTCGGTTCTGCCGCGTCCTTGCTCATCGCCCCGCGGCGCGTCTTCTTCGTCGCCTCGATACGAGCCTGGGCTTCGAGGTAGGCGTCGCGCCACTCCCCGACCTCCGCCGCCCGGTCGACGATGTGCAGCGCGATCTTCGCTCCGGCGTCGGACGGCGCGAAGATGAGCACCTTGGTCAGATTGGCCACGGTCTTCTTCTTCGGATCGCCGAATTTGAGACCGCTGGCTTCCATCACCGCGCGGGCCGTGACCAGCGCCCTGTCCCGGTCCCAGCCGTGGGCGGACTCGAGTTCACGTGCGGCCAGAAGGGCCCACTCCCGGGTACGTACGCCCATGCTTCGCCCCTTGAGCTCCCCCAAGCCGGCGTTGGCCCGGTTGCGGGCGTGGACCCGCTCGGCACGCCTGCGGGCCTGGCTCGTGATCATGTGGCGTTCCACGCCCCCGAAGACCAGGGACTTGGGCTGCCCGTTCTCGTCGCGTACTGGAAGGACAGCGGCCAGGGTCTCGATGAGGTGCAAGGAGAGGAACTGGCTCCGAGGTGGCTCGGTCACGAGGCGGTGTCCCTTCGAGTCGTCGGTGGAATCGCTGGTGGAGGAGTTACTCGCGTCATGGGTTCGTTCCCCGTTTCCCGGCTGTTCCCGGAGGGGTGTGGAAATGGACCGACCATTTGTAGGCGATGCGCGCCTTGCGGTCGTTCCACCGGATGAGGTCTTCGGTCAGGGTGGTCCAGGACGGTGGGTGCTGTTCGCAGGAGCGGAGCCGAGTGATTGCATGCTGGAGGTGCCGCCAGGGAACGCGTCGGCTCGCGACGACACGGTCCAGAAGCCGCTGGGCGCCGGGGTTGTCCGGCCCGCGCCCGGTCCCGTCCCCGATCCTGCGGGCCGCGGCGCCGAGACTGCCGTGGCCGTAGAAGGGTGTGGGGCGCCCCTGGTGGTAGATCGCGAACAGGAAGGCCACCCGCTCGAAGAGGTCGCGGTGGTCGTCGCCTCCGTACCAGCCCGCGCGGATGTGCGCGTTGGTGCGGACCCGGGACCGGCGGAGTTCGGCGAGCGTCCCGTACTCGCGGTTGCGGACGAGGGTGGTGAGCCAAGTGGTGAGTGCCGCGCTGTCGTGCGGGAAGCCGGGCGCCCCCGTACCGGCCGACGGAATCTGCTCAGTCAAGTGCTGTCTCCCCTCGGAGTTCGGCCGGGGCCCGGTCGCCGGACACGGCTTCCTCGAAAAGCCGCACGGCCCGGGACCGCGCTCGGTTGTAGCGGTCGCCGGGCGGCAGGGTGTCGAGGAGCTGGAGCAACCGGGTGCGAGCCGTGATCATCAACTTCAGCGCGTAGGCGACCAGGGGAGCGGACACCGGGTCGTCGTCCCCGAACCCCCGGTCGACCACCTCGTCCAGCAGTTCGAGGAAGGGGTCCTCGGCTGCGGGCCAGAAGTTGTACCGGGCATCGAGACGTGCCACCTGACCGGCCTCGTCCGCGGCCCTCATGGCGGGGAACGCGGTCTCCGCGGCCACGATCGCCGCGTTCTTGAGGGTTTGCGCCAGGTATTCGGCGATATCCGAGCCACGGCGGGACGCGCGGTAGAGGTGCGCGGCCATGCCCGGGGCATAGGGGTAGGCACCGTGGGTCCAGATGACGGGAAGCGTCTTGTTGGTCAGGAGGCCGACGGCCCAGAGATGGTACGGGGCGCTCTGCTGCGTTTCCGGGTCCGGCCCCTCCGGGTCCGGTCGCCGGTACGGGAGAAGAGACCGCAGCCGCGCGTACATCCCGCCCCGGCCGTCGTTGACGGCGCTGTACAGAGCATGGGCCTGTTGCCAGAGGGCTCGGCTGGGCGAGGGCCACAGGGGCTTGGACACGCCGTTCGTCGTCGTGCTGTACACGGCGTCCTGAAGATGATGCGTCGGGTCGAGATCCAGTACCTCACCGGCTCCGATCAGAACCCGGTCGACCATGAGCTGCCCGTGTGGACCGCGCGCTGGACGCAGCAGTACAGAACGCCCCAGGGTGCTGTGCAGGTCCGCGGAGCTCCGCGGTGCCCGGGGCTTCCGCTTCCCTTCGAACCTGCGCTGCTCAAGGACGGACGTGGTCCAGGAGGTGTTGAGCGACTGCCCCGGCCCGTCGGGCGGATAGAGGTTCAGGCGCAGCGTCTCGCCGAGCGTTCCCCCCAGGGCGACGACCCGGATCCTTCCCGTCAGACGGCCCGCCGCGAGATTGGTGACCCTCGCGCCGAGCTCGCCCCCGGACATGCGTGCCCGACCGTAAGGGCCGTAGACGTGCTGTGTGAGGGTGGCGCGGAACGCGTCCGCTGCCGGGAGAGGGTTGTCGCGTTCGAGATGATGGTGGTCGAAGTGCTGGTTGTAGTCACCGGAGTGCTCGATGATCAACTGAGCGGTTCCGGTGCCGCTCTTGCGGAGATCCTTCGACAAGTCGGAATTCTGGGTCAGAGGATGCGTGGGATGGAACAGGTCCCAGGAGTCCGCCGGTTGCTTCAACAGCCACTCGGCGGCCGGTGCGAGGGGCCTTTGGCCAAGGATCCAGGCATTCCAGTCCTCGTCGGAAGATGGACAGGTGCCGGAGGCGAAGCAGATGGCCAACAAGTACTCGATGACGGCGACGGTCTCGCCCGGTGAGGCGCAGTCGAGTGCGGCCAGGTCGTCGGCGCGGTTGAAGACCGCGCTCAGGGAGTGGTGCGCGGTCGCCCCGTCGAAGTCGACGGCGGGGATGCAGGGCTGCAAGCGCGGATCCCAGCTGGCGCGCTGCCCGGCGGGAATCGGCGATCGGGCCTCGGGCAAGTCCGTGCCACCTCCTTCTGTTCGATAGCCGGAAAGCCAACAGGTGGCGGCTCGGACGAGGGCTGTGTCCCCGCATCGAGCCGCACTCTGGGCCGGTCCGCGGGGACCAGAAGTGCGGGATGCCCCCGCCCACGCGGGGAAAAGGCCCATTCCAGGGCTCTGCAGGCTCCCGACGGGCCACCCCCGCGACGAGCGGGAAAACGCTTTACCAGCCTTGACGGTCCTCGCTGGTTCCAACACTCGATCACCCGGCCGAACGGTGTCTACGTAAAGGTCTAAACTCGGGAATTGCCGATGTCTCGGCGCCCTGGCAGTACCTCACCGGGAGACCGGTGAGATGCGAGCGGTTCCCGTCCCGTGCGCGCGGAACGGGAACTACTCACTGCTGGGGCCGGCCGTTCTCGACGCGCAGTTTGCGTCGAGAACGGTCATCTACCAGAGGTGGTCGACCACCTTGGCCATGACTGCGCTGACCACTCCGGCTACCGCAATGAGGAACAGCTCCTCCTTGCGGCGCCCCAGCCACTTGCGTGCTGCCTTTCCCATGCCACTCCTTCCGCGTCGGGGCCTGCAGCTCGGCGGTCGCAGAGCTGCAGGCAACGCCACGGCTTGAGCGGGTGGCAACACACAAAATTCTCCTGGTCAACTCACGCCCCTGATAGAAGATTTCAGGTCATCAAGGGTGGCGAAAGCAGTGCAAAAATACCTACTACAGTGCACTACAAGCACCCGAGTTCCAGCTCAAAGCCATGCGCTCGCTTCACTTGATCAGGGCCCGCCACAAGTACCAGTGCGCGCGGCATCGGATGCCTTCCCCGCGCTCAACGCGGTCGCCGACGCACAAGGATGCTGAGCGTCGTCCGCGCGTCCTTGCGGCGATCCTGTGCGGAGGCGAGGACGGAGACGAGGGCCACGGCGAGGAGGGCGACCCCATAGAGTAGGCCGGTGGTTCCGCTCAAGAGCAGGGTGTAGGGCAAGAGTTCGGTGAGCTGGGGCATGAGATGTCCTTCTGCCGGGAGCCGGTTTCGGCTGCTGAGGTGATCCAGAGTGTCGGCGGCGGCCTCGTGCCGGGAAGTTGCGCCGACCGTCGCAACACGGTTTCCGCAGGTCGAACGCCTGAAGTCGTACGGCGGCAGTCGAGTTTCCGCGCAGCGAACACGGACGGGAGCGGGCCGGTGAAGGGTTCAGCCAGACGCGCGAGGAACGAGCTGCACAGAATGCTGCAGGAGGTGTGGAACCCCGAGAGGCTCACTTATGGCGGCGTGGCTGAGGAGTTGGGCGTCTCTCGCTCGACGCTGCAAAGCTGGATCGAGGGGAAGACGGTCCCCTCGCCGGATCGATTGCGTGGCTTCTTGGCCGTAGTGGCCAGGTCGCGGAGCGGGCACAGCACTCCGACGTACTCGGACGCCGAGTGGGAAGCCACCTTGCGGGCGGCGAAGGACGAGGCAAGGAGTGCGCAGCGCGGGCAGATTTCAGTGAACCGGCGGCAGGCGGACCCCGGCCTTCGCTTCATCGGACTGCACGGTTCGGCCCCCGAGGTTTCCGCGGCCGAGGTCCGCTTGAGGGTGAACGAACATGCGGAAATGAAGGCGTTTGTCCAGGACTCCCACCCTGAAGCACCGTCCTACCTGTGCTGGCACGCCGACGGCCCCGTGGGCAAGACGACGCTGCTCGCCGGTTACGTCCGTCGGAAGCCCCCGATCGGTAGCGACATCCTGACCTTCTTCGTCTCCGCGGCCCACGGCACGGACACGCGAGCCGAGTTCGAGAACGAGATTGCCGGTCAGATCGACCGTTTTCTCGGCAGGGCCGGGAGCCCGATCCCCAGGGGCACCCGGGCGTGGAGCGCCCTCTTCGCCGAAGCCGCCGCGAAGAGCGCGAGGCACGGACGGAACCTTCTGCTCGTGGTCGACGGACTCGACGACGACGTGGCCTGGTCGGGCGGCGTGGCCGGGCCGGATCGGGCGGGCAAGGGCGGGGCTCCGAAGCCCAGGGCCCGCTCCGGTGGCGAACTCGAGGACTCGGACCGAGTCGTACGGAGATCCGCACGCGAGAGCATCGCCGCGCTTCTGCCCTCCCTCCCGCCGACCAACATGCGCGTCATCGTCTCTCTCCGCCGCTGCGCCCCCCTTCCCAGTGACGTTCCCGAGAAGCGGCATCCACTTCGCCAGAGTCGTCATCTGCGAACGCTCCTGCCCATCGCCGGGGTACTGAGGCTCCGACAGCCACCAGCCGACGCCACTGCGCTGGGCGAACCGGTCGCGGGACTGCTGGCCGTGGCGGAGGGTGGCCTGCGGATCACGGACCTGGCGGAGCTGACCAGGCTCTCCGCGGACCACCTCGACCGCCTGGTACAGGGCCCGGCGAGGCGCGCCCTCGTGACCGAGGACCCGGTACTCGGGACGTACGCCTTGGCGGACTCCCGCCTCGTACACGCGGTGCGCGAGGACTTGGGAGGGGCTGCGGTCCTGCGATACACCGAGGAACTGCTGCTCTGGTCGCGGATGTGGCGCGCGGCCGGCTGGCCGGACGATACTCCTCCGTACCCCTTGGCACATCAGCTCCGCCTGCTGACCGGTACCGCCGAACGCGCGTCGTACGTCCTCGACTTGCTCCGCCTGCGTCGGCTCGCCCGCACGGCCGGGCCGGACATCCCGCTCGCCCAGCTGGACGCCTTCGAGGAGGAGATCGGTGCGGCGGCGGACGTCACGTCCGGCGACCGTCTGGCGACACTCATCTCCCTCTACGGTGCGCGATCCTTGCTGCGCCGGGCGCACGACACGTACGTGCCCGACGGAGCCCCGGCTCTCTACGTCAGGCTCGGGGACACGAAGCGCGCACGCGGCCTGGCCCGCTCCGCGCCCACGGCCGTCGACAGGGCTGTACACCTGGCGGAAACGGCGGTGGAACTGGCTTACGAGGGGCAGCCCTCCGTGGGAAGGACCCACCTGAACGTCGACGCACTCGTGCGGGAGGCGGCGGAGGGGCTGGCCTGGGACCGTGCGCATCAGGGCTTTCCCGGTGCCTTCCGGGAACCCGAGCCGTACGTACGACTCCTCTGTGCCGCCGGGACGCTCGCCCGTCTGAGCGGTCCCGGCGCCGCCCGGCCCGTATTCCGCGCGGTGCTCCAGGACCCGGCGGCCGGGACGGCGGCGATCACCGAGGCAGCAGGGAAACTGGATGCCGTCATGACGCTGTATTCCCAGGCGGAGAGGCTCAGCGCAGGAGACCTGCGCGCCCGGACCGCGGCAGTGGAACTCTACGGAGCGTTGGCCCAGGTGACGCCCTACCTCGGCCCGTACGCCGGTGATCGCATCGAGGCCGTCTGCGAGGAACTCGGCGACACGGAAGGACTGGGAGCGGTCGACGTCCTGGCCACCGCGGCATCGGTGCTTGTCGCTCTGCCCGCGAAGCGACACCGCCGAGCCGCCGAGCAGTTGCGGAGGGCCCGAGCCCGGATGCATCGGGCGATCGAGGCGCTGAGGGACTCCGATTCCCGGTCCGGTGCCTTGTCCGAAGCCGATCGCGCCCACCTACGCCGCGAACTCGCCGGGACACTGGAGCGCCTGGCCGAGGCCACAGTGGCCATGAAGGCGACGGGCGACCATGACGGCGTCAGACGCCAGATGGAGGCAGTACCGGAAGACCAGCGCGTCGGGATTCTCGGGGACCCCCTGCTGGAACGGGCGCAATCGGTCCTTGACGCAGCTGAGAAGGAGAAGGCGCGACGGGTCGGCGAGGCAGCACAGGAGGCTGCCGAGAAGACCGAGACGGAGCGTAAGGCGAAGCGCAGGAAGGCTGACGCCGAGCGGGCAGCGCTGAACGAAGCGCGGATGGCCCGCGGCGCACAAGTCATCCGGGCCCCACAGCCCACCCAGACAGAACCCGGGGACACGCGGGCCTCCTCCCCGCCCCGCCGCCCCGACCCGCACCGGCGATCGACCGGCCTGCTGCGCCCCGGCGACGGCTCGTGCCCCGATCGTCCGGAGCAGCCTCTCCTCCCTCTGCTTCTGGAGGTGGACGACCATGTGGGTGCGGGCCGCCTCCTCCGCGGCCGGGAACTTCTGGAGGCGGCCCTGCGGAGCCGTCCTGCGGCACAGACCGCGAGTACCTCGTATCTCCCCGAGGACTGGACTGCGGAACTCTGCCGGGCCATGGGCGCGGCAGGCGCATCGGACGAGGCCGAAGCGCTCGTGCGGCACCTGCCCGGCGCACATGCCCGCGCACGGCACCTGGCGGCCCTCTCCCTCGGCTGTTCCCTCGCCGGACACGACAACCCGGGCACCCGCCACGCCCGGGCGGCGGCCCGGCTGCTGCCTGCCGGAGCCGCCCCCGATCTGGCCAACGCTGTGGCCCAGGCCCTCGCCCACGCGGGGGACGAGGCCGCGGCCACGGCGATGGCGACGGGAGACACCGCGCAACGGCTGCAGGCGCTGACAGCCGTCGCCGCCGGGCTTGTACGACACTGTCCGGAGGCGGCGGCACGTGTCGCCGAGCCGCTGGTGGAGGTCCTCGCACGGCGGATGGAGACGGGCAGCCCGCGCGTCCCTCTCCCCGAGCTGGCGGCGCTGCTCCTTGCCTTCCCCGATGTCCGAAACCCTGCCCCCCGGCTGAACGACACGCTCGGCCGGGCCGTGCTGCGCGTGGCCGCCCTCTCCATGGCGGCGCCGGAACGGTCGATGGCCGTCCTCGCCCTGCTGGAACGGCTCCGTTGCCTTCCGGACGAAGCCGTGAGCGCCGCCGAAAGTTCGGTCGGCAGATGGCGGCGCGCCCGTCAGCCGGGACTGCAGCCCCCTGCGGAACTGGCGCTCCTGGCAGCGGTGAACGGCGACACCACCGCCGTGTGGCAGCACGCCCACGCGGCGCGGACGCCGGACGACCGGGCGACGGCACTTGGTACCGCCGCCGCGCACTTGGCGGGCGTCCACGTGGCGCCGGCCGCGGACAGCTGCGCCCACGACCGGGTGATCCGGACCTGCCTGGCACTCGCCCGTGCCGCGGCCCACAGCAATCCCCCCGCCGAGGAGGCGGCCCGGGACATCGCACTGGAGCTCCTGCGATCCGACGCGTGGACTCGCACGATCCCGCTGCTTCCCTTCTTCGCGCCTGGGGCACTGAGGCACCTGAGTGCCATGGCGAGGGACATGAACCGTCCTACAGAAGGTTCCACCGGGGAAGGCCCGTCAGCGTGATGGGGCCCTGAGACTCGGTTCGGGTGCTGTGACGATCAGGTGCGCATGATGATCACGCGGCGCGATCCTCGTCGTGCAACGATGGAGCCATGAACCGACTGGCAAACTCCCAGTCGCCCTATCTCCTCCAGCACGCCTCCAATCCTGTGGACTGGTGGCCATGGGGAGAGGAGGCGATGCAAGAGGCCAAGCGGCGCGACGTTCCCATCCTTCTCTCGGTGGGCTATTCGTCGTGCCACTTAGCCTGATGAACACTGGTGCCACGTCATGGCCCACGAATCCTTCGAGGACCAGGACACCGCCGACTACCTCAACGCGCACTTCGTCAGCGTCAAGGTCGACCGGGAGGAGCGGCCGGACGTCGATGCCGTGTACATGGAGGCGGTGCAGGCGGCCACCGGGCAGGGCGGGTGGCCGATGACCGTGTTTCTGACGCCGGATGCCGAACCGTTCTACTTCGGCACCTACTTCCCGCCCGCGCCCCGGCACGGGATGCCGTCCTTCCGGCAGGTGCTGGAGGGGGTCCGGCAGGCGTGGAGCACCCGGCGGGACGAGGTCGGGGAGGTCGCCGGGAAGATCGTGCGGGATCTGGCGCAGCGGGAGATCAGCCACCAGGGGACCCGGCCGCCCGGCGAACAGGAACTCGCCCAGGCGCTGCTCGGGCTGACCCGTGAGTACGACGCGCAGCGCGGCGGATTCGGGGGCGCGCCCAAGTTCCCGCCGTCCATGGTGCTGGAGTTCCTGCTGCGCCACCACGCGCGCACCGGCGCCGAGGGCGCGCTCCAGATGGCCCAGGACACCTGTGAGCGGATGGCCCGCGGCGGGCTCTACGACCAGCTCGGCGGCGGGTTCGCCCGGTACTCCGTCGACCGCGACTGGATCGTGCCGCACTTCGAGAAGATGCTCTACGACAACGCCCTGCTGTGCCGTGTGTACGCGCACCTGTGGCGGGCCACCGGCTCCGAACTCGCCCGACGGGTCGCCCTGGAGACCGCCGACTTCATGGTCCGCGAACTGCGGACGAACGAAGGGGGATTCGCCTCCGCCCTGGACGCCGACAGTGACGACGGGAGCGGGCGGCACGTCGAGGGGGCGTACTACGTCTGGACGCCCGAGCAGCTGACCGGTGTACTCGGCGAGGCCGACGCCCAGCTCGCCGCGCAGTTCTTCGGCGTCACCGAGGAGGGCACCTTCGAGCACGGGCAGTCCGTTCTGCAACTCCCGCAGGACGAGGGCGTGTTCGACGCCGAGAAGATCGCCTCCGTCAAGGGCCGGCTGCTCGACGCCCGCGCGCTGCGGCCCGCGCCCGGCCGGGACGACAAGGTCGTCGCCGCCTGGAACGGGCTCGCGATCGCCGCGCTCGCCGAGACCGGCGCCTACTTCGACCGCCCGGACCTGATCGAGGCCGCCCTCGGCGCCGCCGACCTGCTCGTGCGGGTGCATCTCGACGAGCACGCCCGGCTCGCCCGCACCAGCAGGGACGGCCGGGCCGGTGCCAACTCCGGTGTGCTGGAGGACTACGCGGATGTCGCCGAGGGCTTCCTCGCGCTCGCCTCCGTGACCGGCGAGGGCGTCTGGCTGGACTTCGCCGGACTGCTCGTCGACCATGTGCTCGCCCGCTTCACCGACCCCGGGACCGGCGCGCTCTACGACACCGCCGCCGACGCCGAACAGCTCATCCGCCGCCCCCAGGACCCCACCGACAACGCCACCCCCTCCGGCTGGTCGGCCGCCGCGGGCGCACTGCTCGGCTATGCCGCGCAGACCGGCTCCGAGGCCCATCGGACCGCCGCCGAGCGGGCGTTGGGCGTCGTACAGGCTCTGGGCCCGCGGGTGCCCCGGTTCATCGGCTGGGGGCTCGCCGTCGCGGAGGCGCTGCTCGACGGGCCCCGGGAGATCGCGGTCGTCGGCCCGTCCCTCGCCGACCCGGCCACAACGGCCCTGCACCGTACGGCACTTCTGGGCACCGCCCCGGGTGCGGTCGTCGCCGTCGGCACCCCGGACAGCGAGGAGTTCCCGCTGCTCGCCGACCGTCCGCTGGTCTCCGGACAGGCGGCCGCCTACGTCTGCCGCGACTTCACCTGCGACGCCCCGACCACCGACCCGGACCGGCTCCGCACCGCCCTCGAAAGCCCCTGAGTCGAGGAGAGGGGCCGGGAGGCGTCACGCGCCGCTGAGGATCATCGCCCCCAGCGCGAGCTGCGCGCCCCACTGCACGCACACGGCCCAGGCCCGGGAGTACGTCCCCCGGCCCCTGGGCCAGGCCAGTGCCGTGACGCCCGCGGCGAGAGCCAGCCAGAAGGCGGCGTAGAGCGCCGAACCGGGGATGGTCGAGCACCCCTCGCCGTACATCAGGCACTGGGTGCCGCGGTCGCCGGAGAGGACGACCGCCCAGGACAGGACGACGGTCGGCAGCAGCAGGGCCAGTCCGGCGATCGCCCAGCCGCTGATGAGGCGGTCCTTCTGCCGCGGGGTGAGGGCCGCCACCGGATGCTCGGTCGTGGTGTTCATGCCCCCATCCCACCGCGCGCCCCCGGCCCGGGGGAGCGGCCCGGCTACTCAACCGCCCTGAGTACTGCCCTGGGTACGCATGCTCAACGCCCGCTCCACGACCGCCTCCAGCTGGTCGTGATGCGCGCCCTTCCAGTACGCGCGCCCGCAGGACGCGCACTGCGCGAAGACGTCGTACGACCGCTCGGTGCCGCCCTTGAGCTGGTCGGCGACCTCCTCCTTGGTGGCGGCGCGCAGCTGCCCGTTGCAGGCCGTGCAGCGGGTCCAGGGGCGCAGCTCGGGGGCGAATCGGCCGAGGACGTCCTGGAGTTGTTCCTCTGGCTGGGTGCTGTAGATGTACGCGCCGGCCCACAGCTCGCGGCGGCGCAGCAGCCCCCGGTCGCGGCTGAGCATGACCCGCCGCTCGGCCGCAGAGCGCGCGGCCAGCGCCGGGTCGCCGATGTCGGTGGACTCGTACGCCGCGTCGACGCCGAGCAGCCGCAGCCGGCGGGCCAGGGTGCCGAGGTGGACGTCGAGGAGGAAGCGCAGCGGGGCGCCGGGCACCCGCTGAGGGCGCGTCACCGCCCGGACCCGCACGCTCTCGCCCGCGCGCGGGATGTGCGAGACCGGCACCTCGCGGCCGTCCACGAGCAGCGCGCCGACCTCGGTCAGCGGCACGCCGAGGGACTCGATGACATGGCCGAGCGTCGAGACGCCGTCGGTGCCGAGCGCGGTGGCGCCCGCGCGCCGGGCCGACGGGACGAACAGATGCAGCTCGGGGGCGACTTCGACGCGGATCTCGGTGGCGTTCACCCCGTCAGCATGGCACGCCGCGAGCGCGCGGTCTCAGTGGTTTTCGGCGCCCGGCAGACCGTGCTCCAGGACGTCCAGACTGCGGTCGATCAGGTCCCGCAGATCCTCCTGGTGGCCGTGCTCGGCCCAGTACATGGTGGTCTCCATCAGGCCGCCGATCAGCGACATCGCGTAGACCCGCACCTCCAGGTCGCCGGGGTCGCGGCCGGTGCGCTCGGCGACGGCCCGG
>NZ_MUNF01000160.1:20058-20347 GCF_002154555.1 Streptomyces murinus
AGGGCTCCTCGGCGGGCCGTCGTCTGATCTCCTCCAGCATGACCGCGTCGAACTCGTCGGTGAGGACGATGTCCTCCTTGGTGGGGAAGTACCGGAAGACCGTCGACGGCGACACCTCCGCCCGGTCGGCGATCTGGTCGATCGTCGTGGCGTCGTACCCCTGCTCCTCGATCAGGGCGTACGTCGCCCCGCGGATCGCCTCCCGGGTCTTGATCTTCTTGCGCTCCCGCAGGCCGAGCCGGGGGCCTTCGGAGCGGGCGCGATCGGGAGAGGGAGAGGGGGAGGGGGA
>NZ_MUNF01000161.1 GCF_002154555.1 Streptomyces murinus
CCGGCACCACGAGCAGCGGAAGTTTGAGCTCCCTGGCCAGGCGTGCCTTCAGATTGTTCGGGTCCCCGGTGACGTACAGCCGTACTGAGTCATCGAGGAGCGTGGCGAAGTCGACCGCGATGAGCTGCTTGCCCCGCTCTGCGAGCAGAGCAGAACCGATGAGCGGCTCGATCGAGGCCGCGTGCGCGGCCAGATTCTGCCAGGCACGCTCGTTCGCCCGCTGAAGGGCGGCCCGGTCTCCGTCGTCCACGGCATCCGACTTCACCAGCTCGCCCAGGGTGGCGATGAGCCGGGCGCTGTCCCTGCGGTCGCCCCACGTCGGCAACCCGGCGTCGCGCAGCCGGCGCAGGGCCCGATCGTCGTCCAGCAGAGGGCGGAGCTGCCGCAGTACGGTCGGGGCGAAGGCAGGTTCCTGCTCAAGGGCCGCAGGGGCATGCCACGCTTCGTCCGGCCGGACGAAGCGGACGGTGCCGCCGGGGCCTCGCACCGGGAGCCAGGGCCGGCCGCGGACGAAGGCGGACAACGGGGTCGGGACGTGTTGCAGATCCTGGTTGCCTGTCCGGTCCCGGTTCCAGACGCTCGTGAAGTGAGCGTCGGTCCACCGGGCCAGGCCGTGCAGGACGAGCCGCGCATAGGCGATCCGGCCCGGTTCGCTCAGCCGCTCGGCGACCTCCTGGCCCGGCAGCCGGAACGCGGAAGTTCCGACGTACGGGGTGTACGGATGGGCGGCACGGCTCCGCGCGCGGTCGATGAACGGCCGCCACTGATCGGCGACCGCCTCGGGCACCTTCGCCATGCTGATCAGGTTGTCCGTGGTCAGCGCGCCACCCTCGGCTTCCCTCTCCGCGCCGGGTGACACTACGGGGAGCAGTCCGTCGGTGACGCCGAGATCGCTGAGGAACTCCCGCCACTCCTCCCGGGTTTCGCCCCGCCTCAGGAAGTTCTCGGGTGGCGCCACGAGCCGCTCTGCCATGAAGCGGAGGCCGGCCGAGGACTCCCGTCCCTCGGCCACGACGGAGGCGAGCTCGTCACCGTGGGTCCCGGTCCATCCGGCTCCGAAAGCGGCGCCGGACGCTTTGATGGCGGGACCCTCGGCCGAGGGAACGTACAGCCCCAGACGCAGTGGCAGAGACTGCGCGGACTGCCTCGACCGGTAGAGACGGAACACGAAGCGGAGGGCCTGCTCGCGCAGCCGCGCCGAGTTGCTTTCGGTGAGAGCGCGGCGGACATGGTCGAGCAGGCCGGCGGCGTCGAATCGCCGGACGAGCCTGAAGCGTTCCAGGAACAACCGGGCTTCCTGGCGTCGCACGTGGCCCTCTTCCTCCACCCAGTTCAGCCCCGGGTGCAGATAGAACATGCGCTTCTTCAAGGCGTCAGGTACGGCCATGCCCTCGCCGCCCGCTGCCTCGCCGCGAGCCGGCTGGAAGAAGGCCTCCCGTTCGCCTGCCGTGCGCCGCGAGCCGGCCTTCGTGACCCTGGCCGGGCCGCCGTTGGCACGCCGGAGCTTCCCGTCGTCCGCCAGCAACAGCTTCCTGCCTTGCAGGACTCCGCCCTCGTCCTTGAACAGCAGGGCGAGATCAGCGTAAACACGGTTCCAGTCGTCGACGGGAGCATCGGGAGCGGGCAGCGGCAGGGCCCCCACGATCTGCTCGACGTGGTCCGCCCGCCGCTGTGCCGAGGGCTCCAAGGGGCACTTGAGCGCCTCGCACAACCTCGCGAGGCGTCTCAGGAGCTTGGCCCCGACGGCCGGATCCGCCACGCCGATGCCGACCGCTCCGGCCGCCTCGGCCGTGAGTACCGACAGCCCGAGCTCGGGCCAGAGCAGGGAATCGCGGGGGGTGCCCCAGGAACCGTGCGGGGCCTCCCGGTTCAGGAGCGGCACGACGGGAAGGTCCGCGAACTCGGCCCCGTGCACCTGGTACGCCGCTTCGCGCAGCAGGCTGTGGGAACGCGACTCGTGCTCCCAGGCCACAAGATCGACCGCAGGCCTGCGGTCGGAGGGTCGGCCTCCCTCCCGCAGCGCGGCGGCTGCGATCAGGGAGGTCTCGGCAGCGGCCGCGAACAGCATGCTGTTCAGCGGGTGCTCCCGGTCGAGGGCCGTACGGTCCACCTTTGTGAAGAACGGGGCGTTGAGATGCCCGTGCAGGGGCGCGGCAGCGTCCTCGCCCAGCGGCAGGAAGGTGTAGATCCGGCCACCGCGCAACGACTCGGTGCCGTCGAGAGGCAATGCCACCTCGACGACAGCCGGTTCCTTCCAGTCACCCCACGAGTCGTCCAGTTGTCCGAGCTCAGTCGCCGCCTCGATCGTGGCGAGCAGACGCGTGACGGGGATGCGACCCCGGGCCACGAGGTAGGCGCCCAGGGAGCCGAGTTCGACCTGGGCAAGGGAGACGGCCGGGACGGCCCGCACCGAACCGGCGGCCACATCGTGTCCCTGGGGCCGGACACCGGCGAGCTCCAAGGGCCTTTCGTGCCGGGTGAGTTCCGTACGCCGGGGGCTTACGCCACCGCGCTGTTCGATGACCAGTCGGTCGAGCCGGTCCAGGAACAGCATCACTGGCGCCTTCGCGGCGCCGAGCTCGTCGAGGCGGCGGACGGCCGCGCGCCGGGAGGCCTCGTTGCGCAGCGGGATCCTGATGACCGTCACATGACCGTCCGCGGCCAGTTCCTTGCAGGTGGGGGGTACGTCCGAGAGTGGAAAGGGGACCTGGAAGGGCGGGAGTTCCTCCTCCGCCCTGCGTACGAGATCCTCGTCGCCGAGCAGCACCCGTAGATCGTCCCGTACCGCGAACCGGAAGCAGTACCCGTTCAGCACAGCCGGTCCATTTCCGGCAGTGGCGGCGCTGTAGACCTCCGGGGCGTCCGTGACTTCCAGGATGCTGCGGAAGCCGACTCCTTTGTTCCCGATGCCTTCGCCGACGGTCTTCTCGCTCCGGGCGAGCTTGCAGACGGCCTGGATGCTGGCCCAGATGAAGGGAGTTCCGCCGTTCGCCACGTAGAGCGTGCCGTGCGTCCCTTCATCCTCGTCCAGCAGGACGTGCACGCTTCCGTCGTTGCCGCCTCCGCGGTGGGCATCGTGGCCGTTCTGGAGAAGTTCCAGGAGGAAGCGGCCGGCGTAGTCGCGCGCGTTGCTGTGGGAAGCCGCCCGCAACTGCTGGGCGGGTTGCCATACCTGAGTGGACTGCCACTCCTTGAGCACGGTCTGCGCGTAGTCCCACAGCTCGCGCGCCCACGTGCCGCCCGGGCCGTCCTCGTACGTCGTACCGGCCATCCGCCCCCGCTTTCCTGATGGTCTCAGGCAGACCGTAACGCGGGAGCCGCCGCCGACGCAGGCGGTCCGAGAACCGGTGAGGGATCGGGGCGGTGAGGGATCGGGGCCGCTGCCCGGTAGACCTCCCGGCCCAACATCTTCTGGACGCAGCTCACTTCCAGTGCTTCGGCGTCCTTCCGACCCGAGCGGCGTGCACGCCTACCCGCACAAGCAGCTTGCGGCGCTGACCGACGCTGCTGCCCGAGCTGCTCTGCTCACCGGTGCTCATGGCCCGTAGTTACGAGTATGTCGAGCGCCGAGGAGATCGCCCACTTGCTGAAGTCCGTGAACGAGAAACCACCACTCCTCGCTGAGTGGGCCGAGGCGCCGGTGGGAGCGGACCTCGCGGGTACGAAGTTGGTGGTGACCCAGCGCTACGGCTCTTGATCGGGTGCCTGGAGGGCGTCGTGAAGTCGGCGAGGCTGACCAGCCATGGCCGACTTCTGCACGCCTCGCCGGCGCCCGTGCTCGCTCACCTCCGTCGTGGGGCGAACAAATGCTCAATCACGTACGGTGTGGTGGACGCAGCAAGCCGGGCTCGCCGCGACAGAAGTGGTTGCGCAGTACGCGGCAGTCCCGGTCCGTTCAGGCCGGGAGAGGAAGCATGAGAATACGCGTCCGGCAGCGGCCCAGGGGCCGCCGCACAGCCCTGCGCACCGGGGTTCCGCTGACCACTCTGGCGCTCGCCGTCGCCGGCTGCGGGGCATCGGTCACGCCCGGGGCGACCACGACCTCCCTCCGAAACACCGTCGCCACCCAGGGCACACCGACTCCGGGCGCCACGAGCCCGACGCCGAGCCCCACCGGCACCGCCACCGCGCACACCACCCCGATGGCGACCGCCACCTCCTGCACCGATCAGATCCTGGCCGGTATGAGCACGGCTCAGCGGGTCGGACAGCTCTTCATGGGCGGTGTCAATGCCGCCAAACCGGACCAGGCCCAGCTGCGCATCCTGCGGGACAACCACGTGGGCTCCGTCATGCTGACCGGCCGCAGCTCCGCCGGTACGGCGGCGACCCGGAAGATCGTCGACGGTTTCCGGGGCCAGGCGGACCGGGTCGGCGGCAAGCAGGTCGGGCTGGTGGTGGCGACGGACCAGGAGGGCGGCAAGGTACAGGTGCTCAACGGTCCCGGCTTCTCGGCCATGCCCAATGGGGTGACCCAGGGCAAGAAGTCGACCACGATGCTGCGCGCCGAGGCCGCCATCTGGGCCCAGCAGCTCAAGCGCGCCGGGGTCGATCTGAACCTGGCGCCGGTCGCCGACGTGGTCCCCGCCTCGCTGGGCACCCGCAACATCCCCATCGGCTCCTTCCAGCGCGAGTACGGCAACACCCCGGGCCCCGTGACCTCCCACACCGGTGCCTTCGCCGCGGGCTTCAAGCAGTCGGGCGTGATGACCACGCTCAAGCACTTCCCGGGGCTGGGCCAGGTGATCGGCAACACCGACACCACCGCCAATGTCGTGGACTCGGTGACGACCAGCACCAGTGCCAGCCTCGACCCCTTCAAGTCCGGGATCCAGGCCGGATCGCCCTTCGTGATGGTCTCCTCGGCCACCTACAACAAGATCGACGCCCAGCACATCGCGGCCTTCTCGCCGACGGTCATCGGCCAACTGCTGCGCGGCCAGATGGGCTTCAAGGGTGTGGTCATCTCGGACGACATCGGGAACGCGGTCGCCGTACGGTCCTTCACGCCTGCCCAGCGGGCGCTCAACTTCACCTCGGCCGGCGGGGACATGATCCTCACGGTACGGCCGGACGTCATACCCGCGATGGCACAGGCCATCCAGACCCGGATGGGGCAGGACGCCTCCTACCGGGCCAAGATCAACGACAGCGTCCGCCGGATACTCGACGCCAAGCACAACGCGGGCCTTCTCCAATGCAGTTGAGATGCGGTTGAGGTCGTGAGGCCCGGGTCGGCCGCGTGGTCAGGGCGTCCACGCGGCCAGGCACAGCGTGCGGTCCAGTTCCCTCGTGTAGTGGGCCGCGGCCAGCCAGGCGCGGGCGAAGCGGTCGGGGTCGGTGGGGCGCAGGCGGCCGAAGACGTCATGGGCGCGGTCCGCGGCTGCGGAGTGCAGGTCCGTGAGGAGTTCGGCCGCCGTCGTGAGCCCGGACCGGCGCAGCTGCCGGGCGTCGGCGCGGGTGTCGCCGGGAAGGGCGAGGACCGGCCGGCCGCCCGAGACCGCCTGGTGGACGCGGCGGCGCAGCAGGTGGATCGGCGCCTCGTCGGAGGGGGAGGCAGAGACGGGTACGGATCCGGTCGCCGCCGCCGCCGCCGCCGTGGTGGTGGGCAGGTCGGCGCCCTGGAGCCGGTCCAGGCCGATGTCGAGACGGGTGTCGGCCCGGGTCGGATGCTCGGCGGCGAGCAGCTGGGCCCGGGGGTGCGGGGCCGGGGTGAGCCGGGCCACGACGCGGAGCCGGGTGCCAGGGGCGGCGGACAGCAGACGCAGATTGTCGCGGTGGGGGAGCGCGGGGTCGTCGTGCGCCGCCGTCAGCCGCAGGGGCACGCCGGCGCCCTCGGCGAGGAGGCAGTCGCCCGCCGCCTCCGCCGCGGTGCCGGTGAGGGTGACGTCCAGGAACAGCAGATCACGGCCGCCGGCCAGGGCGCGGGCGATCTGGTCGGGCACCGGTTCCGCCCAGAGCCGGGCCACCGGCTCCTCGTGCCAGCCGGCGCCGGGGGCTCGCACGGCCCGTACCCCCGCGCCCGCCCCGAGCCGGCCCGTCGGGGAGACGGTGGCGCCCGACACCGCGAGTCCGGCGCGGGCCAGTTCACGATGGGTCAGCGCGGTGTCGCCGATCCGCACGGTACGGTCGGCCGCGCCCACCGCCCGTCCGGCGCCGCCCGGGGCCACGTCGGACACCTGGTACAGCCGGCCCTCCGCGTCGGCGGTCCAGGTCACCGCGCCCGCGTAGCCGCTCGCGGTGAGCACCGGCTCGGAGAACAGGCCGTACAGGCGCAGCGAACCGTCCGGGCGGTAGGGCTGCCGTGCGGTGCCGCGCAGCGCGGTCAGTTCGCCGCTGGACGCGCTCGGCAGGCGGTGGGCCACGGAGAGCACGTCGTACACGCCGGCGGCGAGATCGGTCAGGTGGTACGCCGGATCGGCCGCGCGGGCGGCGCGCAGGGCGGTGACCACGGAGACGGCCGTGGCCGCGGCCCGGTGCAGGCCCGCGAGCCGCGCGGTGTGCGCGGCGCGCAGCAACTCCGCCTGGAGCACGGCGCCCGCCCCGTCCGTACCGGCCTCCAGCACGGCGGAGGTGGCCAGTTGTACGGCGCGGACGGCGGCGCGCTGCTCCGGCGTGGACGTCTCGGGGGCCTGGGCCGTGTCCTCCTCCGCAGCCGAACGATCCTGCGGAGCGGCGGAGTCGGTGTCCTCGGCGACCGGGGCCAGGGAGGCGGCCGCGGCGCGGTGCAGGCAGTCCGGGGCCAGCAGACAGCCGCAGCGCACGGCGTCCGCCCCTCGCACCGCGCCGTCCGGGGCGTGCAGTTCGAGGTCGGTGTCGTCGTCCACGGCGATGCGTACGACAGCGCCGTCGCGGACCACGGGCCGGTCCGCCAGCTTGGCGATGCCGGAGTCCAGGCGCTTGCGCAACCGGGGCGAGAGCGCCGCGACGAGTTCGGCGGTCACGGCCGGTGCGACCGGGGGCAGTTGCGGGCTCATGCGATCTTCTCCCCTACCCAGCGGGCGAGTTCGAGCGGACTGAGGGCGGCCACCGGCATGCCTGCGGCGACCAACTGGCCCGCGACACCGGTCGAGTAGCGCGGACGCCCCGAGTCGTCGAGGCTCGCGCAGCCCAGGACATGGCAGCCGGCGCCGACCAGGGCGCGGACCTCGGCGAGCAGCCCGCCGAGCGGATAGCCCTCCTCGAAGTCGCTGATGACCACGACGAGGGTGCGCGAGGGAACCGTGACCAGCTCGCGCGCGTGGCGCAGCCCGGCCGCGATATGGGTGCCGCCGCCGACCTGGACCTCCAGCAGCAGCGACAGCGGATCCTCGACCTGGTCGGTCAGATCCATCACCTCGGTGGAGAAAGCCAGGAAGTGCGTGGACAGCGTGGGCACCCCGGCCAGCACCGAAGCGGTGAGCGCCGCCCAGATCGTGGACGCCTCCATGGAGCCCGACACGTCGGTGACCAGCACCAGCCGCCAGTCGGCCGCACGCCGGGCGCGGCTGCGGAAGACGGGGCGTTCGGGGATGACGAGGACCGTGCCGTCCGGGCGGCGGCGGGCGGTGGCCAGGTTCGCCCGCAGGGTGCGGGGCAGATCCAGGCCGCCGCCGGGGCGCCTGCTGGGCCGGGGCAGGGCGGTGCCGTGCAGCGCGGGCCGCAGCCGGGTCGCCAGCTGCCTGGTCAGCGCCTCCACCAGCCGCCGTACCAGCGGACGCAGCGCCGCCAGCCGGGCCTCCGGCAGCCCGCCCGCATGCCGCAGCACCGAGCGCAGCAGGTCCACGGAGGGCCGTACGGTGTCCGGGTCCAGCTCCATGAGCACGTCCTGCCGCCCCGCGGCGGCCGCGGCCGCC
>NZ_MUNF01000162.1 GCF_002154555.1 Streptomyces murinus
GCGCTTCCCTACCGGCCCCGCACGCCCCCGGACTCGCCCGCCTGGGTCGCGGCCAGCGCGAAGAGCGTCGCGGCGGCCGGGCGGGGCCGGTAGGGAAGCGCGAACAGGGAGGTGAGCAGCGCGTCCCGGGCGAGCAGCGTCAGATACCAGGGCGCCCCACCGGCCGGCACCCGCAGCTCCTCCCCGTCCGGACCCGTCGCCGGGATCTGGAGCGCCGCCAGATCCGTGAGCCCCCGCGCACAGGCCGCCGCCAGCTCAGGCCAACCCGTCGGGAAGGCCACGCCCTCCACGAACTCGGCCTCGGAGGCGGAGAGTTGGGCCGCCATGGCGGACGGGTCCCGGGGCACCCGCAGCGCCCGCCGGTCGCCGTGCGGCCGCGCCATCACCCGCAGGACCAGGTCCCGGGTGCCGCCCGGGGGCAGTTCCAGCGTCCACACCAGCCGGCGGGCACCCGTACCCGTCTCCTCCACCGCCTCCGGCGCCGGATCGGCCGTGATCGTCGTACACGAACGCCATTCCGCACGCCGGTAGGCGAACTCGATCCCGTCGTCCAGCACGATCCGCGAGCGCAGGGCACCCGCCTTGACGTACGTACGGTGATCGGGGCGCAGCTCGAACTGGTCGGCGAAGTCCACGTCCGCGGTGATCGCCAGCCGGATCGTCGTCGGCACCGGGCGATTGCTCGTCACCCGGACCGTCTCCACGAACGAGCTGTCCCCGACCGCCTGTTCACGGAAGAGCGTGTGCGCGGGCGGCTCCGGGCGCGCCCCGCGCGGTACGAGGACACAGCGCGCGGTGCCGCCGTCCGCGACCGGGGTGAGCACCTCGGGCACCGCGCCGTCCACGGTGAGCTGCCAGCGGCTGAGATGCCGGGCGTCGCGCACGAACAACCCGTCCGGGGAGCCGCCGCCCCGGACCCCGCTGATGTCGCCCCGATCGCCCACGGCGGCGAACGTCGCGCCGTGCACGAGCAGATGATGCCGGTCGGTCATCCCCGGTCCCTTCCCTCGTCACTCCTCATCGAACGTGCCGGTGCCCGCCTTGGACACGCCTCGCGACGGGCGTTTGAGCTCTTCATGCAGGTCGCTTGAGACGCTCTTTAGCCGCCTGAGGCGCCCTCCGTGCGGGGGAGTGGCCCGTCAGCCGGGCCGGTCGAGAAGCCTCTGGTGCAGATCGAGCGCGAGCGCCGCGGTCCAGCCGAAGCCCCTCGCGCCGCACGCCTCGCCCGTGAACGGATCGACGTACTCGGCGAAGCCGGACGCCTCGGCCAGCTCCAGCAGCGCCGCCCCGAGCACGTCGGCCGGCGCCCGCTCGCCGTGCAGCCGCAGCCCCCGCTCCACCAGCCAACTGGTGTTGAACCAGGCCGGGCCCCGCCAGTACCGGTGCGGATCGAACGCCTCACCGAGCAGGTCGTAACTGGGTACGAGCCGGGTCGCGCCGCCGAGCCCGAAGTGCGGGCCGGTCAGGGTGCGCACCAGCGCGGTGACCAACTCGCCGGGGAGCGTGGGCAGAAGGAGCGGGATCAGGCCGGACACCCCGCGTTCGGGGATCAGTTCGCCGCCGCTCACGTCCCGGCACAGGAACATCCCGGACTCCGCGCTCCACAGCCGTTCCACCAGCGCCGCCGTCAGCCGCTCGGCCCGCGCGTGCCGGGCGGCCGAGCCGGCGCCCAACTCGGCCGCGATATGGGCGAGGGCGTGCTCGGAGGCGATCAGCAGCGCGTTGAAGGACGGGTCCTCCACCGCGAACTCCCTGTGCCCGTCGGCGTATCGGGCGTCCCGGTACTCGACGGCCAGCCGTACGTACCGCCCGTAGTCCAGATCCGTCGGCCGGTCCTCCGGCGCGCCGTGGTCCAGGTCGGCCCGGCGGAAGGAGCGGGCCGGCGCCGGGTCGATCCGCGCGAGCGGCGCGTCCCAGCAGGGGCTGTTGTCCATCCCTTGCTCCCAGGGGTGTACGACGGACACCAGACCGCCGCCGCCCAGGTCCCGGCGCCGCAGCAGATAGCGGTGCCAGGCCGCCAGCCTCGGGTAGACCCGGGCCAGGAAGCCCCGGGCGTGCGAGAGCCCGGGGTCGGCGCGGTGCACCAGCCAGGCCGCCAGCGCGTGCACCGGTGGCTGCACGATGCCGGACGTCTGTACGGTGCGCGGGGCGCCCGCCGCGCGCCCGGCGGTGGTGGAGCGCCAGAAGTCGGGGCCGGGGAAGTAGGCGTCGAAGGGGACGGAGGGGTTGAAGACGATGTGCGGCACACGCCCGTCCGTCCACTGGGCGGCCAGCAGCGTCTCCAGCTCGGTCTGCGCGCGCAGCGGCGACAGATGCCGCAGCCCGATCGCGATGAACGCCGAGTCCCAGGACCACTGGTGGGGGTACAGGCCCCGGGAGGGGACCGTCGAGGCGCCCGTCCAGTTGGCGTCGAGCACCCGCGCGGCCCGTACCGGCAGGGCGTCCGGGGGCGCGTACGACAGTGCGTGGGCGGTGAGTTGGGCGGTGCGGTCCACTCGGAGCTCCCCCAAGACGACGACGTCCGGACGCACGACCGACGAGGTTCGGCATCGGCCGCCGTAGAGTTACGTCTATTTAACACGCAAAACCCACTATGTAATGCACGCTTGGGAAACACAAGGGGGTGCGCATGATCGGACGTCCGGGGAGGAACGGGATGAACTCCAGGAGCGGCAGTCAGGCAGGCGCCGGGGATCTGCTCGAACTGGTGCGCAGCGGACGGGCGGTGACCAGGGGCGCGCTCCAGCAGGCGACCGGGCTGTCCCGGGCCACCGTCGGCCAGCGCCTGGACCGGCTGTTCCGGGCCGGCTGGCTGCGCGAGGGCGCCGGCGGCCCGGTCGACTCGCCGCTCGGCGGACGCCCCTCCATCACCCTGGAGTTCGACGGCGACCACGCGGTCGTCCTCGTCGCCGACCTCGACACCCGGCATGCGCGCGCCGCCGTGCTCTCCCTGACCGGCGAGATCCTGGCCGAGCACTCCGGCACCCTGGTGATCGAGGAGGGCCCGGACCTGGTCCTCGCCGAACTCGGGCGCTGGTTCGGCGAGTTGCTGGAAAAGGCCGGGCAGCGGCCGGGGGAGGTGTGCGGCATCGGGCTCGCGGTCCCGGGCCCGGTGGACAGCGCGACCGGCCGGGTGGTGCAGCCCCCGATGATGCCCGGCTGGGACGGCTACGACGTAACGGGCCGCCTCTCCCGCGCCCTCACCGAACACACCGGGGCGCCGCCGGTGCCGGTCCTGGTGGACAACGACGCCAATCTCATGGCGTACGGCGAACAGCGCGCCGGGCACCCGGACTGCGCGGCCTTCGTCCTGGTCAAGGTGTCCACCGGCATAGGCGCGGGCGTCGTGGTCGACGGCTCCATATACCGGGGGATCGACGGCGGCGCGGGCGACATCGGGCACATAAGGGTGGGCGCGGACGCGCTGTGCCGGTGCGGTTCGTACGGCTGTCTCGCCGCCGTCGCGAGCGGTGGTGCCGTGGCCCGGCGGCTTGCGGCCTCCGGGGTGCCGGCCGCCTCCGGCTCGGACGTACGGGACCTGCTGGCGGCGGGCCACCCGGAGGCGGCGGCGCTGGCCCGGGAGGCCGGGCGCCGGGTCGGGGACGTCCTGGCGACCGTCGTCACGCTGCTCAACCCGGGCGTCCTGATGATCGCCGGAGATCTGGCCGGAACACCCTTCCTCACCGGCGTACGGGAGCTGCTCTACCAGCGGGCGCTGCCGCGCTCCACGGCCCACCTGGACGTGGTCACCTCCCGGCTGGGGGAGCGGGCCGCGCTCATCGGAGCGGGAGCGCTGGTGGTGGAACACCTTTACGCGCCGGAGCGGGTGGAGGAGCGGCTGCGGGCGCTGGGGGTGTGAGAGCGCGCCGGAGCGGGGGTCCGGACGGGTCCGGATGGTGAAAACCGGGGCTCTGTGGCAGCGTGATTCTCGCCACCCCTGATAAGGGTTGCGCTCATATGAGCGTTTGGAAGGTGGTTGCACTTCTCCAAAGGGTGGCATCCAGTGCCACCCTTTGATTGTTCATCGATCGAACTCAGGCGTGGCGTGTGACGCTCATGTGAGCATTAAACCCACTCATTCGGTGGGTTTGCCTTCAAGAAGTGAACGAATGGTCGCGTGCCGCCTTGCCAAGCTTTGACTTTCGATCCGCTGGCGGACGGGTGGTTACATGCACATGACCCGCAAGTGGACGTACCCATGTGCCTTCGATCTGGGTATGTTCCTGGCCGTCAGGGCAGCCACCGTGGCCTCAAGGAGTCGAGTCCCGTGTCGGAAAACAAAGCACCCCACGTAGCGAAGTTCGTTTACGACTTCACCGAGGGAAACAAGGACCTCAAAGACCTCCTCGGTGGCAAGGGCGCGAACCTCGCCGAGATGACCAACCTGGGTCTTCCGGTTCCTCCCGGTTTCACCATCACCACGGAGGCCTGCAAGGGCTACCTGGAGAACGGCGAGGAGCCGGCGGCACTGCGTGACGAGGTGAGTGCGCACCTCGACGCCCTTGAGGCCCGCATGGGCAAGAAGCTCGGCCAGGCGGACGACCCGCTGCTGGTGTCGGTGCGCTCGGGCGCCAAGTTCTCCATGCCCGGCATGATGGACACGGTCCTGAACATCGGCCTGTCGGACAAGTCGGTCCAGGGCCTGGCCAAGCAGGCCGGCGACGAGCGCTTCGCATGGGACTCCTACCGCCGCCTCATCCAGATGTTCGGCAAGACCGTCCTCGGCGTCGAGGGCGACCTCTTCGAGGAGGCCCTGGAGAAGGCCAAGGACGCCAAGAAGGTCAAGGTCGACACCGACCTGGAGGCCGCCGACCTCAAGAAGCTGGTCACCGCCTTCAAGAAGATCGTCAAGAAGGAGGCCGGCCGGGACTTCCCGCAGGACCCGCGGGAGCAGATGGACCTCGCCATCAAGGCCGTCTTCGAGTCCTGGAACGGCGACCGCGCCAAGCTCTACCGCCGCCAGGAGCGCATCCCGCACGACCTGGGCACGGCCGTCAACATCTGCTCGATGGTCTTCGGCAACCTCGGCCCCGACTCCGGCACCGGCGTCGCCTTCACCCGCGACCCCGCCTCCGGCCACCAGGGCGTCTACGGCGACTACCTCCAGAACGCCCAGGGCGAGGACGTGGTGGCGGGCATCCGCAACACCGTCCCGCTGGCGGAGCTGGAGCGGATCGACAAGAAGTCGTACGACCAGCTGATGCAGATCATGGAGACGCTGGAGAACCACTACAAGGACCTCTGCGACATCGAGTTCACGATCGAGCGCGGTCAGCTGTGGATGCTCCAGACCCGGGTCGGCAAGCGCACCGCGGGCGCCGCGTTCCGTATCGCCACCCAGCTGGTCGACCAGGGCCTGATCGACGAGACCGAGGCGCTCCAGCGCGTCACCGGCGCCCAGCTCGCCCAGCTGATGTTCCCGCGCTTCGACGAGAAGGCGAAGGTCGAGCAGGTCGGGCGCGGCATCGCGGCGTCCCCGGGCGCGGCGGTCGGCAAGGCGGTCTTCGACTCGTACACGGCCGTCAAGTGGTCGCGCTCGGGTGAGAAGGTCATCCTGGTCCGCCGGGAGACCAACCCCGACGACCTCGACGGCATGATCGCGGCCGAGGGCATCCTGACCTCGCGCGGCGGCAAGACCTCCCACGCGGCCGTGGTCGCGCGCGGCATGGGCAAGACCTGTGTCTGCGGCGCGGAGGAGCTGGAGGTCGACACCAAGCGGCGCCGTATGACGGTCCCCGGCGGCCATGTGGTCGAGGAGGGCGACGTCATCTCCATCGACGGCTCCACCGGCAAGGTCTACCTGGGCGAGGTCCCGGTGGTCCCCTCCCCGGTCGTGGAGTACTTCGAGGGCCGGATGCACCCGGGCGCGGACGACGCGGACGAGCTGGTCGAGGCCGTGCACCGGATGATGGCCTTCGCCGACCGCAAGCGCCGGCTGCGGGTGCGCGCCAACGCGGACAACGCCGAGGACGCGCTGCGCGCCCGCCGCTTCGGCGCCCAGGGCATCGGCCTGTGCCGCACCGAGCACATGTTCCTCGGTGAGCGCCGCGAGATGGTCGAGAAGCTGATCCTCGCGGACACGGGCGAGGAGCGCGAGGCGGCCCTCACCGAGCTGCTCCCGCTCCAGAAGAAGGACTTCGTCGAGCTCTTCGAGGCGATGGACGGCCTGCCCGTCACCGTCCGCCTCCTCGACCCGCCGCTGCACGAGTTCCTGCCCGACATCACGGAGCTCTCGGTCCGCGTGGCCCTCGCCGAGTCCCGGCAGGAGCCGCACGAGAACGACCTGCGCCTGCTCCAGGCCGTGCACCGGCTGCACGAGCAGAACCCCATGCTGGGCCTGCGCGGCGTCCGCCTCGGTCTGGTCATCCCCGGTCTGTTCGCGATGCAGGTCCGCGCGATCGCCGAGGCGGCCGCGGAGCGCAAGAACGCGAAGGGCGACCCGCGCGCCGAGATCATGATTCCGCTCGTCGGCACCGTCCAGGAGCTGGAGATCGTCCGCGAGGAGGCCGACAGGGTCATCGCGGAGGTGCAGGCGGCGACGGGCACCGAGCTGAAGCTGGCGATCGGCACGATGATCGAGCTGCCGCGCGCCGCGCTGACCGCCGGTCAGATCGCGGAGGCGGCGGAGTTCTTCTCCTTCGGCACGAACGACCTCACGCAGACGGTCTGGGGCTTCAGCCGGGACGACGTGGAGGCATCCTTCTTCACGGCCTACCTGGAGAAGGGCATCTTCGGCGTCTCCCCCTTCGAGACGATCGACAAGGACGGCGTGGGCTCCCTGGTGAAGCTGGCCGCGGAGGCCGGCCGCCGCACCCGCCCCGACCTCAAGCTCGGCGTCTGCGGCGAGCACGGCGGCGACCCGGAGTCCGTCCACTTCTTCCACGAGGTCGGCCTGGACTACGTCTCCTGCTCCCCGTTCCGCATCCCGGTCGCCCGCCTCGAAGCGGGCCGCGCGGCAACCCAGTCCACGGGCAGCGACCACCGCTGACCCCTACCGGCCCCCGAACCCCGGGCCCGTCGTCGGTCCCCGACCCTCATCCGATCGACGCCGGCCCCGGCGCACGAAAGAGGCGGCACCCTGTGCGGGGGTGCCGCCTCTCGGGGTTTCTCCTGGCGGAGAGCACCGGGTCAGGTCGCCGAGCCGGCGTGCCGCTGGTTGTCGGAGGAAACCTGAGGAACTGAAAGGTCTGGCTCAGGGGTCCATGTCAGGCGATGAGCACCGCCTGAGGAGTGGGGTCGAATCCGTGCCGGGGGATCAGCGCTGCTACGTAGTGCTGTTTTCCATGGTCAGTGACAAAGCGTCTGCGAACTTGATCCCGAGCATGACGTCCTGTGCGGGGCAGTCCGCTCACGCATCGCGCAGGCATGTAGCCCATGTCATGGAGGGCATCAGGTTGCTCTGAATGATTCCGGCGGCGTCGTCAGAGGGTCCTGTTCGTTGGGCGCGTGTGGCCGTGGCGTTGGTGGGGAGCTTCGTCTGGGCAGAGGCGGACGCGGGCTGCTCGCCAGGCAGCGTCGAAAGTGAGGTTGCCGTAGCTGCTCCTGACCAGTTTCCGGGCTTCCCAGCTGGTACGCGGGGCCAGCAGCCAGCGCAGCACCGTGGTGGTCACCAGGATCTAGGGACGGCAGACCGCGGGTTCACGGGGCCTCCGTAGGGTCCAGGTGGGCTTGGCCGTTGAGCAATGTCGCGGCGCGTGCAGCATGCAGGGGACGCTGTGCCTGGCTCATGCCTCCGGCGAGAAGGGTGACGAGCATCCTTCTCTGCTCCGGAGCTTCGAAGGTATTGAGGAAGTCACGAACCACCTCTACGAGGGCGTACTCGACAGGATCGTGTTCGTCCGGGCGATGCGCGCTGAACGTTTTAGAGACGCGTTCCAGAATTTCCTTGCCGGGAAGTTTGTCCCAGCTTCCTGTGGTGCCCTCCAGGTAGTGCGCAAGAGCTACGGCGGGATCGGTCAGGCCGGCGATGAGAGCGCGCTGCCTTTGGAGGCGCAGAGAGTCCTTGATTGATTGGTTTCGTTGAGCCGCGAGAAGCGCGTCAACGGCGGCCTGGTTGGCTGGCGACAGTGCGAGCGTGAGCAGGCGGCCCTGGTAGCTGATGGGCGGATCGGTGAGCAGATCCCGAGGTTTGCGCAGATGGCGGGCGCATAGGTCGCGCGCTGTAGGGATGTCGGTCGGGTCGTAGCGCAGCGCGGCGTCTTTGGCAGCGCCGCGGAGTGCGGCGCGGACGGCGTCGACGATGTCGTCCGCGGCGAGTGGGTAAGGCGGGGACGACGCCACGGTGGCCCTGAAGGTTCCGGTGAAGGCGATGCCGTTCACGCGGCTTGGAAGGCGGACCTCGAACGAGGAGAGGCCGCGCCACAGAGCCCTTCGGACACGGCGGCGCGACGCCCAGACGCGTGGCACGGTCACCTCGGTTGGGGAACGGGCGAGTGGGACAGCGGGGACGGCAACCGCAGGCGCATGCGGAGGTCGATGACTGACTGGTCGTATCCGACGCCAGGTGCCCCGTAGACCAGGGCGGCGATGGGCGTGGTGAGCAGGTGCTGCTCGATGACCTCGTTGAGGATGTCGACCATGAGCTCCTGGGAAACTTGTCCGTCCGCCCAGGCTCGTGCCCAGCTGATCAGCAGATCACTGCTTTCCATGTTGACCGTAGGGTCGTTAAGGGCGGACCGCCATCCCGTGACCAGGGATGTTCTGACCTCGGGGTCCTGTTCGGCCGCAGCCATCATTACCTTCAGGACATATGGGTTCTCCCTGGGGTCGAGCAGGGTGAGAAAAGCGCGGTTGGCGGCAAGCCGCCGTCCCTCGCCAGGCCACTTGACGACCGACTTCCAAACGCGGGGCAGAAGACCTGGGCGTGCCGCGATGTCCCGGATGGCGTCCTCGGCTGCCTCCACCGCTGCATCTCGCGTAGGTCGACCCAGTACCCAACGCAGCCGGATCAGTGCTTGGTAGGTGTAATGCTTGGCGAAGTCGCTCTGGCAGACGAGGCTGACTACCCTCGTCACCGCCGCTGAGGGCTCCTGTGCCCAGTCCAGCAGCAGGGAACGTACTTGGCTGCCGAGTGTGTCGGCCTGCGCGGCGGTGGCCAGCACGCGGGCAATCAATTGCTGGCGTTCGGAGCTGTCCTCGCCGTTGTCGATCCAGTCGTAGACCCTTTTGACGACCCGGATGTCATTCTCGGCGATGGCGAGTTGGACCAGCAGATCGCTGATCCTCTTCAGTTGCGCCGCCCCCGGCTGACTAGGCTGCGTGATGGAACCGATCCACTCCAGCAACGGCACGTGGATATCTGCACGTTGACGCCACAGGTGGTTTAGCACAGCCTGTGCGTATCCGGGCTTCTCGTCGGAATCGACGCATCGTCCTTGGACCTGGACCTTCACACGGTGGTACCGGGCAGTCAGGTCGGGACCGGTCAAGATGTCCCGCATGGTCCGTGGCTTGTTATCGCCGAGCAGGGTTCTCGATGCGTCCTGCACAGTGAGCGCGTCGTCCCCGCTGAGAAAGAGCGCGGCGATGAGCAGCGCCCGGTCGTCGGCGTCGTCCTCGGTTGCCGTGAAGACTTCCTCGACCAGTGTTTCCCACTTCTGGAAGGCTTCCTTTGCCTGGGCGATGCCCTCTAAGGAGGGTTCGGCGTGGGCAAGGAGGCCCGCCAGACGGACGGCGTCCGCCGGGCTCATGGTGTCGTTCACCAGGTGGGCGGCGGCGCCGTCCAGCCCGAAGTCGCCCCGTGCGTTCGTGGTCAGCCACCGGGCCCGGTCGGGCGTGTCGTACATCCGCTCCAGGTGTACTGCCGCGACTTTTCGAGGTGAGGGGCAGTGCGTGATGGGCACCAGTACTCTCCTCAGCGCACCGGACGCGTCTGCAGGCCAGCTGTGTGCGCCTGTGACCAGAACGAGAAAAGAGCCCTTTGTGCGCAGCAGCTCCCCGTGGCGAATCAGCGAGGTTGCCACGTTGGCTGGGTCTTGCCAGGTGCTGATCTCGGTAGTGATGTCCAGCAGATAACCGTGGCGGGGTTCGGCCGGCAGTAGGGAGACGTCTGGAACCTTCATGTCATCCCAGTCAGGCTTGATCTGCTGCAGCTTTGGCTCCTGCGATCCCTGCGGCAAGTCGGCCCGCGGCGAGCGGGATGCCTCCCATAAAGCTTTGAGCGCAGCAGTCCGCTTCCCGAATCCCTGAGGGCCGGCGATCACGGCGAGCGCGGGGCCCTCACCGTTAAGTAAACGGACGGCCTCCTCCGCCGTGGTCACCTCTTGGCCAGCCGCATCGTTGTGCACCCAGGCTCGCCGCACCACCCTTAGCTCGGCGTCCGGGATGTCCTCAGCGGGAAGAGGCGGCTTCCCGCCCATGATCACGTCACCCGCGGCCACCACGATGGAGGAGTTTTCGTTGTCCTTCACCACCACCCTGACGCGCTCGGTCGTCTCAGACGACAAGCCGGGTGGCACCGGGGGGACGGGCGGAACGGAGATTGGCGTGCTGTCCATGCTCAGCTCCTACGATCCGGAGACCCCGGCGCCTGATAGGTGAAACTGCCTCCGGCGGTGTTGATAGACCCTCCTGAGATGATCACTTGGCTGTTGGTGTTGTTCTCTGCCACCAGCGTCGCTGAGGAGGTTTTCTCCTGGCTGTCCGTACGCTTCACCAGTTCCTGAAGCTGCTCCGCTGCGTCCTCGTGCTTCTGCAGGAACGCAGCAAGCTGGATTAGCAGCTCCTGTCGCAACTGCTGAGCCACGTTGGCCCGCTCGCTCGCCGGGCTGTCCACGAGCCGCCGCCTCGCGGCGTCGAGCAGGCGCAGCTCTGCTTCGGCTTCGGCGCTCTCTTCATCACCGTGCCGAAACAGCCGAGCCATGGCCTCACGCAGCGATTCCCATCCGCTCTTGACCATCTCGGCTACAAGCACTGTGGCCCCACTGCCAGCTACCTGCATGACATCGAGCGCGCCGCTCATCAACGCCTCCCCCTCGGAGCTGTGATCGTGATCACTCAGGGTGCAGAGTGGATGTGTCGCCTAACAACCGGAATCGCTGACTTCGGCTGAAAACACCTGAAGGTGATTGATCTGTATCAAGTCATTGCGAATGCGTGCACTTGTTCGTATTGGTGCTACCTGCCTCCCGGAATAGCAGCTCATGCCGCACTTCGGGTCGGGGGTAACCGTGATACCGACGGACTCACGCCAGCGCATCGCCATAGCGGGCGGATCGTGACCTTGGCGTGAAGTCTGTTCGCAGCGCGTGCAGTGGGTGGTTGGCGACGTGTGCCAGTTGGCCTGTTCGTGAACAGGTCCAGGCATCGATTTGCTAAGCAACGCTCGCGAGCCGTTGACCTGCTGCGATGTCGCCGCTGACATGCTCTGGAAGGCCGTAAAGTAAGTGGCATCGCCTCTAGAGCCCATGCCGTCACGGCCTCCGCCAGAGCCTACGACCGGCTCGGTGCATGATGGACGGACCGTCGAACGGGCGCCGCTTCACCAGTTGCCGAAGCGGCGCCAGCGATGTCAGGTTAGGGACCTTGCGGCCGGCCGCTCATTGCGTAGCGGTGACCGACCATCCGTAGCGGGAGAAAGACGGGCCTCCGCCCTGGTACGCCGCCAGGGCCTGCGTGGAGGTCGGGAACGCGGGCTCGGGTAGGCGGCTCGCGGTGACCCATTCGGCCGTCAGGTGCTTGTCCGGCTCGGTGTTGGTCAGCTCACCGGTCCACGTGTCGGTGGCGAAGACGAACAGGACGAACTGCCCGGTCTGGTCCCAGCCCTGCTCGACGTGGATGACGTGGACGAGAGCGAGATCTGCCGGGTCGACGAGCAGGCCGGTCTCCTCCTTGAGTTCACGGGCGGCGGCCTCGTCAAGGGCTTCGCCGGGTTCGGCCTTGCCGCCGGGGAGGGTCCAGGCCGGCTGCGGGGACCAGTTGCGGGCGGCGTAGAGCACGGTGGCGATCGTGTCGGCGCCCTTGTCGTGGACGATCACACAGACTGCGTTGCGGCTGTTCATCACGCTGGTGTTCATCGCAGTGCCCACTCCTTGGTTCCAGAAGATGTCGGTGGTCAAGGCGGGTTGATCGGACTGGCCGGGGCGCTCGGAAAGCATGGGTACTGCTCAGCGCCCGAGCGTGAGGCGGTCGGCGTTGGTGCGGGAGAAGACCAGGTCGGTCATGTGCTTCGGGGTTTCCTTGCACCGGACGGGCGGCTGCGGTCGTCGCATGGCTCGGGGGTAGACGGCCGGGTCGTAGTCGTTGGTGAGCGTGTATGCGTGGAAGCCGTGACCGCGCAGGGTGTCGATGATGTCGGCGGCGCTCTCGCCCTGCTTGGCCAGGAGCCTGGGGGTGACCTCCATGACGAGTTCCGCATCGTCGCGCAGGTCCGCGAGCGCGGGCAGCAGTCCGCGGATGGCTGCTGCCTCGGCGCCTTCGACATCGATCTTGATGATCCGGGCGGTGGCGAGTTCGGCGCCGCTGACCAGGTCGGCCAGGGGGGCGGCCGGAACGTCGAAGGCCATGTGGACGTGGCGGGGCCGGACGGCGGTGGTGTGACCGAGGTTGGCGGGGTCTTCCAGATACAGGGTGAGGGTGCCGTGGGTGCCGGAGGCGGCGCAGCAAACGGCCCGGATGTTGGTGCGGTGGTTGACGGCGGCCGCGGTGGTCAGGTCGTCATGGAACTGCGGGGACGGCTCGATTGCGACGACGTGGCCGTGAGGGCCGACGACGTGGGAGGCCAGGAGGCTGAACGCGCCGCGGTGGGCTCCGACGTCGATGAAGGTGTCCCCGGGGCGGAGCCGATCGCGCAGGAAGGCGCTCAGGTTCGGCTCCCACTCGCCGAACAGGTACTGGTAGCGCTGGATGACGTCGCTGGTGGTGACGGTGACCTTGTCACCGGACCTCAGCCGGACGGTGGTGCGCACGGAGTGGGTTTGCAGGTGCTCGTCGAGGAAGCGGCTGACGAGCCGGGCCTTGCCCACGGTTCCGGGGGCATGGCGCACGTAGGCCCGCAGTGTGCGGGCGAGTGCGGAGGCGGACACGGGCGGCTCCTTCGGGTGGTGGTGATGAGGAACGGGGTCCTGGGCTGGTCGGCGGTGGCAGACTGGCTGGCGAGGAGAACGCTTGTGGTGTTGAGGGGAGTTGGCGGTGGCCGATCGCACTCCGGTGGTGTTTCTGCTGGTGGGGCTCACCGGTTCGGGGAAGACCACCTATGCCCAGCGGAAGCTGGAGCCCGAGGGTGCTGTGCGGCTGTCGGTGGACGAGGTCGTCTATGAGCGGCACGGCCGGTACGGCGTCGACTACCCGGAGAACACCTACTTCGAGAAGGAGGGCCCGGTCGTCGCCGAGCTGCACGAGCGGCTTGTCGAGCTGGTGGCCGATGGCCGGGATGTGGTGTGGGACCACGGGCTGTGGCCGCGTAAGGACCGCGACGCGATGAAGGAGCTGGTGGAGTCGGCCGGCGGGCGGTGGCGGCTGCTGTACTTCCCGGTGGAGCGCGACGAGCTGCTGCGCAGGCTGGCGGAGCGCAACGAGAGGGAGGACGCCAACGCACTCGTCGTGACGCCTGAGGCCCTGGACGACTTCTTCGCCCGCTTCGAGGCGCCTCAGAGCGAGGGCGAGGAGATCGTGGAGTCGGGCTGGAACTGAGCCGTGTGCGGGCGCCAGGTGGTGGCGATCTTGGCGGCTTCGGCGGCCCAGCCGTCCGGCAGGCGATCGAGGCTGACGCGGCGGAAGGCCAGACGGGGATCGGCGACGTCGATTCGGCCGCTGTGACGATCGATGTGCTGCAACAGGCGGGATGCCTCGCTGCGGACGGCTGGCGTGTGCTCGGCCCACTCGCCGGAGGTGAACCGGTCGACCCGCCGGCGCAGGTCGTCCAGGACGCCCGAGCGCCACTTGAAGTGGTGCACGCACGCGAGCGTGTCCGGGTCGGGCTTGTGGCCCGGTGCCCGGTGGTTGCCGGACGCCACGGCCACCGAGGAGTGGGCGAGGACGATCTTGCGGGGGTCGCCTTTGAGGAGCCGGTGGGTGAGGTGCCCGCCGAGCGGGAAGGTCCGGTCCAGTCCGGTTTTCGGGCGCCAGAGCGCCAGACGGCCGTCGTTCGTGAGGCGATCGAGCATCAGCCCGCCGATCACCTTGTTCCTGGTGGCTTCGGCCTGGGCGATCATCTCGGCGAGCGGGGCGTGGTGGGTCTGGAACTCGTCGGAGTCGGCGATCAGATGCCAGCCGGTCCCGGCCTGCTCGCGCAAGGAGTCGCGGAGCTGGGTGTTGGTGTGCTCGTGCCACGGTCCGGTGCTGATCCGGGCGGGGACGATGCCGAGGTCGTGGCTGGCTGCGATGAGCTGGTGCCGCCAGGCGTCGTGGACGTGGTCGGGGAAGTGGAAGGCGAGGTGGAACTGCTCGATGCCGAGTCGGCGGTAGTGGGCGGTCCAGGCGGTCAGCAGGGCCGGTTCGACCGGGCCGACCACCGCGACCAGGGCGGGAGGGA
>NZ_MUNF01000163.1 GCF_002154555.1 Streptomyces murinus
GCCTCGGCCGCGCGGCGGTGGCGGGCCATCACCGTGTCCGGCCCTGCCGCCTCGATCCGCTCCAGGCAGGCGTCCAGCGCCAGCATCTCCAGCTGCGCCGGGGCGTGCGGCAGCGCCACCCGGCCGGCGTCCAGCCAGCGCTCCTTCCAGTCCAGCAGGGAGAGGTAGGAGCGGCGCGGCGCGTTCGGGTTCGCCGCCATCCGGGCCCAGGCCCGCTCGCTCACCGAGATCGCCGAGACCCCCGCCGGGCCGCCCATCGCCTTCTGCGCGCCGATCACGCACAGGTCCACGCCCCACGCGTCCGGCAGCACCGGCTCGGCGCCCACCGAGGCGACCGCGTCCAGATAGAACAGCGCGCCCTGCTCCCGCACCGCCGCACCGATCTCCGCGACCGGGTTGGTGTTGCCGGTCGCCGCCTCCGCGTGCACCAGCGAGACGAAGTCGATCTCCGGGTGCTCGGCGAACGCGGCACGGATCTGCTCGGCCCGCACCGCCGTGTGGAAGGGGACCGCGATGTCATACACGGTCGCGCCGGCGTCCCGCAGCCAGTCGCCGAAGGTCTGCCCGTAAGGGCCGGTGATCACGTTCAGGGCCACCGTGCCCGGACCGGCGGCGCCGCGGATCGCGCCCTCCAGCGGCAGCAGTGCCTCGCCCTGGGTGATCAGGACGTCCTGCCGGGTGTCCAGCAGCCGGGCCACCCGGTCCTCGATCGCGGCGAAGCGCCGCGCGGTCAGCGGGGGCAGGTCGAGGAGGGGGTGCGTCACGGCGGTGCTCTCTCTTCGTCGGGCGGTTCGCAGGGGTCACGGCGGCCTGCTCCCCCCGATCTTAGGTCCAGGCCCCCCAAGGCCATGGGTTTGGTTTGAGATACCCAAACATTTCCTTATAATCGGAACCTATCGTTCCCCCCTCAGGAGACTCCCCCCATGAAAACGCCCTTCGGACGCCGGACCCGCCTGCTGGCCGCCACCACCGCGACCGCGGGCCTCGTGCTCGTCGTGGCGGGCTGCTCCTCCGGCGGCTCGGGGAGCGGCCAGACCGTGGCCGGCGGGGTCCACCTCGCCAAGGCCGGGCAGCTCACCACCTGCACCCACCTGCCCTATCCGCCGTTCCAGTCGGTGGTCGACGGCAAGGTGCAGGGCTTCGACGTCTCCCTGATCGACCTGGTCGCCAAGGACCTCGGCGTCAAGCAGCAGATCGTGGACACGCCGTTCGAGAACTTCAAGACCGGCGCCTTCCTGAACTCCGGCCAGTGCGACCTGGCCGCCGCCGGTATGACGATCACCCCCGAGCGCGCGAAGAACGTCGACTTCTCCGACCCGTACTTCGAGGCCACCCAGGCCGTGCTGGTCGCCAAGAACAGCGGGATCACCTCGCTCGACGGCGCCAAGGGCAAGAAGCTCGGCGCCCAGGCGCAGACCACCGGTGAGGACTTCGCCAAGAAGAAGGGCCTCGACCCGGTCTCCTTCGCCTCCTCCGACGCCGTACTCAACGGTCTGCGCACCGGCCAGGTCCAGGCCGTCGTCATCGACTACCCGGTGGTCCAGGGCTGGCTGAAGGACAAGGCCAACGCGGACAAGTTCAAGGTGGTCGACAACCTGAAGACCGGCGAGCAGTACGGCTTCACGGTCAAGAAGGGCAACAAGCCCCTGCTGAAGGCCATCGACAAGGCCCTCAAGGACGCCAAGGCCGACGGCACGTACAAGAAGATCTACGAGAAGTGGATCGGCCCGTACGACTCCTCCGTCGCCTCCCCGGCCGGTTCCTGACCCCATGGCCGACACGGACACCGGCATCCAGCCGAAGCGCACGGGGCTGACGCGCACGCAGAAGCGCAAGCTCTCGCGCGGCGCCCAGTACGCCGTCCTCGCCGCCGCGGTGATCGCCTTCGCGCTCACCGCGGACTGGGGCCGGCTCCAGAACCAGTTCGCGCAGCCCGGCATCGCCAAGCAACTGTTCCCCGACCTCATCACGGTCGCCCTGAAGAACACCGTGCTGTACACGCTGTCCGGGTTCGTCGTCGGCCTGGCCCTCGGCATGGTCATCGCCCTGATGCGGCTGTCCTCCGTGGGCCCCTACCGCTGGCTCGCCGGCATCTACATCGAGATCTTCCGCGGCCTGCCCGCGCTGCTGATCTTCATCTTCGTCGGTGTCGGGGTGCCGCTGGCCTTCCCGACCGTCCAGTACCCCGGCGGCACCTACGGCAAGGTCGCCGTCGCGCTCGGCCTGGTCTCCGCCGCCTATATGGCCGAGACCATCCGCGCCGGCATCCAGGCCGTGCCCAAGGGGCAGATGGAGGCGGCCCGTTCGCTCGGGTTCTCGCCCGCGCGGGCCATGGTCTCGATCATCCTGCCGCAGGCCTTCCGCATCATCCTGCCGCCGCTGACCAATGAACTCGTCCTGCTCTTCAAGGACTCCTCGCTGGTGCTGTTCCTCGGGGTCACCCTGGAACAGCGCGAACTGTCCAAGTTCGGCAACGACCTGGCCAGCCAGACCGCCAACTCCACGCCGATCCTGGTCGCGGGCCTGTGCTATCTGCTGATCACCATCCCGCTCAGCCTCGTCGTACGCCGTATGGAAACCAAGGCCCTCAGGGAGATCAGGTGACCACCCCCGAGATCCGCGTCCAGGGTCTGCACAAGTCCTTCGGCGACAACCATGTCCTGCGCGGCATCGATCTGGAGATCGCCCAGGGCGAGGTCGTCTGTGTCATCGGGCCGTCCGGCTCCGGCAAGTCCACGCTGCTGCGCTGTGTGAACCTGCTGGAGGAGCCCACCGAGGGGCAGGTCTTCGTCGGCGGCACCGAGGTCACCGACCCGGACGTCGACATCGACGCCGTCCGCCGCCGGATCGGCATGGTCTTCCAGCAGTTCAACCTCTTCCCGCACCTCAGCGTCACCGAGAACCTCACGCTGCCGCAGCGCCGGGTGCTGCGGCGGGACAAGGCGGCGGCCGAGCGCGTCGCCGCCGAGAACCTGGCCCGGGTGGGCCTCGCGGAGAAGGCCGGCGCCTACCCCTCCGCCCTCTCCGGCGGCCAGCAGCAGCGGGTGGCCATCGCCCGCGCGCTCGCCATGGGCCCCGAGGTGATGCTCTTCGACGAGCCGACCTCGGCGCTCGACCCCGAGCTGGTCGGCGACGTCCTCGCGGTGATGCGGTCCCTCGCGCGCGAGGGCATGACGATGATGGTCGTCACCCACGAGATGAGCTTCGCGCGCGAGGTCGCCGACCGGGTCGTCTTCATGGACGGCGGGGTGATCGTGGAGCAGGGCCGCCCCGATCAGGTCATCGGCGCCCCCCGGCACGAGCGCACCCGCCACTTCCTCTCCCGCCTCCTCGACCCGGCGATGGCCGAGGTGGAAGAGGGCCTTCCGGAGGCGGGGGGAACCGGGCGGCCCTAGCCCTCTAAGGTGCCGGTATGAGCGATCAGCCGGTGCTGCATGTGAAGGGCAGGGTCCTCGTCGGGCCGCAGGACGTACGCGACGAACTGTGGGTGGTCGGCGGCCGGGTGTCGTACGACCGCCCCACCGGGGCCCGGGACGTCCGGACCGTGCGGGGGTGGGCGCTGCCCGGGCTCGTCGACGCGCACTGCCATGTGGGCCTCGACGCGCACGGCCCGGTCGACGCGGAGACCGCCGAGAAGCAGGCGCTGACCGACCGGGAGGCGGGCACCCTGCTGATGCGGGACGCGGGCTCGCCCTCCGACACCCGCTGGATCGACGACCGGGCCGATCTGCCGAAGATCATCCGGGCCGGGCGGCACATCGCACGCACCCGCCGCTACATCCGCAACTACGCCTGGGAGATCGAGCCGGACGACCTCGTCGCCTATGTCGCCCAGGAGGCCCGGCGCGGCGACGGCTGGGTCAAGCTGGTCGGCGACTGGATCGACCGCGAGGCCGGCGACCTCTCCCCCTGCTGGCCCCGGGAGGCGGTCGAGGCCGCGATCGCCGAGGCCCACCGGCTGGGCGCCCGGGTCACCGCGCACTGCTTCGCCGAGAACTCCCTGCGCGATCTGGTCGAGTCGGGCATCGACTGCGTCGAGCACGCCACCGGCCTCACCGAGGACCTGATCCCGCTGTTCGCCGAGCGGGGCGTCGCCATCGTGCCCACCCTCGTCAACATCGCCACCTTCCCGCAGCTCGCGGCCGGCGGCGAGAGCAAGTTCCCGAACTGGTCGGCCCATATGCGGCGGCTGCACGAGCGCCGCTACGACACGGTGCGCTCCGCGTACGACGCCGGGATCCCGGTGTTCGTCGGCACCGACGCGGGCGGCTCGCTGCCGCACGGACTGGTCGCGGCGGAGGTCGCCGAGCTGGTCACCGCGGGCATCCCGCCGATCGAGGCGCTCGCGGCGACCAGCTGGTCCGCGCGCGCGTGGCTGGGCCGGCCCGGCCTGGAGGAGGGCGCCCCGGCGGACCTCGTGGTGTACGACGAGGACCCCCGGGCCGAGGTGGGCGTGCTGGCCGCACCGCGCCGGGTGGTGCTGAACGGGGCGGTGGTGGAGTAGCGCCGACGGGCGGGCGAGGGAACGCGTGTGCATGGTGATTCGAAGAGGCGTGCGGAATTTCCACGTTTGAGTGAAGTGACCGAGGTTTGCTGACCGTTCACCCACACTGACGACAAGGTTGACGGGTCCCAAGCATTTCAAGTGGGGGGTCCCACCGCCTTGAACAGCACCAACTTCCGTATGCCCGTGCGCCGTCTGGCCGCCGCGGCGACCGTCACCGCGCTGGCCACCGCGCCCGCAGTCCTGGGCGTGGGCGCGGCGCACGCGTCCGAGAATCCCGGCCGCGCTACCGCGTCCGTCCTGCACACCGGGCTTGACGTCTCTCTGCTCAACAAGTCCGTCGACGTTCCGCTCGCCGTCTCCCTCAACGAGGTGAAGGCACCGCAGAGCGCCGACCGAACCGCCCTGTCCGCCCGCCTCGACGGGGTGTCCGGCGGCAACCCGTTCACCGTTCTCAGCGCGGACGTGGCCCAGTCCCGGGCCACCGTCACCGACCGGCGCGCCGAGGGCTCCGTCCGTCTGGTGCACGCCAAGCTGCACGTCCCCGGCCTGCCCCTGCTGTCCCTGATCGAGGTGGACACCGTCACCGCGCAGGCCACCTGTGAGGCGGGCAGGGCCCCGGTCGCCGACGCGAAGATCGTCGGCACCGTCACCGTCCTCGGCCGCAAGGTCTCGGTCACCGCCGGGGGGCCGGTCGAGGTCAAGGTGCCCGGCGTCGGCGAGGTCCGCCTCGACCTCGCGCAGCGCAGCACCACCTCCCGTACGGCGGCCGCGACCGCACTCCAACTCAAGGTCTCCGTCAACCCGTTGAAGCTGAACGTGGCGGACGTCGAGGGCACGGTCACGCTGGCCAAGGCGACCTGCGAGTCCCCGATGGCGCCGCCCTGCGGCTTCACGTCGGAGACCGGGGCGGCGTCGGACTTGGTGCCGGAGGCCGAGCCCGGCTTGGTGCCGGAGCCCGGGTCGTGGCTCTGCGTCGGGGGCTTCGAGGGCGGCGCCATCGGGGACT
>NZ_MUNF01000164.1 GCF_002154555.1 Streptomyces murinus
GGGCATGCTCCATGTGGGCGTTGTGCGCTGCCGCGGTTGTCCGCGGGGGCCGGACGGTCGTACGCTCGCTATGTCCACCGCGGACAACCGCGGCAGCGCACAACGCCCACATGGAGCATGCCCACCTCCCCGCACCCGCCTTAGCCTGCGAGAAAAGAAGGCAAGCGTCCGTATTACCCCCAGGAGCCCCGCATGACCGCACTTCCGCAGGAGCGCCGCGTCGTCACCGCCATCCCCGGCCCGAAGTCGCAGGAGCTTCAGGCCCGCCGCACCGCCGTGGTCGCCCAGGGCGTGGGCTCCACGCTGCCGGTCTTCGTCACGCGCGCCGGCGGCGGTGTCATCGAGGACGTGGACGGCAACAGCCTGATCGACTTCGGCTCCGGTATCGCCGTGACCAGCGTCGGCGCCTCCGCCGAGGCCGTCGTACGCCGGGCCTCCGCCCAGCTCGCGGACTTCACCCACACCTGTTTCATGGTCACCCCGTACGAGGGCTACGTGGCCGTCGCCGAGGCGCTGGCCGAGCTGACGCCGGGTGACCACGCCAAGAAGTCCGCGCTGTTCAACTCCGGCGCCGAGGCCGTCGAGAACGCCGTGAAGATCGCGCGTGCGTACACCAAGCGGCAGGCCGTCGTCGTGTTCGACCACGGGTACCACGGGCGCACCAACCTGACCATGGCGCTGACGGCGAAGAACATGCCGTACAAGCACGGCTTCGGCCCGTTCGCGCCCGAGGTCTACCGCGTGCCGGTCGCCTACGGCTACCGCTGGCCGACCGGTGCGGAGAACGCCGGCCCGGAGGCCGCCAAGCAGGCCATCGACGAGATCAGCAAGCAGGTCGGCGCGGACAACGTGGCCGCGATCATCATCGAGCCGGTGCTCGGTGAGGGCGGCTTCATCGAGCCGGCCAAGGGCTTCCTGCCCGCGATCCGCCAGTTCGCCGCCGACAACGGGATCGTCTTCGTCGCCGATGAGATCCAGAGCGGGTTCTGCCGGACCGGGCAGTGGTTCGCTTGCGAGGATGAAGGCATCGTCCCGGATCTCATCACCACGGCCAAGGGCATCGCCGGTGGTCTGCCGCTCGCCGCGGTGACCGGCCGCGCCGAGATCATGGACGCGGCGCACGCCGGTGGCCTGGGCGGCACGTACGGCGGCAACCCGGTCGCCTGCGCCGGTGCGCTCGGTGCCATCGAGACCATGAAGGAGCTCGACCTCAACGCCAGGGCCAAGCGCATCGAGGAGGTCATGAAGGGCCGGCTCGCCGCCATGGCCGAGAAGTTCGATGTCATCGGCGAGGTCCGCGGCCGCGGCGCCATGATCGCCATCGAGCTGGTCAAGGACCGCGCCACCAAGGAGCCGAACCCGGAGGCCACCGCCGCGCTGGCCAAGGCCTGCCACGCCGAGGGCGTGCTGGTCCTGACCTGCGGCACCTACGGCAACGTGGTGCGCTTCCTGCCCCCGCTGGTCATCGGCGAGGACCTGCTGAACGAGGGTCTGGACGTCGTCGAGCAGGCGCTCGCCCGTCTCTGAGATCCGGGTCCCGGACCGTATCCGGGATTCCGGATTTCCGGCTGCGGCAGGCCGTGTGAAGAAGGTGTGCGGGGTACATGTCGGGACGGGAATCCGCCTGCCCAAGCGCCTCGGCCTGCCGTAGGTTCTACCCAGATGAGAGATACACCCCGTCCACGGGGGACCGTGGGCGACCTCGGGCCGAGGCCTCCCCAGCTTCGACCTGGTCGTGCCTTCGCGCACACAACCGGCGCCTGACGCCGGGATCTCCTCACCGATCGGACGGTCGCCGCCCCAAACCCCCCGGGGCGTGCGACGTTCCGGTCCGGACGGCCGCCCCGTGACCACCCCCCCCTGTTCCGGGGCGGCCGACCTCCTTCTCCGGGCCCACTCACGTATCCCGGCCGTACTCACGTCCCGGCCGCACTCACGCATCCCGGCCGCACTCACGAATACGGCCCCGGTACGACCCCTCGCGCGCCCGCCTGCCAAGCTGGCCCCCGTGTCGCACCCCGTCCGCCGCGTCCGCCGTGCCCTGCTCCTCGGCATCCCGGCCCCCGCCGTCCTCTTCCTGCTGATCACCTGGCAGGTCGTCGGCCACGGCCCGCTGCTGCGCGCGGACGCCCGGCTCAGCCGGGACCTGGTCCAGCCGGACGGGTTCGCGCAGTTCCTCTCCGACCTCGGCGATGTCCAGGTCGCCGTCCCGGTCCTGCTCGTCGCCGCCGGGTACGCCCTGTGGCGCGGGCGCGGCGCCGGGCACGCCCGCTGGTGGCTGCCGCCCCTCGCGGCCGCCGTCCTGATGGCGCTGCTCCCGGCGCTCGTGGTGCCGCTGAAGGACTGGATCGCCCGGCCGGGGACCCCCGTGGTGCCCCCGGCCACCGGCTACTTCCCCTCCGGGCACACGGCGACGGCCGCCGTGGCCTACGGCTCCGCGACCCTCCTGCTGCTGCCCTGGCTCCGCACCCGCACAGCCCGCCGCAGCGTCCTCGCGCTCTGCGCGGTCCTGGTCCTGGGCGTCTCGTACGGCCTGGTCCGGCACGGCTACCACTGGCCGCTGGACGTGGTGGGCAGCTGGTGCCTGAGCGCGGCCCTGCTGACCGCGCTCGGGGCGCTGCCGGGGTTCAGCCGAAGTAGCCGTCGAACGTCTTCTGGAACTCCCAGTTCGAGTAGCGGTCCCAGTTGATCGACCAGGTCATCAGGCCGCGCAGATCCGGCCAGGTGCCATGGGTGGTGTACGACCCGCAGTCGGTCTTCTTCGTCAGGCAGTCCAGGGTCTTGGTGACCTCGGACGGGGCGACGTAGCCGTTGCCCGCGTTGGTGGAGGCGGGCATGCCGATCGCGACCTGGTCGGGGCGCAGCGGCGGGAAGACGTTGTTCGGGTCGCCGGCCACCGGGAAGCCGGTGAGGAGCATGTCGGTCATGGCGATGTGGAAGTCGGCGCCGCCCATGGAGTGGTACTGGTTGTCGAGGCCCATGATCGGGCCGGAGTTGTAGTCCTGGACGTGCAGCAGGGTGAGGTCGTCGCGCAGGGCGTAGATCACCGGGAGGTAGGCGCCGCAGCGCGGGTCCTGGCCGCCCCACTTGCCGGTGCCGTAGTACTGGTAGCCGTTCTGCACGAAGAAGGTCTCCGGGGCCATCGTCAGCACGAACTTCGCGCCGTACTTTGCCTTCAGGGTCTTCAGCGCGGAGATGAGGTTGACGATCACGGGCGTGGTGGGGTTCTTGAAGTCCGTGTCATTGGTGTCCAGGGACAGCGAGTGGCCCTCGAAGTCGATGTCGAGGCCGTCGAGGCCGTAGGTGTCGATGATCTTCTCGACGGAGGAGACGAAGGCGTCCCGGGCCGCCGTGGTGGTCAGCTGGACCTGGCCGTTCTGGCCGCCGATGGAGATCAGCACCTTCTTGCCGGCCGCCTGCTTGGCCTTGATCGCCGCCTTGAAGTCGGCGTCGCTCTCGGCGTTCGGGCAGTCCGTGACCGGGCAGCGGGTGAACTCCACGTCCCCGGAGGTCGGTGAGGTGGGCTCGGCGAAGGCCAGGTCGATGACGTCCCAGCTGTCGGGGACGTCCGCGAGCCGGGTGTATCCGGAGCCGTTGGCGAAGCTGGCGTGGAGGTAGCCGACGAGGGCGTGGGCCGGGAGCCCGGCGGAGCCGCCGCCCGGGTCGCCGCCCGTTCCGCCGGTGCTCGTGGTCACCACCACCGCCGCCGACTTCGCGGACTCCCCCGCGTCGTTGACCGCCGTGACCTGGAAGCTGTACGCCGTCGAGGCGGTGAGCCCCGTGACGGTGGCCGAAGTCCCGCTCGCCGACTGGACCTTGACGCCGTCGCGGTAGACCGCGTACCCGGTTGCGCCGCTCACCGCCGACCAGGACAGGGCGACGGACGAGGAGGTGACGGAGGAGGCGGTCAACCCGGCTGGTACGGCGGGCGGTTGGGTGGTGCCGCCGCCCCCGCCGGGGCCGGTGAGCGAGAGGTCGTCGGCGTCATAGGCACCCGTGCCGTACCAACCGTGGGTGTACACCGTGACCTTGGTGGTCGAGGGCCCGGTGGTGAAGGTGGTGCTCAGCTTCTGCCAGTCCGGCGCCGACTGGGTCCAGGTGGAGACATCGGTGGTGCCGGTGCCGCTCGCGCCCAGGTAGACGTACGAGCCCCGGACGTAACCGGCCAGCGTGTACTGGGAGTTGGGCTGGACGCTCACCGTCTGGGCGCACTGGGCGTCGTCGCTGCCGGCCGGGGTGGCTTGCAGCGCCGAACTTCCGCTGTGCACAGGTGAGTTGACGGTCGTACCGGAGGAGGCGGAGCAGGTCCAGCCGGAGAGGCCGGACTCGAAGCCGCCGTTCGTGAGCACGTCCGCGTCGGCCGCGCGGGCGGCCGACGAGAGCGCGGTGAGGCCGGGCACGGCGAGGGCCGTGGCCGCGAGGAGGGCGAGCAGGGGTCTGGAGCGGTCCACGAAGACCTCCGGGCAGGGGGGAGTTGGAGGGTGGAACGGCACTCAATTTGGTCCAGACCAATCCTGGTGTCAAGACATGCGCGCGCTACCCGTCCTCCCCCGCCCCCAGCGCCAGCCGTGCCGCCGCCTCGTGCATCGCCAGTTCCAGCAGCGCCGCGTCGGTCAGCGTGCCGGACCCGTCCGGCGGCACCAGCCAGCGCACCCCGCGGCTCGCCCGGCCCGGATGCGGTACGACGATCCAGGTGCCGTTCCCCGCGGTGCGCACCCCGGTGCCCAGCCAGCGCTCCGCGGTGCCCGGCGCCACGAAGAACCCGATCCGGTTGTCGCCGAAGTCGGCGAGCACCGGGCCGGTCCTGCCGAGCATCCGGGTCAGCACGTCCAGCGTCGGGTGGCCCAGATGGGCCGGCAGGATCAGCACGTCCCAGGCCCGGCCCGCGGGCAGCAGCGCGACCCCGTGCGGATTGCGCTCCCACTCCCGGCGGCACCCCCGGGGGTCCGGTGCCACGGATGCCAGCCACTCCACCGCCGTCTTCGTCCCGCCCATGAACAGGCCTCCCGCTCTCCTCGGTGCGCGACGCGCGCGCGTCGCCTCGGGGGGAGAGAGGGAGGCCGTACCGGAGCATTACGCGGGTTTCGGGACCCTCCGGGAGTGACCTGGGTCACGCGAACTAGCTGTCGAAGCCCAGGCCCAGCTTGTCCATCGTGCGCAGCCACAGGTTCCGGCGGCCGCCGTGGGCGTCCGCGCGGGCCAGCGACCATTTGGTGAGGGCGATACCGGTCCAGGCGAACGGCTCCGGCGGGAACGGCAGCGGCCGCTTGCGCACCATCTCCAGCTCGGTGCGCTCGGTGCGCTCGCCGTCCAGCAGGTCGAGCATCACGTCCGCGCCGAAGCGGGTCGCGCCGACGCCGAGGCCGGTGAAGCCCGCCGCGTACGCCACCTTGTCCTGGTGGGCGGTGCCGAAGAACGCCGAGAAGCGGGAGCAGGTGTCGATCGCGCCGCCCCAGGCGTGGGTGAAGCGGGTGCCCTCCAGCTGCGGGAAGCAGGTGAAGAAGTGCCCGGCGAGCTTGGCGTAGGTCTCGGGGCGGTCGTCGTACTCCGCCCGGACCCGGCCGCCGTAGTGGTGGACGGCGTCGTAACCGCCCCACAGGATCCGGTTGTCGGCGGACAGCCGGAAGTAGTGGAACTGGTTGGCGCTGTCGCCGAGTCCCTGCCTGCCCTGCCAGCCGATCTCCGCGAGCTGCTCCGCGCTCAGCGGCTCGGTCATCAGCGCGTAGTCGTAGACCGGGACGGTGTACGAGCGCACCCGGCGCAGCAGGCTCGGGAAGATGTTGGTGCCGAGCGCGACCTTGCGGGCGCGGACGGCGCCGTACGGGGTGCGGACCGCCATCCCGGCGCCGTACTGCTTCAGGGTGAGCGCGGGCGTGTGCTCGTACACCCGTACCCCGAGCCGGACGCACGCCTGCTTCAGGCCCCAGGCGAGCTTCGCGGGGTGCAGCATGGCGACGCCCCGGCGGTCCCACAGGCCCGCCTTGAAGGTCGGGGAGTTCACCTCGGCGCGCAGGGCGGCCTCGTCCAGGAAGTCGATGCCGTCCGCCAGGCCCCGCTCCTGGAGTTCCCTGTGCCAGTCGCGCAGCTCGGCGGCCTGATAGGTCTCGGTGGCCACGTCGATCTCGCCGGTGCGCTCGAACTCGCAGTCGATGCCGTGCCGGGCGACGGCCGCCTCGATCTCGTCGAGGTTGCGCCGGCCCAGCTCCTCCAGCTTGTGGATCTCCTCGGGCCAGCGGGTCAGCCCGTTGGACAGGCCGTGGGTGAGGGAGGCGGCGCAGAAGCCGCCGTTGCGGCCGGAGGCGGCCCAGCCCACCTCGCGGCCTTCCAGCAGGACCACGTCCCGCTGCGGGTCGCGCTCCTTGGCGATGAGCGCGGTCCACAGTCCGCTGTAGCCGCCGCCGACGACCAGCAGATCGCAGGTCTCGGAGCCGGTGAGGGCGGGCTCGGGCGCCGGCTTGCCGGGGTCTTCCAGCCAGTACGGGACCGGCTGGGCTTCGGAGAGAGCGGAGATCCAGTTGTCTTGGCCACGACTCATGGCGCTTGGGGCCATGATTTCAACTCCCTACAGAGCTTTTCGCGCTTTTCGGCGGTGCGGATCTTCGCTGTGCGATTTTCCGCTGTGCGCTTGTTCGGCTTACGCCTTTTGACTGTTACGGCGATTGTTGATCAGCATCGACACGAGCACCAGCAGCACCGCGAGAAGGAACATCGCCGTGCCGATCACATTGATCTGAACGGGCGTTCCGCGCTGTGCCGAGCCCCAGACGAACATGGGGAAGGTGACGGTCGATCCTGCGTTGAAATTGGTGATGATGAAATCGTCGAAGGAGAGCGCGAAGGACAGCAGCGCGCCCGCGGCGATTCCGGGTGCCGCGATGGGCAGGGTGACCCGCAGGAAGGTCTGCACGGGCCCGGCGTACAGGTCCCGGGCGGCCTCTTCCAGGCGCGGGTCCATCGACATCACGCGTGCCTTGACGGCGGTGACGACGAAGCTCAGACAGAACATGATGTGGGCGATCAGGATCGTCCAGAAGCCCAGCTGGGCGCCCATGTTGAGGAACAGGGTGAGCAGCGAGGCGGCCATGACGACCTCGGGCATCGCCATCGGCAGGAAGATCAGCGAGTTGATGGCGCCGCGGGCGCGGAAGCGGTAGCGGACCAGCGCGAAGGAGATCATCGTGCCGAGGACGGTGGCGCCCAGCGTCGCCCAGACGGCGATCTGGAGGCTGATGGACAGCGAGTTGCACATGTCGGCGACGCCGCACGGCTGCTTCCAGGCGTCCAGGGAGAACTGCTGCCACTGGTAGTTGAAGCGCCCCTTCGGTTTGTTGAAGGAGAACACCGTGACGATGACATTGGGCAGCAGCAGATACGCGAGGGTGAAGAGTCCCGCGATGACGACGAGATGGCGCTTGAGCCAGTTGACGACGGGCATTTAGACCAGGTCCTCCGTCCCGGACCGGCGGATGTAGATCGTCACCATGGCCAGGATCGCGGCCATGAGGATGAAGGAGAGGGCCGCCGCCGTCGGATAGTCCAGGATGCGCAGGAACTGCGTCTGGATCACGTTGCCGATCATGCGGGTGTCGGTGGAGCCGAGGAGTTCGGAGTTGACGTAGTCACCGGCCGCCGGGATGAAGGTCAGCAGCGTGCCGGAGACCACGCCCGGCATCGACAGCGGGAAGGTCACCTTGCGGAAGGTGGTCGACGGCCTGGCGTACAGATCGCCGGCCGCCTCGTGCAGCCGTCCGTCGATCCGCTCCAGCGAGGTGTACAGCGGCAGGATCATGAACGGCAGGAAGTTGTACGTCAGTCCGCACACCACCGCGAGCGGGGTGGCCAGCACCCGGTCGCCTGCCGTCCAGCCGAGGAAGTTGGTGAGGTCCAGGATGTGCAGCGAGTTGAGCGCGTGCACGACCGGGCCGTTGTCGGCGAGGATCGTCTTCCAGGCCAGGGTGCGGATCAGGAAGCTGGTGAAGAACGGCGCGATCACCAGGATCATGATCAGGTTGCGCCAGCGGCCCGCGCGGAAGGCGATCAGGTAGGCCAGCGGGTAACCGAGCAGCAGGCACAGCACGGTGGCGCCGGCGGCGTAGAAGATGGACCGCAGGAACTGGGGCCAGTACTCGGAGAAGGCGTTCCAGTAGGTCGCGAAGTGCCAGGTGACCTTGTAGCCCTCCTCCAGGGAGCCCGTCTGCACGGACGTGGAGGCCTGGTAGATCAGTGGCAGCGCGAAGAAGACGACCAGCCACAGGATGCCGGGCAGCAGCAGCCAGTACGGGGTGAACCGGCCGCGCTTGCGCGGGGGCTTCGCCGTCGGTTCGGCGGGGGCGAGCGGCGGGGGCGCCTCGGTGAGTGTCGACATCAGGCGGCGACCTCTTCCCCGGTGCCCGCGTCGATGGCCTGGGCCGCGTCGAGGCCGAAGGTGTGGGCGGGGCTCCAGTGCAGGACGACGTCCGCGCCGGGGACCAGCCGGACGTCCCGCTCGACGTTCTGGACGTAGACCGAGAGTTCGGCGCAGGCCGGGCTGTCGATGACGTACTGCGTGGAGACGCCGATGAAGCTGGCGTCGGCGATCTTGCCGGTGAGGCGGTTGCGGCCCTCGGGGATGCCGCCCGCGTCGTCGGCGTGGGCGAGCGCGATCTTCTCGGGGCGGATGCCGACCAGCACCTTGCCGCCGGCCGGGGCGGGGGCGCTACATCGGGCGGCGGGCAGCACCAGCTTGTCGCCGGCGGCCTTGAGCACGATGTCCTCGCCGCTCCTGGTGTCGACCTCGGCCTCGATCAGGTTGGAGGTGCCGAGGAAGTTGGCGACGAAGGTGGTCCGCGGGTTCTCGTACAGGTCGGTGGGGGCGCCGAGCTGTTCGACGCGGCCGCCGTTCATCACCGCGACCGTGTCGGCCATGGTCATGGCCTCCTCCTGGTCGTGGGTGACATGGATGAAGGTGATGCCGACCTCGGTCTGGATGCGCTTGAGCTCCAGCTGCATCTGGCGGCGCAGCTTGAGGTCGAGGGCGCCGAGCGGCTCGTCGAGGAGCAGCACCTTGGGGTGGTTGATCAGCGCGCGGGCGACCGCGACGCGCTGCTGCTGGCCGCCGGAGAGCTGGTGCGGCTTCTTGCGCGCCTGCTCGCCGAGCTGGACCAGGTCCAGCATGTCCTCGACCTGTTTCTTGACGCTCTTGACGCCGCGCCGGCGCAGACCGAAGGCGACGTTCTCGAAGATGTCGAGGTGCGGGAAGAGGGCGTAGGACTGGAAGACCGTGTTCACGGGCCTCTTGTACGGCGGCAGATGGGTGACGTTCTGGTCGCCGAGGTGCACGGTGCCGCTGGTCGGCTCCTCCAGGCCCGCGATCATGCGCAGGGTGGTGGTCTTGCCGCAGCCGGAGGCGCCGAGCAGGGCGAAGAAGGAGCCCTGGGGCACGGTGAGGTCCAGCGGGTGTACGGCGGTGAAGGCGCCGTAGGTCTTGCCGATACCGGAGAGGCGGACGTCGCCGCTGTTGTCTGTCGTCATCGTGGTCGTCACGCCCCTGTGAGCTTGGAGAACTTCTGCTGGTAGGCGGTCTCTTCCTTCTGCGTCAGGGCGCGGAAGGGGTGGGACTTCGCCTGCATGGCCTTGTCGGGCACGATCAGCGGGTTGCTCGCGGCCGACTTGTCGATTTTGGCGAGGTAGGGAACGACTCCCTCGACCGGGCTCACGTAGTTGACGTAGGCGGCGAGTTCGGCGGCCGGCTCGGGCTCGAAGTAGTAGTCGATGAGCCGCTCGGCGTTCGTCTTGTGGCGCGCCTTGTTGGGGACCAACAGGTTGTCGGTCGACGTCATGTAGCCGCTGTCCGGGATGAGGTAGCCGACGTCCGGGTTGTCGGCCTGGAGCTGGACGATGTCGCCGCCCCAGGCGACGCAGGCGGCGATGTCGCCCTTGGCCAGGTCGGAGGTGTAGTCGTTGCCGGTGAAGCGGCGGATCTGGCCCTTGTCGACGGCCTTCTGGAGGCGGGCGATGGCCGCGTCGTAGTCGTCGGCGGTGACCTTCGCCGGGTCCTTGCCGAGGTCCAGCAGGGTCATGCCGATGGTGTCGCGCATCTCGGTCAGGAAGCTGACGCGGCCTTTGAGCTTGGGGTTGTCCAGGAGGTCGGAGACCGACTTCACCTCGACGCCGTCCAGGGCCTTCTTGTTGAAGGCGATGACGGTGGAGATGCCCTGCCAGGGGTAGGAGTAGGCGCGGCCCGGGTCCCAGTCGGGGTCGCGGAACTGGTCCGAGAGGTTGGCGAAGGCGTGCGGCAGATTGGCCGCGTCCAGCTTCTGGACGTAGCCGAGCCGGATCATACGGGCGGCCAGCCAGTCGGTGAGGACGATCAGGTCGCGGCCGGTGTCCTGGCCCGCGGCGAGCTCCGGCTGGATCTTGCCGAAGAACTCGTCGTTGTCGTTGATGTCCTCGGTGTACTTGACCTGGATGCCGGTCCGCTTGGCGAACGCGTCGAGGGTGGGGTGGTGCTTGCCCGAGTCGTCCACGTCGATGTACTCGGGCCAGTTGGAGAAGTTGACGACCTTCTCGGTGGCCGAGTGGTCGTCGGCGGACACACCGCCCTGGTTCTTGGTCGCGGCGGGTATGCCGCAGGCGCTCAGCGTCCCGAGTCCGCCGATCGCGAGTGCGCCACCGGCGGAGGCGCGCAGCAGCGAACGGCGGGTCAGCGCGGCCCTGCCGCTGCGGAAACTCCGGCGTACGGCGGCCTTTTCGACCGGTGTCAGGCGGTCGGGCTCGTAACTCTCCATGCGCGTGGTGGCCTTTCGGGAGGGGAGGGGGTGCCCGGTGGAGGGGACGGGCGTCGTTCCCGGCGGAGCGGACCGCGGGCGGGGGTCCCGCGGCCGAGGGGTCGCTCTACCGGTCCCCGAAGATCGTGCGGTGCCAGTCCTTGCGGGCCACCGCCGTGTTGTCGAACATTACGTGCTTGACCTGCGTGTACTCCTCGAAGGAATACATCGACATGTCCTTGCCGAAGCCCGAGGCCTTGTAGCCTCCGTGCGGCATCTCGCTGATGATCGGGATGTGATCGTTGATCCACACACAGCCCGCCTTGATGTCGCGGGTGGCACGGTTGGCCCGGTAGACGCTGCCGCTCCAGGCGGAGGCGGCGAGGCCGTACGGGGTGTCGTTGGCGAGCCGGATGCCCTCGTCGTCGGTGTCGAAGGGCAGGACGACCAGTACGGGTCCGAAGATCTCGGACTGGACGATCTCGCTGTCCTGGGCGGCATCGGCGATGAGGGTGGGCCGGTAGTAGGCGCCCTTGGCCAGGTCGCCGCCGGGGGCCTCGCCGCCGGTGACCACGCGGGCGTAGGCGCGGGCGCGCTCCACGAAGCCGGCGACGCGGTCGCGCTGGGCGTGCGAGATGAGCGGCCCGAGGTCGGTGCCGGGGGCGAACGGGTCGCCGAGCCGCACGGTCTCCATCAGGGCGGCGGTGCGCTCCACGAACGCCTCGTACAGCGGCCGCTGGACATAGGCGCGGGTGGCGGCGGTGCAGTCCTGGCCGGTGTTGATGAGCGCGCCGGCCACGGCCCCGTTGACGGCGGCGTCCAGGTCGGCGTCGTCGAACACGACGAACGGTGCCTTGCCGCCCAGCTCCAGGTGGAGCCGCTTGACGGTGGCGGTGGCGACCTCGGCGACGCGCTTGCCGACGCCGGTGGAGCCGGTGAAGGAGGTCATGGCGACATCGGGGTGCCCGACCAGGTGCTCACCGGCCTCCCTGCCGGTGCCGGTGACGATGTTGATCACGCCGTCCGGGAGGCCCGCGGCGGTGGCGGCCTGGGCGAAGAGCAGCGAGGTCAGGGGGGTCAGCTCGGCGGGCTTGAGCACGATGGTGTTGCCCGCGGCGATCGCCGGGAGCACCTTCCAGGCGGCCATCTGGAGCGGGTAGTTCCAGGGCGCGATGGACCCGACGACACCGATCGGCTCGCGCCGGACGTACGACGTGTGGTCGCCGGAGTACTCACCGGCGGACTGCCCCTGGAGGTGCCGGGCGGCGCCCGCGAAGAAGGCGGTGTTGTCGACGGTCCCGGGAACGTCGAACTCGCGGCTGAGCTTGAGCGGCTTGCCGCACTGGAGCGACTCCGCGCGGGCGAAGTCCTCGGCGCGGTCGGCGAGCACGGCGGCGAAGCGGTGCAGGGCGTCCGAGCGCTCACCGGGGGTGGCCGAGGACCAGCCAGGGAAGGCCTCGCGCGCGGCGGCGACGGCCGCGTCGACGTCGTCGGTGCCGGCCAGGTCGTAGGTGTACACCTCGTCGCCGGTGGCCGGGTCGACCACGGCGTGGCGGCGCCCCGAGGTGCCCTTGGTCAGACGGCCGGCGATGAACTGAGCGCCTTCCGCGAAACGGTCCGCTGCGGGAAATCGTTCCTGGCTGGCGGTGCCCGGGTTGTGCATGTCGCTCTCCTCCGCCGATCGCCCCCGTCCCGGGGGTGGGTGGCGTAGCTCCAGCTCGATTTGAGTGCCGATCCTGACAGAGCTATAAGCCTCCAACAAGTGATTCCGTTGTTGCCTTTTGGTTACGCGACGGAATCTGTCGACCAGGTGTCGAGTCGGGCGAGGAAAAGCCGGACGGAGTGTCAGTGGTGCGTGTCAGACTCGCGTGCATGGGGAGGATCACTGGGCTGGAGGCCCTGGTCAGCGAGGTCCGGGCGGGGTCCCGGATCAAATATCTGCACTTCTGGGGCCACCGCCCCCGGCCGGACGGCACCCTCGGCGCGAGCTGTCTGAGCCAGTGGTGGCCGTCACCCTTCGTGGTCGACGGCAGGCGGTACGCGACGGCGGAGCACTGGATGATGGCCGCGAAGGCCCGGCTGTTCGATGACGCGGAGGCGGAGCGCCATGTCCTCGCGGCGGCGCATCCGGCCCAGGCCAAGAAGGCGGGCCGGCTGGTGCGCGGCTTCGACGAGGCGATATGGGAGCAGGAGCGGTTCCGGATCGTGGTCGAGGGCAGCGTGCACAAGTTCGCCGCCGATCCCGCGCTGCGCGCGTTCCTGCTGAACACGGGCGAGCGGGTGCTGGTCGAGGCGAGCCCGGTGGACCGGGTGTGGGGCATCGGTCTGACGGCGGACGACGAGGCCGCCCAGGACCCGGAGCGCTGGCGGGGGCTGAATCTGCTGGGCTTCGCACTGATGGCGGCACGGGCGGAGCTGGCCGCGGGCTAGATCGGCGGGGTCAGGCCTTTGTACGACGGGGGCTGAACACGACAGGCGGCGGGGTCCGGCAGGTGGCGGGGTCCGGCAAGTGGCTGAGCACGGCCGGAGTCTGGGCCCGGCGGGCGGCTGGGTCCGGCAAGTGGCTGAGCACGGCCGGAGTCTGGACCCGGCAGGCGGCTGGGTCCGGCAGGCGGCTGGGTCCGGCAGGCGGCCGGGGGCTGCCGGGGGCCGGGTGCGGCAGGAGGCCGGGCGCGGCAGGCGGCCGGGGGCTGGGTGCGGCAGCAGGCTGGATACGACGATGCCCGCCGGACCGGGTCGTGCGGTTCGGCGGGCAGAGGTCGGAGCGGTCAGCCCCGCGCCGCCACCGCCACCGGCGCCGAGACGGAGTGCAGGGAGCCGTAGTACGGATCGGAGCTGGAGTGGTCCTCGTTGATCGCCGCGGTGATGCCGATCGCGAGGAGCACGATCACGGCCACGCCGACGATGATCCCGATGACGCCCATGATCAGACCGGCCTGGGCCTGGCCGTGGTTGGTCGCCTCGCCGCGCTCGGCCCGGCGCCGTCCCTTGACGCCGAAGACCACCGCGAGGATGCCCAGGATCACGGAGGCGACGCCGTACAGGCAGAACAGGCAGATCGAGAGGATGCCGAGCACCATCGCCGCGGTGCCCATGCCGTTCTGCGGGGTCATCGGCATACCGGTCCAGCCGTAGCCGCCGCCGGCCGGGTAGCCGGGGTAGCCGTAGCCGCCCGCGGGCGGC
>NZ_MUNF01000165.1 GCF_002154555.1 Streptomyces murinus
GGTCGGCCGATCGGGGCGTGGGGGGACCAGGGTGTCCGCCTCGGGGGTGACACCCTCCTCGGGTTCGTCGCGCAGCCGCCGGCGCACGGTGCGCAGCGCGGTGGGCGTCTTCAGTACGGCATGGGCGACGAAGGCGGCGAAGAACACCCAGGCGCCGTAGAAGTGCAGCGGGTAGAAGGAACCCGGAAAGATGTAGTCCAGCTGGATGTTGAGCACACCGGTGGTGAACTCGAACAGGCCGCCGCCGACCAGCAGCAACAGGGAGATCCGTTCCAGCGCGTGGGCGACGGAGCGCGCCGGGGGCAGGGCGAACAGCCTCGGCACCACCGACCACAGCTTGGCCAGCAGGACGGGGATCAGGGTGATGCCCAGGGTGACATGGACGCCCTGGGTGAGGCGGTACAGCCACACCGGGTCGGTGGGCCACGCGAAGAGATAGAAGCCCAGGAGCCCCTTGTCCGGGGTCGTGTCATTGACCCGGGACAGACCCGGGTTGTAGGCGGCGTACGACACCAGGCCGGTCACGAACAGCACGGTGATGCCGACGAGGAGGACGAGGCCGAGCACCGAGGTGAACCACGGGCCGCGCAGAGGACTGCGCCAGAAACCCGGTGAGGTGGGGAGGCGGTCTTGGTCACGCATGTCCTGACCGTAAGCCGCGAGACGTCCGGGACAGGCGGTACGACTGGTGACGAAACCCTGACGTCCGGCCCGGACGGCGGCCCGGAACCGCCCGCCCGGCCTAGCGTCTTGGTGTGACCCGTTCTCCCCACCGAGACCTCGCCCCCGGCCGTGCCGCGGATTGCGCCGGCGCCTCCCGCGCCGCCCGCCGCGATCTGTACGCCGCCGCTGCCGCCGCCCTGCTCGTGACCGCGGCGGTCCTGGTCGGCCGCCACATCCAGGAGACCCACCGCACCCTGTTCGTGCACTGGCCCCCGGTGTTCGCCGACTGGGACCCGCACCTCGGCCCCGGCACCCCCGCCGCACTGGCCGTGGCCGCGGCGACCGTGATCCACGGGCCCGTGCTCGCGGCCCGGCTGCCCTGGCGCGGGCTGCTCACGGCGGCCTGGGCGACCGCGCTGGCGTGGATCGGGTCACTGGCGCTGGTGGACGGCTGGCAGCGGGGCATCGCGGGCCGGCTGACCACCCGTGAGGAGTACCTCCGGGTGATCGGCCGGTTCCATGACATCCCGGCCGCGCTGCGCGACTTCACCCACCACATCGTCAGCGGCTCCCCGGATCCGTGGCCCGCCCATGTCGCGGGGCACCCCCCGGCGGCCACGCTGACCTTCGTCCTGCTCGACCGGATCGGGCTGCGGGGCGGCGGCTGGGCCGGGATGTTCTGTGTGGTCGTCGGCGCCAGCGGATGCGTGGCGGTGCTGATCGCGGTGCGCGCCCTGGCCGGGGAGGCGCTCGCGCGGCGGGCGGCGCCGTTCACGATGCTGGCCCCGGCCGCGGTGTGGCAGGGCGTCTCCGCCGACGGCTACTTCGCGGCGGTCGCCGCCTGGTCCGTGGCCCTGCTCGCCCTCGCCCTGACCCGCCCCTCCCCGTGGGCGGCGGCCGGCTCGGGCCTGCTGTTCGGACTGACCTGCTATCTCTCGTACGGCCTCACGCTCTTCGCCCTCGTCGGCGCCGCCGTGCTCTTCCTCGCCCGCCGCGAACTACGCGCCCGGCCCTTCCTGTTGCTGCCCCTGCTCGCCGGACTCGCGGTCTTTCCAGTGGTGTTCACGCTCGCCGGTTTCAACTGGTGGCACGGATACCAGCTCCTGACGATCCGCTACTACCAAGGCGTGGGCGGTATCCGCCCCTACGGCTACTGGGTGTGGGCCGATCTCGCGTGCGCCGCGCTGATCACCGGACCGGCCACGGCGGCGGGCCTGCGCCGCACCGGCGCCGTGCTCCTGCACCGCCGTACCGGCTCCCGGGCCGGGCTCGCCCTCCTCGTGTCGGCCGCGCTGCTCGCCCTGCTGGTGGCCGACCTGTCCGGCATGAGCAAGGCCGAGACCGAGCGGATCTGGCTGCCCTTCGCGCTGTGGCTGCTGCCCGCCTGCGCGCTGCTCCCCCGCCCCCGGCCCTGGCTCGCCGCCCAGGCGGTGCTCGCGCTGCTCCTCAATCATCTGCTGCTGACCGGCTGGTGACGGTGATCGGCGAAGGCCCCGGCTCTGCGGGTGCCGGGGGCCGGGTCCCGTGGGCATCATGGGAGGTGGGACATCCGGGCCGTAACGCTCGGCGGGAACGGCGCCCCGGGAAGGGTTGATGCCGATGATCTCCGAGATGGTTCTCGTCCGCATGGACGACGCCGCGCTCCACGGCGACCTCGTGGTCCAGGCATCCGCGCGTGCGGTGGTGCTCTTCGCGCACGGCAACGGCAGCTCCCGGCACAGCACCCGCAACCGGACCGTGGCCGCCGAGCTGCGCACGGCCGGGTACGGCACGCTGCTGCTCGATCTGCTCAGCGAGCGGGAGGAGCGGCACGACGCGCTGAACGCCGACCACCGCTTCGACATCCCGCTCCTGGCGCACCGGCTGGTGGGGGCGATCGACTGGCTCGCGGAACAGCCCGACACCCGGGGGACGCCGGTGGTGCTGTTCGGCGCGAGCACCGGTACCGCCGCCGCGCTGACGGCCGCCGCCGAGCGGCCCGAGCGCGTCCTGGCCGTGGTCTCCCGGGACGGGCGGCCCGATCTGGCGGGCGACGCGCTGGAGCAGGTCCAGGCACCGGTGCTGCTGGTCGTCGGCGGGCAGGACCACGAGATCCTACGGCTCAACCAGGACGCGGCCCGGCGGCTGCGGGCCCCGCACGCCCTGCATGTCGTACCCGACGCCACCCATCTCTTCGAGGATCCGCGCGCGCTGGCCCAGGTCTCCGCCGCGGCCCGGCGGTGGTGCGACGAGCGGCTGCGGGCCCTAGCGGAAGAGGAGGTGCGGGAGCGGGACCTGGAGACGCACGGACGGTGAGGCGGCCCCTGACTCGGCGCGCTCCCGAAGCCGGCCCCGGACTCGACGTGGCCTCGGACTCAGTCGGCCTCGAAGTCGACGCGGCCTCGGGCTCAGCCCGGCCCCGGCCTCCCGAACAGCTCCGCGTAGGTGACCGGCAACCGGGCCAGCAGATCGTCCAGCTCGCCACCGGAGACCGAGTCGGCGACGGTGGAGAGCACCGCGCCCGCGTCCCACTCCGCCGTGCGCGGCCGGGCGCCCGTCTGCTGGGCCACGCGCCGCAGGAACTCCTCCCGGCCGAAGGACTCGGCGCAGCCCCGGTCCCGGTGCAGGGCCTCGTCCAGCGGCGCGGGCAGCCGCGCCGCCAGCTCGTCGGCCTCCTCCGGGGTGATCCGGGTGGCCAGCGTCCACAGCACGGCCTCGCTGACGTGCTCGGCCTCCTCCTGGCTCCGGTACTCCCCGCGGTCCTGGACCCGGGTCAGAAACTCCGCCAGTCGCACGGTGACCTCCCGCTCTCGAACACCGCTCCTCTCACCACCGTACGGCCGCGAAGTCGACGGGACGCGGGCGCAGCGTCAGCGTGCGCTCGGTCAGGGCGCGCAGCCTGCGGGACATCTCGGCGGCGGGCAGACGCCTGCGGTCGCCGTGGCCCGGCAGCACCCACTCGAAGCGCAGCCGGTCCGCCGTACGCGCCAGGGAGGCGGCCAACTCCTCGATGGAGTACCAGGTCACGCTGTCCGCGACGGCGAGATCGCCAAGCGAGCGGGACCAGTAGAAGCTGTCGCCGGTGAAGCAGTACCGGTCGTCCGCGAGGTAGAGCACGCTGCCCCGGGTGTGGCCGGGCAGCGGGTGCACGGTGACGCCCGCGCCGATCTCCACCGGGTCGAGGCCCCGGATCACCTGGTCCGCGTCGGGCGCGGCGTCGAGGTCGCCCTCATGGATCCACAGCCGGGCGCCGAGGTGGTCGGCCCAGCGGCGGCCGTGGGCGGCGTGGTCGCGATGGGTGAGCAGGACGTCCGTGATCCGGCCGAGGGCCGTGTACCGGTCGGCGAGGGCGCGGCTCCAGCGGGGGGTGTCGATCATCATCTGGGTGCCGTCGGGCCGGCGCAGCAGATAGGCGTTGGCGGCCGCGGTGCGCGGCGAGTTGTGGCCGCACAGCAGCACGCCGTCGTCCAGGGCCAGGGGGAACGGGTCGAGCGTCTGGTCGGGCTGTCCGGTGGTGGGGCGGATCGAGCGGGTGTGGCAGGCGAAGACGGCCGCGTGCAGGCGCCGGTTCTCCTCTTCGGTCTCGGGCTGCCGCACGATCCGGGACGTGCCGTTCTCCTCGTCGATCAGGTCCGGCGCCAGTTGCCGGGCGACATCGCAGTTGGTGCAGCGGTCGTCGACGTACCAGCCGTCCACAAGGACTCCTTCCGAGGGTCGCGGCCCGGGGTGGAACCGCCCTTCCAGGATGACCCGCGCGAACCGGGACCGACAGGTGCGTATGGTCTTGTGTTTTCCCCGGTACGACGCTCTGACCAGCAGGTAAAACAAGACAGAAGTGACTTGATCGGCGTGGCCCCATTGCACGTACGTGCGGCTCCGCTCAAGGTCAGGGGGTGAGTACGTTCTCCCCGCGACACGGCGCTGCCCCCGCCCTCGAACGGCCCGGTCCGCCCCTGGAAGGGCGCGAGCGGCGGACCTGGCCACCCGGCGTCCAGCGGGCGCTCGTCCTCTTCGGCGGCGTCCGGCTGGCGGGGGCGGTCCTCGTCGTCGTGGTGAACCTGCTCACCGGCCGTTCGATACTCAAGGGCCTGGCCCACTCATGGGACTCCGTCTGGTACCTGCACATCGCCACGCACGGCTACGGCACCCGGGTGCACATCACGGACTCCGGCGCGGTGCAGACCGACTGGGCGTTCTTCCCCCTCTACCCGGGACTCGTCCGGGCCCTCGACTGGATCCCCCTGCTGACCCCGGGCGTGGCGGCGCTGCTGATCGCCTGGACCGCGACGGCGCTGGCCGCCATTGGCGTCTACGCGATCGGACACCGGCTGTACGGCCGCGCGGTCGCCACCGCGATGGTCGCCCTGTGGGCCGCGCTGCCGCACTCCGTCGTCCTCACCCTCGCCTACACCGAGCCCCTGTTCATCGCGCTCGCCGTCTGGTGCCTGTACGCGCTGCTGGACGAACGCTGGCTCGCGGCCGGCGCGCTCGCCGCGCTCGCGGGCCTGACCCGGCCGAACGGCTACGCCGCCGCCGCGGCCGTCCTCGGCGTGGCCTCCTTCGAGGTCGTACGGCACCGGGGGCGTGTGCCGCTCGGACTGTGGGCCGGCGCCCTGGCCGCCCCGCTCGGCTGGACGGCGTACCTGCTGCTGGTGGGGCATCGCACGGGGGCCCTGCTGCGCGGCTACTTCCAGGTGCAGAGCGCCTGGGAGTCGCGCTTCGACGGGGGCCTCGGCACCCTCCGCTTCCTTGCGACGGTGCCGCTCACCGACGGCGTCATCTACCCGGTGGCGCTGGTGGTCGTGGCGGTCGGCGTCCATCTGTTCGTCCGGCTGTGCCGGGAGCGCGTCCCCCTGGCACTGCTGCTGTACACCGCCGCGCTGCTGCTGCCGGTCGTGCTGGTCTCGGGCCCCTTCGAGTCCAAGCCGCGCTTCCTGCTGCCGGCGTTCCCACTGCTCATCCCCGCGGCACAGGCCCTGGTCCACCGGTGGCGCACCGACCCCGACGCCACCCGCAGGCTGTGCGGATACCTCACCGCCTTCTCGCTGCTCTACGGCACATATCTGGCGACCTTCGCCAACCACTCCCCCTGAGCGCCCGGCCCGCCCCGCCGCCCCGTTGCTCCGATCGGGGTGTCCGGATGCTCCGTTCGGGTGCGAGCGTCAGCCGTTCGGCCGCGTCCCGGCCGCCGAGGGGTCCGGCGGCCGACCCGGTGCCGCAAGGATGTCGGATGACTGACGTCGGCGAACCTGCGAGCGCCGGGAGGCGTACCAGCTGTGAGCATTCTGAACGAGCCCAAGGGGCCGGCCGACACCTACGACAGTGAGGTGCCGGTGCGGCGCAAGCAGCCCGGCAAAGTCGTGGTGAGCTGGCTGACGACCACCGATCACAAGACGATCGGCACGCTGTACCTGGCGACGTCGTTCGCGTTCTTCCTGATCGGCGGCCTCATGGCGCTCATCATGCGCGCCGAGCTGGCCCGCCCGGGGCTCCAGATCGTCTCCAAGGAGCAGTTCAACCAGCTGTTCACGATGCACGGCACCGTGATGCTGCTGATGTTCGCGACACCGCTGTTCGCCGGATTCACCAACTGGATCATGCCGCTCCAGATCGGCGCCCCCGATGTCGCCTTCCCGCGGCTGAACATGTTCGCCTACTGGCTGTACCTGCTCGGCTCGCTCATCGCGGTGGGCGGCTTCCTCACGCCGGACGGCGCGGCCGACTTCGGCTGGTTCTCCTACGCGCCCCTGCACAGCGAGGTGTTCTCGCCCAATGTCGGCTCCGACCTGTGGATCATGGGTCTGGCCATGTCCGGCTTCGGCACGATCCTCGGCTCGGTCAACTTCATCACCACGATCATCTGCATGCGCGCTCCGGGCATGACGATGTTCCGTATGCCGATCTTCGTGTGGAACGTGCTGCTGACCGGTGTGCTGGTCCTGCTGGCCTTCCCGGTGCTCGCCGCCGCGCTGTTCGCCCTGGAGGCGGACCGTAAATTCGGTGCGCATGTCTTCGACGCGGCAAACGGCGGCGCGTTGCTGTGGCAACACCTCTTCTGGTTCTTCGGCCATCC
>NZ_MUNF01000166.1 GCF_002154555.1 Streptomyces murinus
CGCCAGCACCCGCCAGGAGCCGGGGCGGAACGCCTGGTCCACGGTGCGGCCCTCCAGCATCGGATGGCCGTCCACGTCGACCGCGGCGAACAGCAGCACCTGCCGCTCCACCGCCACCGCGCCGAGCACCTGCCGGCCGAGCATCGCCCCCGCGAAGGCGGGCGCCGCCAGATGCGTCACGCTCCGGCTCCGGGTCAGGGCGCCCGGATAGGCGGCACGCAGGGTCCGGTAGACCGCCGTGGCGAAGTCGTCGTCGTACAGCCGCAGCACCACCCGCAGATCCGGGCGTACCGTCCGCGCGTACAGCGCCGCCTCCAGATTCGTGGTGTCCGCGCTGGTCACCGCGAGCAGGGCCTGCGCCCGGTGGATCTTCGCGGACTCCAGCACCCCCTCCTGGGTGACGTCCCCGAGCACCACCGGCACCCGCAGCCGCCGCGCCGTGGCGAGCCCCCGTGCCTCGGGGTCGGACTCGACGCAGACGACGGGCACGTTCAGCTCCCGCAGCCGGGTCAGCACCCGGGTGCCGATCTTGCCGAGCCCCAGCAGCACCACATGCCCGCCGAGTCCGCGCGGCGGCCTGCGCAGCGAGGTGGCGGTGCGGAAGGTGCCCAGCGCCTCCAGGACCGCGGCCAGCAGCACCGGCAGCAGCAGCAACCCCACCAGCGCGGACAGGAGTTGGAGCAGCTGGCGGCCGAGCGGCGCGCCGACCGCCGGGTCGTCGATGGCGAACATGTCGAGCAGGGTGAGGTAGAAGGCCCGCACCGGATGGATCCCGGTCACCGCCCACAGGGCGATCGCCAGCGCCAGCACACAGCCGACCAGACCGGCCAGCGACCACCGCAGCCGCCGCGAGAACAGCGAGTTGAGCCAGGGAATGACCCCCGCCCCGCGCGCCGCCGACTCGGGACCGCCCGCCGTGGACACCTGCTCCAGCACGATCGCGGTCCGCCCGGCTGCGCCCCGCACCTCCTCGTCGGCCGGCAGCAGCCGCGGCTCCTGGTCCCCGCCGGTGGGGTCGCTCACCGACAGCAGGGCGAGGGTGTGCAGGCCCGTGTCGGCGGGCAGCGGCCGTTCCACCGCCCGCAGCAGCAGGCCCTCGGTCTGTACGACCTTGCTGGTGCCCGCGAGCGCGGTCGCGGCCAGCGCGGGCGCGGCGGTGTCGGCGTCGGACAGTACGGTCGTCGACGCCTCCACCTCCGCGTCGCCCCCGCCGTCGTACGCCAACGCGGCCGCCTGGTCGAGGAGTTCCTCGATGTGCTGGCCCAACCGCCGGTTGTAGAGCCGCAGTACGAGCCGCAGCCGGGGGTTGAGCCGGCGGGCGGTGAGCGCGGCACGGATGTTGGTCTCGTCGTCGTCGTGCACCAGCGCGAGCGCGGTGGCCCGCTCCACCCCGGCCGCGGCGAGCACCGCCTCGGTCAACTCCACGGCTTCCAGCACAGGTTCGCCGACGGCCGCGGCCGCCGTGGCCGCCGCACCCGGCGCGGCGGGCCGACCGCCGACCGCCGCGTTGACCACCCGGTCGAGCAGCGCCGCCGAGGCCGCCCGCGCCCGGCCGACCACCGGCCCTCTCGCCGCGCGCTCGGCCGGCGGCACCACCAGGGTCACCTGCTCGCCGTACACCCCGCGCAACTCGGCCGCCAGCCGGTGCGCAAGCCCGTCGTCCCCGCACACCACCATATGGGGTGCGCCGGGTCCCCCTTGAAACGGAACGCTCGCCACGAAGGGAAAGACTGCCTCAGGAAGAAGACTGGTTCCAGGGCGGGCCGAACGCCCGTGTCGCACACCGGAGTTCGGCCTGCCCTGTGGGCGGTGCCCGTCAGCGCTCGGCCGCCGTCAGCCCGGCCTCGGCCGCCGTCTTCTCGACTTGTTCCGCCGTCTTCCCTGCCTCGGCCGCCGCCTTCTCGAAGTCGAAGCGCGCCAGATCCGCGAGCCACACCCGGGCGTTGCCGTCCGACGGGGCCCGCCAGTCGCCGCGCGGGGAGAGGGAGCCGCCGGCCGAGACCTTGGGCCCGTTCGGCATGGCCGAGCGCTTGAACTGGGCGAACGCGAAGAAGCGGCGGCAGAAGACCTCCAGCCAGCGCACGATCTCCGCGAGGTCGTACGCCACCCGCTTGGCCTCGGGGAAGCCGGGCGGCCAGGCACCCGACGCCGCGTCGTGCCAGGCGTGCCAGGCCAGGAAGGCGATCTTCGAGGGCCGGAAGCCGTGGCGCAGCACCTGGAAGAGGGTGAAGTCGTGCAGCGCGTACGGGCCGATCTTCGACTCGGTGGACTGCATCTCCTCGCCCGGCACCAGCTCCGGGCTGATCTCGGTGTCCAGGATCGCGGCGAGGATCTCGCCGGTCTCCGCGTCGAACTGCTCGCTGCTGATCACCCAGCGGATCAGGTGCTGGATCAGCGTCTTGGGCACACCGGAGTTGACGTTGTAGTGGCTCATCTGATCGCCGACGCCGTACGTCGACCAGCCGAGCGCCAGCTCGGAGAGATCACCGGTGCCGAGCACGATGCCGCCGCGCTGATTGGCCAGCCGGAACAGGTAGTCGGTGCGCAGGCCCGCCTGGACGTTCTCGAACGTGACGTCGTACACCGGCTCGCCGGCGGCGAAGGGATGGTCCATCTCCTTGAGCATCAGCCGCGCGGTCGGCGTGATGTCCAGCTCGGCCGCGGTGATGCCGAGCGCCCGCATCAGCCGGTGCGCGTTGTCCTTGGTGTGGTCGCTGGTGGCGAAGCCGGGCAGGGTGAAGCCCAGGATGTCGCTGCGCGGGCGCCCGGCGCGGTCCATCGCGCGGGCGGCGACGATCAGCGCGTGTGTGGAGTCCAGACCGCCGGAGACGCCGATGACCACCTTGGGGCCGCCGATCGCGCCGAGCCGCTGCTGGAGCCCCTCGACCTGGATGTTGTACGCCTCGTAGCAGTCCAGGGCGAGCCGGTCCGGGTCGGCCGGCACGAACGGGAAGCGCTCCACGCGGCGCCGCAGCCCCAGATCGGCGGCGACCGGCGGGTCCAGCAGGAAGGACACCGTGCGGAAGTCGCCGGTGCGCGCGGCATGGGTACGACGGTTGTCGTCGAAGCTGCCCATCCGGCTGCGCTCCTGCCGCAGCAGGTCGAGATCGATGTCGGCCACCGCGAACTGCTCGCCGAGCGGGAAGCGCTCGGACTCGGCCAGCAGCACCCCGTTCTCGTAGATCATCGTCTGGCCGTCCCAGGACAGATCGGTGGTCGACTCGCCGAGACCGGCCGCCGCGTAGACGTACGCGGACAGGCAGCGGGCGGAGGCCGAGCGGCACAGCAGCCTGCGGTCCTCGGCGCGGCCGACGGTGATCGGGCTGCCGGAGAGGTTCGCCAGCACGGTCGCCCCCGCGAGCGCCGCCTCCGCGCTCGGCGGCACCGGCACCCACATGTCCTCGCAGATCTCCGCGTGCAGTACCAGGCCCGGCACGTCGTCCGCCGCGAACAGCAGATCCACGCCGAACGGCACGTCCGCGCCGCCGATCCGGATGGTGCCGCCGCGCTCGTCGTCGCCCCCGGCGATCTGGCGGCGCTCGTAGAACTCCCGGTAGTTCGGCGGGTACGACTTCGGGGCCACGCCGAGGACCCTGCCGCGGTGCACGACGACCGCGCAGTTGTAGATCCGGTTGCGGTGGCGCAGCGGGGCGCCGACGACCAGCACCGGCAGCAGGTCCGCGGAACCGGCGACCACCTCAGCCAGGGCCGTCTCGACCGCGTCGAGCAGCGGGTCCTGGAGCAGCAGGTCCTCGATCGAGTAGCCGCACAGCACCATCTCCGGGAAGACGGCGACGGCGACGCCCTCCTCGGCGCACCGGCGCGCCTGGCGCAGGACCGATTCGGCGTTGGCGCCGGGGTCGGCGATGACGGTGTGGCCCGTGCACGCGGCGACGCGCGCGAAGCCATGCTGATAGATCGACCAGAAGTTCACAGAGGGAAGCCTAGAACTTCTGCCCTACGGCGGTCACAGGCGCTCGCCTTTGCCCCGAACCCGGACGTACAGTACCCCTAGGGGTATTTTTCGAGGAGTGAGCGTGGAACTGGAGCTTGAGGGCGCGTCCCTGAAGGCGGTCCTGAACCGGCTGCGGCGTGCGCAGGGCCAGATCTCCGGGGTGATCCGGATGATCGAGGAGGGCCGGGACTGCGAGGACGTCGTCACCCAGCTGGCCGCCGCCTCGCGGGCGCTGGACCGCGCCGGTTTCGCGATCATCGCCACGGGACTTCAGCAGTGCGTGGCCGACATCGAGTCGGGTCGCAAGAACGGGGAGGACGCGGAGGCGATGAAGGCGCGGATGGAGCGGCTGTTCCTGTCGCTGGCGTGATCCGCTGAACGACGCTCGGGACCCTTGGGGACCCTTGGGGACCCTTGGGGGCCCGAACACCCGCGCGCGGGCCGTTCGGCCCTTGTCCGCCCCTGTCCGCCCTGACTTCACTGGTCCGTCGGCCCCCGACCACCACCGGCAAGGCGGAACGCCCGATGACCAGTGACACGACCACCGGCGCCACCCCTCGGCAGCGGGACCGGCGCAGCAGCCCGCCGATCCCGCCCGAGGCCACGACCACCGCCTCCCGTGCCTACGCCTGGCTGCTGATCGTGACCGGCGCGCTCGGCATCCTGGCCTCCTTCGTGATCACGATCGACAAGATCCAGCTGATCCAGAACCCGCACTTCACCCCGTCCTGCAACCTCAGCCCGGTGCTGTCCTGCTCCGACGTGATGCGCAGCGCCCAGGCGTCCGTCTTCGGCTTCCCCAACCCCCTGCTGGGCCTCGCCGCCTACCCGGTCGTGGTCACCGTCGGCTTCGCCCTGCTGTCCGGCGCCCGCTTCCGGCGCTGGTTCTGGCTCGGCCTGAACGCGGGCACGTTGTTCGGCGCGGGCTTCTGCATGTGGCTGATGAGCCAGGCCCTGTACGACATCGGCGCGCTGTGCCTGTGGTGCTGTCTGGCCTGGGCCGCCACCATCGCCATGTTCTGGTACACCACCGCGCACAACCTGATGCACGGCGTCATCCGCGCGCCCCGGGCGGTGGTGGCGGGCGTGCTGGAGTTCCACTGGGTGGTGCCGTTCACCTGGTACCTGGGCATCGTGATGCTGATCGCCACGCGGTGGTGGGACTACTGGGTGTCGCTGTTCTGACCCGGCTTTCGGGCGGGCCGGGGCCGACCGGCCCTCCCTCCCCCCGCGCCGCCCTGGTTAGCGTCGCGCAATGGAGCGCAAGAACATCCCCGACCCGGGCTTCGCGGGCGACGACGGCTCACCCGAACCCCGTCTCGCCGCCGCCCTGACCGCCTGGTCCACCGCCCCCTCCGGCACGGCGGAGACCGAACTGCTCGCCCTGCTCGCGGACGCCCGCCTGCTGGTGCCGATCGTCGCCGTACTCGGCGAGACGGAGACCGGCCCGGACGGCCGCAAGGGCGAGAAGACGAGCGACATGGCGGTCGCCACCCTGCGCCTGCCCGACGGCCGCCGCGGACTCCCGGCCTTCACCAGCCTCGACGCGCTGGCCCGCTGGCGCCCCGACGCCCGCCCCGCACCGGTCCCGGCGTGCAAAGCGGTCGAGGCCACCTGGCACGCGGGCGCCGAGACCCTCCTGATCGACCTCTCCGGCCCGGTCTTCTACGAACTCTCCGGCGCCGCCCTGCGCGCGGTCGCCGAACGCCGCCCCCATCTGCCCCCGCCACGCGACCCCGAGATCGCCGCGGCCCTGTGCGCGATCCTGGCCCGCCATCCCGCCGTGAGCCGCGCCCATCTGCTGCCGGCCGCCGGTGACACGGACGCCCGGCTGGTCGTCGTACCGGCGTCCGCCGAGACGGACGGCCAACTGCCCGCCGCCGCGGACAACTTGGCGGCGGCGGTGCGCGACCTGGCCGCCGACCTGGCCCGGGACCCCCTGCTGCGGATGCGCCTGGACCGCGGCCTGGACCTCGCGGTCGTACCCGGGGACAGGGCGGTCTTCGGCACCCCGCTGTACCGCCGGCACTGACCGTAAGCGCGAGGCAAGAGGGGCCACCCGGCCCTACCGAGGGCCGTACCCGGGCCTGTTGGGCCCTATCGGCGAGGGGTGTCCCCGGGCCGATCATGTGGCGGGCCGGGAAGCGCCGGGTCCACAACCCGCACGCGTGGCGCTTCCCGGCCGGCTCCGACATGCACAGCTGGGAGGGACGCCATCCGGTGGACGAGGCACAGATACACAAGGTGATGACCGAGCGGCCGAGCGCCGAGGTCACCGGGGCCGGCGCGCGGCAGCCGGCTGTACGACGCACACGGCCCACCTGGATCCAGTGGCTGACGACCACGGACCACAAGCAGATTGGGACGATGTACCTGGTCTGCGCGTTCGCGTTCTTCCTGATCGGTGGCGTGCTGGCGTTGCTGATGCGCGCCGAACTGGCCCGGTCCGGACTACAGATCATGACGAACGAGCAGTTCAACCAGGCCTTCACCATGCACGGCTCGATCATGCTGCTGCTGTTCGCGATGCCGCTGTTCACCGGCTTCGCGAACTGGATCATGCCGCTTCAGATCGGCGCGCCCGACGTGGCGTTCCCCCGGCTGAACATGCTGGCCTTCTGGCTGTTCCTGTTCGGCTCGCTGATCGCGGCGGGCGGCTTTCTGACGCCCGACGGCGCGGCGGACTTCGGATGGTTCCTGTACGCCCCGCTGTCCGACGCGGTGCACTCGCCGGGGCTCGGCTCCGACCTGTGGATCATGGGCGTGGCGCTGTCCGGCTTCGGCTCGATCGCGGGCGCGGTCAACTTCATCACGACGATCATCTGCATGCGCGCGCCCGGAATGACCATGTTCCGCATGCCGATCTTCGTATGGAACGTGCTGCTGACCGCGCTCCTGGTCCTGATCGTCTTCCCGGTCCTGGCCGCGGCCCTGTTCGCGCTGGAGTGCGACCGCAAGTTCGGCAGCCACATCTTCGACGCGGCCAACGGCGGCGCCCTGCTGTGGCAGCACCTCTTCTGGTTCTTCGGCCATCCAGAGGTCTACATCCTGGCGCTGCCGTTCTTCGGCATCGTCTCCGAGGTCGTCCCGGTCTTCTCCCGCAAGCCGATGTTCGGCTACATGGGCCTGATCGCCGCGACCATCTCCATCGCCGGCCTGTCGGTCACGGTCTGGGCGCACCACATGTACGTCACGGGTGGCGTGCTGCTGCCCTTCTTCTCCTTCATGACGTTCCTGATCGCGGTGCCGACCGGGGTGAAGTTCTTCAACTGGATCGGCACGATGTGGAAGGGCTCGCTCAGCTTCGAGACCCCGATGCTGTGGACGACCGGCTTCCTCATCACCTTCGTCTTCGGAGGTCTGACCGGCGTGATCCTGGCCTCGCCGCCGCTGGACTTCCACGTCTCCGACTCGTACTTCGTGGTGGCCCACTTCCACTACACGATCTTCGGCACGGTCGTGTACGCGATGTTCGCCGGATTCCACTTCTGGTGGCCGAAGTTCACGGGCAAGATGCTCGACGAACGCCTCGGCAAGATCACCTTCTGGACGCTGACGGTGGGCTTCCACCTCACCTTCCTCGTCCAGCACTGGCTGGGCGCCGAGGGCATGCCACGCCGGTACGCCGACTACCTGGCCACCGACGGCTTCACCGCCCTCAACACCGTGTCCACGATCGGTTCGTTCCTTCTCGGCCTGTCCATCCTGCCGTTCTTCTACAACGTCTGGAAGACCGCGAAGTACGCCGAGCCGGTGGGCGTGGACGACCCCTGGGGCTACGGCCGTTCCCTTGAGTGGGCGACCTCCTGTCCGCCCCCGCGGCACAACTTCACCACTCTGCCCCGCATCCGCAGCGAATCCCCGGCGTTCGACCTGCACCACCCGGAGATCGCGGCCCTCGAGGCAGAGGCGGCGGTCACCGCGGTGGTGGCCAGGGCCAGTACGGGATGCGCCACGGCTAGCTCGCCGCCTCTGCCTCGAGGGC
>NZ_MUNF01000167.1 GCF_002154555.1 Streptomyces murinus
TCGCGGTCGAGGCGGGGCGGCGGGCACTGCGCTCGGCCGGGACCGGAACGGCCGACACGGTGATCGTCGCCACGACGACCCCGGACCGGCCCTGCCCCGCCACCGCACCCCTGGTCGCCACCCGCCTCGGCCTGGCGGGAGCCGCGGCGTTCGACGTCGGCGCGGTGTGCACCGGCTTCGTGTACGGCCTCGCCACCGCGGCCGGGCTGATCGCCGCCGGCGTCGCCGAACGGGTCCTGCTGATCGGCGCGGACACCTACTCCACCATCGTCGACCCGCTGGACAGGGCCAACGCGATCATCTTCGGGGACGGCGCCGGAGCGGTGGTGCTGCGCGCCGGGGACCCGGACGAGCCGGGCGTGGTGGGCCACTTCGACCTCGGCAGCGACGGCGCCCACGAGGACCTGATCACGGTCGCCGCGGGTGGCTCCCGCCGGCGGGCCACCCGCGGTCGACCCACCGATGCCGAGCGGCATTTCGCGATGCGCGGCAAGGAGGTGTACCGGCACGCGGTGACCCGGATGGCCGCCTCCGCCCGCGCCGCGCTGTCCGGCGCCGGATGGACGATCGGCGACCTCGACCACTTCGTGCCCCACCAGGCCAACCTGCGCATCCTGCACTCCGTCGCCGACGACCTGGGCCTGTCCCGGGACCGCTGTGTCACCAACGTCGACACCCGCGGCAACACGGGAGCCGCCTCCATACCACTCGCCCTGGCCGACGCCCTGGCCGCCGATCGGATCCGGCCCGGCGACCGCCTCCTGCTCACCGCCTTCGGCGGCGGCCTCACCTGGGGTTCCTGCCTCCTGACCTGGCCAGAGCTCACCTTGAACCCTCAACCGGAACGGATCACACCATGACCACCTACGACCGGCTCGTCGCCGTCATCGTCGGCCTGCACGACATACCCACCGCCCTCATCCGCCCCGATGCCACCCTCGGCGCGCTGGACGTCGACTCCCTGACCACGGTCGAGATCAGCATCCGTATCGCCCGCGATCTGGGCGTCACCGTCGGCGACGACGAACTCGAACCCAGCCGCACCCTCGCCGAGATCGCCGAACTCGTCGACTCCCGGCGCACCACCACCGTCTGAGCCTCCAGCACCCCGACCGAAACCCGGAAGGACCGGCAGTCATGCAGATCAAGGACCAGCCCGGCGCGGCGCTCGGCGTCACCGTCGAGGACTTCGACCACATCACGGCCTCCGAAGCCGACATCCAGGCCCTCAAGAGGACTGTCTACACGAAGAAGATCGCCATCCTGAAGGGGCAGGACCTCACTCCCGCCCAGTTCCTCGCCCTCGGCAGGCGCCTTGGCCGACCCGAGACGTACTACGAACCGATGTACCGGCACCCGGACGTCCCGGAGGTGTTCGTCTCCTCCAACGTCCCCGAGGACGGCAGGCAGATAGGCGTGCCGAAGACGGGCAAGTTCTGGCACGCCGACTACCAGTTCATGCCCGACCCCTTCGGCCTCACCCTGATCTACCCGCAGGTGATCCCGGAGAAGAACCGCGGCACCTATTTCATCGACATGGGCAGCGCGTACGAGCGGCTGTCCGAGGAGCTGAGAGCGGCGGTCAAGGGAACGCGCTGCCGGCACTCCGTGCGCAAGTACTTCAAGATCCGGCCGCAGGACGTCTACCGCCCCCTCTCCGAGATCATCGAGGAGGTCGAGACGAGGACCCCGCCGGTCGTGCGGCCCACCGCCTTCACCCACCCGATGACCGGGGAAACGGTCCTCTACGTCAGCGAGGGCTTCACCGTCGGCATCGAGGGCCAGGACGGCGAACCGCTCGAAGGCAAGCTGCTGGACCGCCTCTTCGAAGCCACCGGCCAGCTCGACGACACCTTCGCCCACGAGGGCATCCACCTCCAGAGCTTCGAGCAGGGCGACCTGCTGGTCTGGGACAACCGCAGCCTCATCCACCGGGCCCGCCACACCACCACCCCGGAGCCCACCGTCTCCTACCGGGTCACCGTGCACGACGAGCGGGCACTGTACGACGGGATGCGCGCCGCATGACCGCGCCCGCCGCCGACCGCCCCACCGCCCCGCCGCAACGGTCGTACCCCACCGACGAGGAACTCCTGGCCCGCGTCCTCGCGCCCTACAAGGAGCACTGCACGTACCTGAGGTCCGCCGAGGTCACGGCGTCCGACGGACTCTCCTCCGCCCGCTGCGCGTTCGCGATCCCGGAGTCCTGCTACATCGACGACACCGGCCATCTGAACTCGGTCGAGGTCAACATCGCCTACAACCAGATGATGTACTACCTGGTCGCCAAGTCCGTGAAAGAGGGACTGCTGACCGGGTTCGAGGACTGGACCCTGGACGACTTCTGGCGCCATCAGCTCCCGGACATCCTCATCGCCCGCTTCGCGGCGAACTTCCGGCGGCCCGTCGAACCCCGCCGGTTCACGGGGGAGATGGAGTTCCGCTCCGTGACCCGGCGCACCTCCGGCGCGGCCGGTCCCTTCCTCCACGCCCCGACCGTCTTCCGCTACCGGGACGCCCACGGCGGCCGGTGCGACGGCGAGGCCACCCTCGCCTTCATCAACATCCCCTGAACCACTCGTCGAAGTCCCTTGAATCATCTGTCGACGTCCCCTGAACCACCCATCGAAGGGAGACCGCCCATGGAGACGACCACGGCGCCGCGGCCCCGGGGCGCGAGACTCCACCACCCAGAACTGAGCACCCTCGTCCACACCACCCGCTTCCACGCCGCCCGGCAGCCCGAGGCCGCCGCGGTGCTCTGCGAGGGCCGCACCCTGACGTACGGGGAACTGCACCGCGGCAGCAACCGCATGGCGCACGCCCTGCGCGCCGCGGGCCTCCGTGAGGGCGACCGGGTCGCCTACCTGGGGAAGGAGTCCGAGCACTACTACGAGGCGCTGTTCGCCTGCGCCAAGACCGGTACCGTGCTGGTCCCGGTCAACTGGCGGCTCGCCGCGCCCGAGGTGAGCCACATCCTCCAGGACTCCGGCACCCGACTGCTGTTCCTCGAAGGCGAGTTCGCGCCGATCGTGCAGGCCATGCCCACCCGGCCTCCGGGGACCGTCGTCCCGGTGGACTCGATCACCGGCTGGCGCGCCGAACACCCCGACAGCGAAACGGAGTTCGAGGCGACCCCCGACACTCCGGTCGCGCAGCTCTACACCAGCGGCACCACCGGGCTCCCCAAGGGAGTCGTACTCGCGCACCGCAGCTTCTTCGCGATCCGCGACGCCCTCGCGAGCGAGGACCTGGACTGGATCGACTGGCGGGAGGGCGACATCGCCCTGGTCGGCATCCCCGGATTCCATGTCGGCGGTCTGTGGTGGGCCACGCAGAACCTCAACGCCGGTACGACGATCGTCGCCCTGCGCGCCTTCGCCGCCCGGGGGGCCGTGGACCTCATCCGCGGCCTCGGCGTCACCACCGCCTGCGTGGTCCCGGCCATGCTGCGCATGATGCTCACCGAACCCGGCGTCCGCGCCGAGGACTTCACCACCCTGCGCAAGACCGTGTACGGCGGCTCCCCGATCTCCGAGGCGCTGCTGGAGGAGAGTCTCGCCGTCCTGGACTGCGAGTTCGCCCAGATCTACGGCCTGACAGAGACCGGGAACACCGCGGTCTGCCTGCCACCGGCCGCCCATGTCCCCGGCGGCCCCCTCATGCAGGCCGCCGGACGCCCCTACCCGGGGGTGCGGGCCAGGGCGATCGACGGCCGGGGCCGTGAACTGCCGCCGGGCGCCGTGGGCGAGGTCTGCCTGCGCACCCCCGCCCGGATGGTCGAGTACTGGGGCCTGCCCGACAAGACCGCGGAGGCGCTTGTGGACGGCTGGATCCACACCGGTGACGCCGGCTACCTCGACACGGACGGCTACGTCTTCATCCACGACCGCATCAAGGACGCCATCCTGGTCGCCGGTGAGAACGTCTACCCCGCCGAGATCGAGAACGTGCTGGAACGCCACCCCACGGTGGGGGAGGCGGTGGTGATCGGGGTCCCCGACGAGCGGTGGGGCGAGCGGGTCCACGCCTTCGTCGTCCCCGCGGCCGGTACCCGCCCCAGCGGGCGGGACCTGCACACGTTCCTCGTCCCGAGGCTGGCCGCGTTCAAACTGCCCGCGAGCTACGAGTTCACGGACCACGTCCCGCGCAACCCGAGCGGCAAGATCCTCCGCCGCGAACTGCGCGACCGCTACTGGCGCGACTCCGCCCGCAAGGTCAACTGGCCGCCCCGCCACCGAGAGAGAGCCCCCGAACCCATGCCTGAACCCCTGCCTCAACCTACGGCTCCACCCATGCCTGGACACCTCACCCTGGACGGCTTTCGCGCGGACCTCGCGGAGTGCCTGTTCCTGGAACCCGGTGAAGTCGACCTGGAACAGGGCCCGTTGGACGCCGGACTGGACTCGCTGCGCATCGTCACCCTGCTGGAGCGCTGGCAGGCGGCGGGCGCCGACGTGACCTTCGTCGACCTCGCCGAGCGCACCTCCTTCGCCCAGTGGTGGCAGCTGCTCACCGCACGCATACCGGGAGCCGGTCGTGCCGACGCCTGAACGACGTCCACTGCTGGCCGCCCAGGAGGGCATCTGGGCCGGCCAGCAACTCGACACGGACAGCCCGGCGTACAACACCGCCGAGTACCTGTGCGTCGCCGGTCCGCTGGACACGGCCCTCTTCGAGCAGGCCCTGCGCCATGTCGTCGCCGAGACCGAGGCACTGAACGTCACCTTCGACACCGACGACACCGGCCGCCCCTGGCAGATCGACACCCCGGCCGACGGCTGGCACCTCCACCTCGCGGACCTCACCGCCGAACCCGACCCGCGGGCCCGCGCGTCGGCCTGGATGGACCAGGACATGGCCCGTCCCGTCGACCTCACCCGCGGCCCGGTCTTCGGCCACGCCCTGCTGCGGACCGCGCCGGAGGAGTTCCTCTGGTACCACCGCGTCCACCACATCGCCCTCGACGGCTTCGGGCTCTCCCTCGTCGCCCGGCGCGTCGCCCAGGTCTACACCGCGCTCACGGCGGGCGAGCCCGTACCGGAGAGCGGCTTCGGCACCCTGGAATCCGTCCGGGCCGAGGAACGCGCCTACCGGGGATCCGCCCGCCACACCGAGGACCGCGCCTACTGGACCGGCCGCTACGCCGACCACCCGCCGGTGCCCGGTCCGGCGGGCCGCTCCGCCCTGCCCGCCCGCACCTTTCACCGGCACCTCGCCGAGCTCGACCCGGCCACGACCGGCCGACTGCGCACCGTGGCCCGCGCGTTGTCGGTCACCTGGTCGGAGATACTCCTCGCGGCGACCGTCGCCCAACTGCACCGGCTCACCCGGGCACCGGAGATCGTCCTGAGCCTGCCCGCGATGGGCCGCCTCGGATCGGTGGCGCTGCGGGTGCCCGCCACGGTGCGCAACATCCTGCCCCTACGGGTCCCCGTCACCCCCGACGACAGCCTCCGCGTCCTCGCCCCCCGGATCTCGCGCGAACTGCGCGCCGCGCTGCCCCACCAGCGTTACCGCTACGAGCAGTTGCGCCGCGACCTGAAGCTGGTGGGCGGGCAACGCCGGCTGTCCGGGCCGGGCGTGAACATCATGCCGTTCGCGTACGACCTGAAGTTCGCGGGGCATCCCAGCACCGTCCACAACGTGTCCGCGGGCCCCGTCGACGACCTGGCCGTCAACGTCTACGACCGTGCGGACGGCACCGGGCTGCGCATCGCCGTCGACGCCAATCCCCACCTGTACGCCGAGTCCGAGGCGGCCGCGTTCCAGGAAGGACTCCTCGCCCTGCTGGCGGAGGCACTCGCCGACCCGGACCGGCCGCTCGGCGGAGGGCGGGCGCACCGCACCGTGCCCGTGCTCGACGGCGGCCCCCTGCCGGTCCCCGCCCGCCCGGTACTGAGCCTGATCGCCGACCACGCCGCCCGCCGGGGCGGAGCCGTCGCCGTCGAGCACGCCGGAGCGACCCTGACCTACGCCCAACTCCTCGGCGCCGCACGCGACATCGCCCGGGAGATCGCCGGTCGCGGTGTCGGAAAGGGCGACCTGGTGGCCGTAGCGCTGCCCCGGGGGACGTACGCGGTGACCGCCCTGCTCGGCGTGCTGCTGTCGGGGGCCGCCTACTGCCCCCTCGACCCGGGGGCACCCGCCGACCGTACCGCCCGGCTGCTGGCCGACGCCGCCCCGCCGCTCGTCCTGACCACCGGCGATCACACGGCCGGGTTCATGGAGCACCCCGAGCACCCCGTACTTCTGCTGGACGGGCCGGACACGGGACCCGGCACCACCGGCACCCCCTCGGCGCCCGCGCCCGAGCCCACGGACCTCGCCTACGTCCTGCACACCTCGGGCTCCACCGGCCGCCCCAAGGGCGTGGCGGTCGGGCATGCCGCGCTCGCGCACTTCGTCGCCGCGGCCACGCACCGCTACGGGCTGCGCCGAAAGGACCGCGTCCTCCAGTTCGCGCCCCCGCACTTCGACGCCAGCGTGGAGGAGATCTTCCTGACCCTGTGCGCCGGTGCCACCCTGGTGGTGCGGACCGACGACATGACGGATTCGGCGGCGGACTTCCTCGACGCCTGCGCCCGGCTGCGGGTGAGCGTGCTGGACCTGCCGACCGCCTACTGGCACGAACTCGCCCACGCGGTCTCCACCGGCGCCGCCACCTTGCCCGAGGGCGTCCGGACCGTCGTCATCGGCGGCGAGCCCGCCCTGCCCGAACGGGTCGAGCGCTGGCGTGAGTCGGTGGGCACCTCGGTCACGCTGCTGAACACCTACGGCCCCACCGAGGCCACCGTGGTCGCCACCGTCGCCGACCTCAGCGCCCCGGGGCTCGCCGCCGGTGACGTGCCCATCGGCCTGCCCCTGCCCGGCACCAGGGCGGCCGTCGTCGACGGCGAGCTGTATCTGCTGGGCCCAACCCTCGCCGACGGCTACCGGGGAGACCTGCCGGACGGCGCGCGCTTCGCCCCGCTCACGGCCCTCGCGGACGCCCCGCGCGCCTACCGCACCGGGGACCTGGTCCGCATCGGCGCGGACGGGCAGCTGCGCCATCTCGGCCGCGCCGACGCCGAGTTCAAGATCAGCGGTCATCGGGTGCAGCCCGCCGAGGTGGAGAACGCCCTGCTCACCCATTCCGGCATCCGGGAGGCGGCCGTCGCCGGACAGGTCCTGCCGGACGGCACCCGGCGGCTGGTCGCCCATGTGGTCGCCCCTGCGGTGGCCGAGGCCCCGGCACCGTCCGCCGCCGAGATCAGGGACCACCTTCGGGCGAGGCTGCCCCCGGCGATGGTCCCCTCCGCTGTCGAGGTCGTCGACCGGCTGCCCCGCACCGGCTCGGGCAAGATCGACCGGGCCGCCCTCGCCGAGCCGCCCGCCCACCGGGCGCCCGTCCACCGTGCCCCCGCCGAAGGAAGCCCCCTGGAACGGACCGTGACCGGCGTCTGGCGGCAGATCCTCGGCACCGAAGCCGTCGCCGTGCACGACGACGTGTTCGACCTGGGTGCCCATTCCCTCCAGGCCATCCAGGCCGCCAACCGGCTCGGCGTGGAACTCGGCCGGGAGGTGAAGGTCGCCTGGCTCTTCCAACACCCCACCGCCGCAGGCCTGGTCCGATTCCTCACCGAAGGGGAAGCGGGAGCGGAAGGGAAAGCGGGAGCGAAAGCAGAAGCGGGATCAGGCGCAGAAACCGGAGCGAGAGTGGGAGTGGAAACGGGAGCAGAACCGGAGGTGGACTCCGACCCCGAACGGCCGCGCCCCGCCCCGGCCCCGACCGTACTCCCGCCTCCCAGGGTCCTCCTCCACGACGCCGAACTCGATCCGGACATCCGGCCGGGCGCGAAGCGCACCCCACGAGAAGCCCCCCGGCGCATCCTCCTCACCGGCGCCACCGGCTTCGTCGGCTCCCACCTGCTGGCCCGGCTCCTGGCGGACACGGACGCCGAGATCGTCTGCACGGTACGGGCGGCCGACGTACCGGAGGCCACCGCCCGCGTCCACGCGGCCCTCACACGGCACGGCATCGCACCCGGTGAACGGGCTTCGGCCCGCCTGACGGCCCTGCCCGCCGATCTGGCCCGTACCGACCTCGGCCTGCCTCCGGAGGCCCTGGCCGACCTCGCGGCGAGCTGCGACGCGATCTTCCACAACGCGGCGTCCGTGAGCATCCTGCGTGACTACACCACCCTGCGCGCCGCCAACACCGAGTCCACCCGGCGCCTGCTGCGCCTCGCGGCCGTCGGCACGACACCCCTGCACTACGTCTCCACCCTCTCCGTCGCCCCTCCGGCGCGCCACCGCCCCGAGGTGCCGGAGGAGTTCCTGCCGTTCCACGAGGGCCTGCGGCACGGCTACCAGCGGTCCAAGTGGGCCTCCGAACACCTCCTGGAACAGGCGGCGCAACGCGGACTGCCCGTCACCGTCCACCGGTTGGGCCGGGTGCTCGGGCCCGCTCGCACCGGATACGTCAACGAGCGCGACTTCCTGTGGAGCGTGCTGCGGGCCGGTGTCCCCGCGGGCATCGTGCCCGAGCTCTTCGAGGACGAGGTCTGGACCCCGGTGGACTTCGTCGCGCGTTCCCTGGTTCATCTGTGCCTGCGCCGGGACGAGGGGACGGCCGGGGTCTTCAACCACGCGACCCTGCCCCGGGTCCGGCTCGCCGACGTGTACGACTGGGTACGGGCGTACGGCTATCCGGTACGGGTCCTGCCGCTCGCCAACTGGCGGGAGCGGCTTCCCCGTTCGGCCGACGCGGCGGCCACGACGCTCGCCTTCTTCGACTCCGCGGCAGACGACTCGGACGGCCAAGACCGCCCGACCGACCTGCGCCTCGGGCACGTCCGCGCCGACCGGGTCCGCGCGGGCCTGGCCGGCAGCGGCATCACCTGCCCGCCCGTCGACCGCGACCTGTTCTTCCGCTACCTGGACCACTGCGTGACGACCGGCGCCCTACCCACCCCCGACACCCGGTGTCCCGCAGGCTAGTTGTGCCTTCCCGTGTCGTCCCGCTCGGGCTCGCTCGCATCCGCCTTCGCGGTCGGGCCCGAAGCCGCCGCCGGTGCCCGGAGAGCCCGGCGGACGGCGTCGCGGAGCCAGCGGTGGGCTCCGTCGGCCGTGTGCCGGGGGTGCCAGGCCATGCCGATGGTCAGTGGCGGCAGCGTCAGGGGGATGTCGAGGAGG
>NZ_MUNF01000168.1 GCF_002154555.1 Streptomyces murinus
GAACTACGGCACTTGTGGGTCATGGAGAAGGGGCATGTGGAGCGGCTCGCGGACGCGGGGGCGCCGGTGCCGGAGGGCGAGGTCGGGGTGCGGCGCGGCATGCTCGGGCCGGCCACCCTCGCCACCCTCGTCTACACCTCCGGCACCACCGGGCGCCCCAAGGGCTGCGCCCTCTCGCACGGCAACTTCTTCGCCGAGGTGGACAACGCGATCGAACTGCTCCACCCCGTCTTCAAGCAGCACGACAGCGACCCGTCCGTGCTCCTCTTCCTCCCCCTCTCCCATGTGTTCGGGCGGATGGTCGCCATTGCCTGCGTGCGCGCCCGCGTCCGCCTCGGGCACGCGCCCAGCCTCAGGGCCGAGGACCTGCTGCCGGACCTCGCCGCCTTCCGGCCCACCGCCCTGCTGACCATCCCCTACATGCTGGAGAAGATCTTCAACTCGGCCCGCGCGCAGGCCGAGTCGGGCGGCCGGGGCGCTGTCTTCGACCGCGCCGCCGCCGTCGCCCGGCGCTACGGCGAGGCGCTCCAGGCGAGCCAGTCCGGCACCGGCGACGGCCCCGGCCGCGTCCTGCGCACCCAGCGCGGCTTCTACGACCCCCTCGTCTACCGCCGTATCCGCACGGCGATGGGCGGCCGGGTCAGACACGTCATCTGCGGCGGATCCCCGCTCGGGCGCCGCCTGGCCGCGTTCTACGCCGGTGCGGGTATCGGGATCTACGAGGGGTACGGCCTCACGGAGACCACCGGCGCGAGCACCGTCACGCCGCCGCTCAAACCCCGTCTGGGCACCGTGGGTTGGCCGCTGCCCGGCACCCGGGTGCGGATCGCCGCCGACGGGGAGATCCTGATCTCCGGCGACCATGTGCTGCGCGGCTACTGGGACCCGGGAGCCGGCGGTGTCGTCCCCGTCACCCGCGAAGGCTGGCTGCACACAGGGGACTTGGGCGAGCTGGACGACGACGGCTACCTCACCATCACCGGCCGCAAGAAGGAGCTCCTCATCACCTCCGGCGGCAAGTCCGTGGCCCCCGCCCCGCTGGAGAACTGGCTGCGCCAACACCCCCTGATCTCCCAGGTGATGCTGGTCGGCGACGACCGCCCGTACGTCGCGGCCCTGCTCACCCTCGACGCCGAGGGCATCGTCCACTGGCGGCAGATGAACGGCAAGCACCCCGTGCCGCCCGAACTCGTCGCCGACGACCCGGACCTGCGGGCCGTACTCCAGCGCGCCGTGGACGACACCAACCGCCTCGTCTCGCGGCCCGAGTCCATCCGCCGCTTCACCGTCCTGCCGTACGACTTCACGGAGGAGGCCGGTCATCTCACGCCCTCCATGAAGCTGCGGCGCGCGCGGATCCTCGCGGACTTCGGCCGGGAGGTGGAGGGGCTGTACGACGGGGTGTGAGCGGCCGTCGGACTGGCGGAGGCTGGTCGGTATCGCCGCCAACACCCCTTTTGCAGAAGGTACTTGGCAGGACCTTTGCTGTGAAAACCCGGATGCCGGGTGACAACGGGACGCACATTGACTGCACACTGACAACCACGGGCGCACGTCTCCCCCCACTGGTGGCCGCCAGTTACGTCTGCACCGCGAGTCCCGCGAGAAGGAGCAGCATGTCTGCCACGATCCGCCTCACCGCAGCCACAGCCGTCGCCGCCGCCGTCCTGTCGGCACTGGCGACCTCCCCCGCGGCCGCCGTCGCCGCGCCTGCGCTGCGCATGACCCCGGTCAGCGGCCACATCAGCAGTCACCACCTGGTCGGTGGCATCAGGAACAGCACCAGCTCCAACTGGGCCGGCTACGCCGCGACCGGTACGACGTTCACCAGCGTCTCCGCGAGCTGGGTGCAGCCGGCGGTCAGCTGCACCAGCTCGACCACGTACTCGTCGTTCTGGATCGGCATCGACGGCGACGGCAGCAACTCCGTGGAGCAGACGGGCACCGAGGCGGACTGCTCCAGCGGCCGGGCGGTCTACTCGTCCTGGTACGAGATGTACCCGGCGTACCCGGTGAACTACAGCAACGCGGTGAGCGCGGGTGACCACTTCACCTCCACGATCACCCGCAGCGGCACCTCGTACACGCTGACCCTCACGGACACCACCAAGGGCTGGACGAAGACCACCAAGAAGACCCAGAGCGGTCTGTCCAACGCGTCCGCCGAGGTCATAGCCGAGGCGCCGTCCAGCTCCTCCGGCGTGCTGCCGCTGTCGAACTTCGGCACCGCGAACTTCACCAACGCCACCGCCAACGGCCAGGCCATCGGCAACTACTCGCCCGACAAGATCAACATGGCCTCGGGCAGCACCACCAAGGCGACGACCTCCGCGCTGAGCGGCGGCGAGAACTTCTCGGTCGCCTTCAACCACAGCTGACCCCCGGCCTCCACTCCGACGAACCGGCCCCGGACACGCCACGGCGTCCCGGGGCCGGCCCGTGGCTGTTCGTTCAGCTCGCCCTGAGCCGCGCCAGGAACTCCGAAACCCCGTCGACCCGGCGGTACGGCTCGAAGGCGGGCGCGAGTTCACGCACCAGGGTGACGCAGCGGGGAGCGCCGATACGAGTGGCCAGGTCGAGCGATTCTCCGGTGACGGCGAGGGCCTGCTCGATGTCGTTTGCCTCCAGGCATCCCCTGGCCTGGTAGGTCAGGAAGATTCCACGGGTCTTGTCGCGGGCGCGGGGCAGCAGGGCGATGCCCTCGGCGATCCGGGCGCGGGCCTCGGCGGTGCGGCCGAGGTCGAGCAGGCACTGCCCGGAGTCGACGGCGAGATCGGCCGGGCTCATCCACGCGCACCAGCTCGGCGCGGGGTCGGCCGCCCCGGCCGCGAGGGCGGACTCGGCCGCCGACAGATCGCGGTGGCAGTCGGCACGCTCACCCAGGGCGGCATGGGCCCGGGCCCGGCGCAGGAACAGCAGCGACCGGGCGGTGGGGTGCCGGGTGCCGGACAGGGCGTGGCCGAGCTGGTCGACGGAGACCTTCGGCTCGCCCAGCCAGTTCGACTGGTAGGCGAAGTCCGAGAGCACCCCGGCCCCGTGGTCGCGGTCCCCGGCGGCATGCGCGGACTGGAGCGCGGCTCCCCAGAGCTTGCCGGCCGCCCAGTGCCGGCCCTGGTCGAAGCGGTACCAGCCGCAGGTGGTGGCCAGGTTCGCCGCGAGCAGATGAAGCCGGCGGCCGGTGTCCTCGTCGTAGCGCCCGCCCTCGATCAGCTCGGTCGTGGTGGCGAGGTGCGCGTCCAGCAGCCGGACGGTGTGCTGCCGCTGTTCGGTGGGCAGGGCCGTCAGCCGCCCGCTGGTCTCCTCCAGCCAGTCCACGAGTTCCGCGTCCACGCGCTTGCCGCCAAGCGCCGAGGAGAGGCGTTCGGGTTCGACGGTGGCCCACTGGGCAGCGAGTCCGGCCAGGGAGATCGCGCTGTAGGTCATGAAGGTGCGGCGGTCCATGAGGGCCCTCTGTGCATCGTGGAGTGCTTGGACGGTGTAGGCGGACTTCAGTGGCAGCGGCTCGTCGCGCCCGGGAAGCCAGTACGGCCAGTCGTACGCCGCCGTCTCCGCGAGCGGGACGCCGAAGACCTCGGCGATCAGGAGCTGGGAGTCGTGGTTCGGCGTCTTGCGCCCGTTCTCCCATCGGCTGACGGCCGCCTTGTCGGCACCGGAGCGCAGACCGTGACCGCGGGCGGTCTTGTCGAGAAGGGCGGCGAGGCCGCTCTGGGACAGGCCGCGCAGTTCACGCGCGTACGCGAGGGGGTGCCGGATCGGGTCGTCCACGGGTCAATCCCATCATCGACGGTGACGGGGAGCCTACCGTCAGCGACGACGGGACGACCCCGGGACAACGGGTCTGGTCGCTTGACCGATACGGGTTGTGGAGCCGTCCGAGCTGCTCGTGCCGGATGCCCTCTTGTGCGGGCTCACGCGTAGGGGCGAGGCTCGTGCGCACCCGTGCAACCGACTCGGTACAGGAGAGCCCAATGGCCCTGAAGTTCTTGGGGATTTGGCCGAACACCCCCGATGACGGCTCGCCCACGATCTGGCTGGACGATACGACCGGTGACCTGATCATCCAGTCATGGACTGCCGACGACGAGACCGTTCGGCAGGCACAGGAAGTCGGTTCCGTGCCCGGCCACTCGACCGACGTTCCGGATCACGAGAGCATGATCCGTCTGCCCGCCGACATGCTCCAGTTCATCCCCCGCCCGGACAGTGAGGCCAACGGTGGCAACAGCGGTACGTGAAGCCCTCGCGAAGGCGCAGCACTCGGCCATGCACCTTGAGATGCGGGACAGCTACATGCGTGACGATCCCGAGTTCGTCCGCTGGCAGGAAGGCCACCGGTACGACCCGGCGGACCGCGAGTCCTGGTGGCGCTCATGGCTGGACGTGGTGGAGGAGACGACCGGCCGGGGCGTCTCCATGCGACGGCTGCGCGTCGTCTCCGAACCACTGAGTGACTACGCGCGCTACGAATACGACGGCACCTTTACGAACGCCGCAGCGGGTGAGGACGTGCGTTGGTTGCCCCGTGCCCGGTCACACGGGCTGTTGCTCCCCGTCCTGGAGGGCTGGGTGATCGATGCGGAGACCCTGATCCTCCATCACTTCAGCGGTGATGGGCAGTGGACCGGCGAGCGGATGGAAGTCCGTCACGATCCGGCGTTGGCCGAGCAGTACGCGACGGCGTACGAGGCAGCATGGGAGAGGGCCATTCCCCACGCGGAATACCGGCCTGCCTGACGATCACGCACCGTGGCTCTTTCCGCGTCATCCAGTGCTCAGCAGGCCCGGCAGGCTCTCGCGGATCGTCTCGCGGAACTCTGCCGGGACGCCGGCCTGTCCGGACTCGACCTTGCCGAGCGCTGCGGGTGGAGCCGTTCCAAGTCGTCCCGGATCATGAATGCCCGTACTCCTCCGTCCGCCGAAGACATCCGGGCATGGTGTCGCGCGTGTGGTGCCGACGAGCAGACCGAAGACCTCACGGCCATGCTGCGGACGGCGGAAGGGATGTGGGTCAGCTGGCGGCGCATGGAACGGGCCGGACTCAGGCAGGCACAGGAAGCACGGTTGCCGCTGTACGAACGCACCCGCCGCTTTCGGTCGTACTCGTCATGGCTCGTACCAGGCATGATCCAGACGCGGCTGTACACGACGGCCGCACTCCAGGCGATTCAGAAGCGGCGCGGCCTGGTGGACGACGTGGCGGGCGCGGTGGCCGCACGCATGGAACGTCAGCGCGTGTTGTACGAGGGTGACCGACGGTTCGCGTTTCTCGTGGAGGAGTCGGTACTGCGGGCCGGGATCGGCGGCGCTGAGGTCATGACCGGTCAGCTTGGGCACCTGCTCACGGTTGCCTCACTTCCCCATGTCAGCTTGGGAGTTGTCCCCATGAAGCCGGATCGGGAGCGCTGGCCGGCAGAAGGGTTCTGGATCTACGACGCCGCGCAAGTCAACGTGGAGTTGGTATCCGGCTACCTCACGATCACCCAGCCGAGCGAGGTACGCATGTACGCCGAGACGTTCGCGGAACTGGCAGCACTGGCTGTCTACGGGGCGAACGCTCGTGCGCTGATCACGGCAGCCATGGACGCCCTGGGATAACCGGCGTGCAACCTCGTGCACAGCGCTGTGGGTTGGAGCTCTCGGCTCTCTAGCGTGGTCGTCATCGATCCACGCGAGGGGACGACGGTGACCAGGACGCAGACGGCGGCAGAGAGCCGAATCCGGGCAAGTGCGGGCCGTAGAAAACCGGGCGTGACCCGCACCCCTCGGCATGGGTTGAACCAGCATCGCAAGCGTTGGAGAAGCTTGCCTATCGAAAGGGTGTGCATGAAGCGAATCGTGGCCCGGGCGTGGAAACTCATTCGCGGCCCTCTCCAATGGCGCGTCCTGTGGTTCGCGCACGCCAAATTCATGATTGGTGTGACTGGCGTGGTGCGGAATGAGGCGGGGGAGGTCCTCCTTCTCAAGCATCGGATGTGGCCCGCTCATAGGCCATGGGGGCTTCCTACTGGATACGCGATCAAGGGTGAAGAATTCCCGAATACCATCGTGCGGGAAGTCCGGGAGGAAACCGGCCTTGAAGTCGTGCCGGGGCGTCTGGTTCAAGTAACCAGTGGATACAAGCTCCGCGTGGAAATCGCCTATGAAGCGCTCCACGCGGGTGGAACTCTCAAGCTCGACGGCTTCGAGATTCTGGAGGCGAAATGGTTCAGCCCGGATGCGCTCCCGGAGGGAGTGCAAGAGAGCCACGTCCAGCTCATCAAGTCGGACATCCCGACCTGACGGAACTCGCCCCGAACGAGTCGGTGAACGGTGCTGGGGCAATGGCCGGACTCGCGGCCATGCGCGCCGACGTGTCGCCGCTCACCGGAAAGCACTCGGCCCACGTTTTCCGGACCCTGTCGGAAACCCTCAACCGGTGGGCGGCTGACGGAATCGACACCACGTCGTTTCATGCCGGTGTCGAGGAAGCCAAGCGCCGGTACGCCGGTTACGGACTGCAGAAGATGCTTCCGCTTGACCGAGTGTTGGTCGGCTGCGAATCCTCGCGTGCTGGGGCCTTCGGTGGATTCCACCATCCGGACCAGGGATATCGGCACCTCCAAATGGTGGCCGTCATCACCATGTACGGGCCGATGGAACGCCGGAATCCCGAGCGCCCCGCACTGGCACTTCTCGATCTGCTCCGTGCGTACGCCCATGACTGCCTTCACTACGGGTCGCGTCGGCGGTACGTGGAAGTGGCGGGCGTTCCGGTCCGGACTCAGTACGGAATCAACTACCGGCGCACAAGCGGGCAGTCCTATTCGGCAGCCGACCCGCGCGGAAGCCACCACACCCGGAATCTCGGAATCGTCATGGAAGGCGCGTGCGACATGGAAGCGCGCGCCATCACCCGGCAGACGGCGGGACGGTTCGGGGTGAGGGAACCCTCAGACGCTCTCGGCGCTCTCGCGTTCCGGGACGTGACGGGAACGCTGACCGAAGAGGACACAGGGCACGTGGTGGACGTGCCGGAAAGCGAAGAGCAGACGCAGTACGCGGCAGCCCTCTGCGATTACGAGAAGGGTGTCAACCGGCGGTACCGGCACTTCCTTGAGGAGTTTGCCTCTGGGGAAGAGGACGAGTGCCACGCGCGCCTACTCGCGTCCATCGTCAACGGCGACGTGACAGCGCTGGGAACGTGGCTGGACGAACGGCACGGTCCCGGAACCTTCGCCGGACTGTTCCGCACACCGGGCTATTTCGGCCCTGGCTTGACCGCCTGAGCGGCCCCCACGGCTCGTTGCCGGGGCAGCGCGATGTCCGCCGCGTCGCGCCGGGGGAGCCGGTGCACCAGGTCTCCCGCGGCCAGCGAACGTCACGTCGTGCTCGTACCGGATCGGCCTCCGTTGCCTTGCACGGCTGGTTCAACAGGTTTCCGACATCCCTTTTGCGGGGTCCAAGCCCTACCCGGTGCTCGGGTACATCCATAGGCTCTTCCCATGTTGATGTCGACTCTGCCTGATCTGGCCGGCCGCTCGTTCGAGGTCAGAGGCGTTGTGTACAGCAGCGATTCTTTGACGTTGCGTAAGAACAAGTCGTCAGAGGCGCTACAGGGGATCATCCAGGAGCTCTGCGTTCAAGCAGCGCAGTTGGGAGCCGACGCCATCGTCGACCTCAAGACGGCTCTCGGCGGACAGGAAAGCCGTACCCACTGTGTGATGACCGGTACTGCCGTGAAACTGCTGTGACCAATCAGCCCGGTCAGGCGCTGATCGCCCGGACAACCCGCACGGCCCGCCCCGCATCCATCGAGGGCGGGCCGTACGGCTTTCACCGTGCAGTCCCGTCGAGCGGGAGCTCGGCCCATACCGTCTTGCCGACGACGCGTTCGCGGACGCCCCAGGTGCGGGAGAGGGCGTCCACGACGATCAGGCCCCGGCCGTGTTCGTCGCCGAAGGCGGCGCGGAGCATCTGCAGGTGCCGTTCGCCCCGGGTGTCGCTCACCTCGATGCGCAGCGTGTCCTCCTGCGGCAGCAGCGTCAGCCGCAGCTCGAAGTCGCGGCCCGGTACGCGACCGTGGGTGACGGCGTTGGTCGCCAGCTCCGAGACGAGGAGCTGGGCGGTGTTGTTCAGCGGCCCGTCGTAGGGGTAGCCCCAGTTGTCGAGCGCGGTTCCGGTGAGCCTTCGGGCCAGTCGCGCGCCGCGTGGGGTGGCGCTGAGCCGCTGGATCAACTCTTTCAGGGGGGTGGAGATTTCCAGATTCACAACACCGAGCGTGTCCGGTTCTCCCTACGCTGACCAGGAGGAACTCGGCGACTCTGCGTAGTCGTACGGGTACGAGTCGACGCGTGTACGGAGAGAGCGGAGGACGGAGTGGTAGACGAACAAGAGCGGCGGCCGGACACTCCTGGCCAGGAGAACGGGGCGGCAGGTGTCTTCGCCATGGTGGGCAAGCAGTTGAAGCTCCTGCGGGAGCGGGCAGGGCTCAGTCAGTCGGAGTTCGGGAGGCTGGTCCGCTACGGCCCGGACCATATCTCGGCCATGGAGCGGGGGGTACGGACCCCGAGGCCGGACTTCCTGGTCAAGGCGGACCCCATCCTCAACGCCGACGGGATGCTGATCGCGGTCATCCCCGACGTGGAGGACGCGATGCGGAGGGCGCGGACCCGGCATCCCGAGTGGTATCGGGGCCAGGCCGAGATGGAGAAGGAGGCGGTGGAGTTGCACTTCTACGCCACCCACGCCGTGCCGGGCCTGTTGCAGACCGAGGCCCACGCTCGGGCCGTGTTCGCCAAATACCGGCCGTTCCTCAGCGAGGAGACCATCGAGAAGCGGGTGGCCGACCGACTCTCGCGCCAGCAGGTCTTCGAGCACTGGCCCGCGCCCATCGTCAGCTACGTCCTCGAAGAGGCGATCCTCGACCGGCCATTGGGTGGCCCACGAGTCCACGCCGATCAGCTACGCCGCCTGCTGACTGTGGGGGACAGGCAGAACGTCGAGATCCAGGTGATGCCGTCCAGGATGGAGGAACATCCCAACCTGGATGGCGCGTTCAACCTTCTGGTGCCGAAGGGGCACGAGCAGGTGGCGTACCTGGAAGTGCAGTGCCACCCTCAGCTGATCATCCACCGGGAAGACGTCCGGGAGATCGCCGATCGCTATGGGATCATGCGCGCGATGGCACTGACTCCTGAGAAGACCCGCGCTCTGATCGCGGAGAAAATGGGGAAGCTATGAACACCGAGAGCCGTGCCTGGTTCAAGTCCAGCTACAGCGGCGGCGGGGGCGGCGAGTGCGTCGAACTCTCCTACACCTGGCGCAAGTCGAGCTACAGCAGCGGCGAGGGCGGCGAGTGCGTCGAGGTCGCCGAGCACCCCACCGCCATCCACATCCGCGACTCGAAACTTCCCGCCGCTCACCTCACTGTTCGCCCCTCCACCTGGGCATCCTTCCTGCAAGTTGCCCAAGTACACGCGAGGTGAGCGATTGACGGGTCGGCGAGGGGGTGGGACCGGTACCGTACGGGGCGTTCTGTCCGCAACCAAATGCCGGGGAACCGTCCGGGACCGGATCGGTAACTCGCGCTCGTAGCCTGCCTTTCCACCCTCGCCGACTTCGTCATCCGAGCAGAGGTATGAAAGAAGACAACGACGTCAGCCGGATCTTCGTGCTGAACCCGGATGCACGCCTCCTCAGAGAGGCGCACCGGGCCGGTGTACAAGTGCGGTCGGCCTGGGCCGACACGCACGACGAGTCCGCGCTGCGGCCCCTCCTGAAGGAGGCCGCGGCGGCCGGGCTGTTCGTCAATCCCGCACGCGCGCTGCGGCTGCTCGCGGACCCGGACGCCGTACAGCGCCTCGTCCGGGACAACCGGCTGTCGCCGGACGCCGGGGCGGTCTCCGGCGCGCCCCGGCTGACCGTGGAGACGCTGAGCGTGCACGGCATGCACCAGACCGTGGGGATCACGGCCCGGATGTCGTACGGCCTGCTCTCCCCGGCCCCGCTGACGGAGGACACCGCGGCGGAGGTACGGGCCGTGGTGACCGCGCTCCTCGACCTGACCGGGTACCAGTACGGGCCCGCCCACACCGGGGTCACCCTGACCCGGCAGGGCCCGGTGATCACCGGCTGCCGGGCGGGGTTCGGGGACGATCCGGTCCCCGAACTCCTCAGAGTGGCCGGGGGGTTCGACCTCGCCGCCGGAGCCGTACGGGTACTGGCCGGAGAACTCGTGGAGGTCGCCCGGCCGGAACGATTCGCCGCCGCGGCCGAATCGATCCGGTCGCCGGGGCCGGAACAGCCGATTCCCGGTGTCCGGTTCGTGCCGGCGCGGGGCGGTCGCCGCCCCGGGCACTTCGTGGTGCATGCCGACTCCCCGGCGGCCGCCGCCCAGCGGCTGACCTCGCTGGGCGGGCTGGTCGCGGGCGAGGCGAGCTGATCCGGAGCCGCGGGGACCGGATCGGTAACGAAACGGTACGAGGGCGCCTCACTGTTGATACGTCGCCGGAAGAAGGACGACGACGCCAGCGACGTCAACAGGAGGCGGAGCCAGGATGCTGAAGTTCTCGATCCTCGGGGCACTACAGGTCCGTACCGTGTCCGGCCCGGCGGAGATCAGCGGCGACCTCCAGCGCACCCTCGTACAGACGCTGCTGGTCAGCGAGGGACAGCCGGTGTCCGGGGAGAGCCTGGTCGAGGAGATGTGGGGCGAGTCCGTGCCCGACAACCAGGCCAACGCCCTCCAGGCGCATGTGAGCAGGCTCCGACGGAAGTTGAAGGCCCTGGAACCGGGGCGTCCGGTATCTCGGGTGACGATTCATCCTTCCGGTTACCGGCTGACCGTGGACGAGGGCGAGATGGACGCCGCCGAGTTCGTACGGACCGTACGGGAGGCGGAGTCCGCGTCCCCGTACGACGCCGAGGGCACCGCCCGGATGCTCGGGCAGGCGCTCGCGCTGTGGCGGGGTCCGGTGTTCGGCGGGTTCCCCGGCGGGACCCTGTGCCAGCTCGCCGGCGCCCGGTACGAGGAGTACCGGATGCGGGCCATGGAGCTGCGATTCGACGCGGAACTGCGGCTCGGACAGCATGCGGCGGTGCTCGCGGAACTGGCCGAGGCACACACCCACTACCCCCTGCGTGAACGGTTCTGTGAGCAGCTGATGATCGCCCTGTACTGCTCGGGGCGGCAGGCGGACGCGCTCGATGTGTTCCGCCGGATGCGCCGCCAGCTCGACGAGGAACTCGGCATCCAGCCCTCGCCCGCGCTGCGCCGCGTCGAGAGCGCGATCCTGCGACATGATCCCGCTCTCGTCAGGGATGCGCGTTCGACCCTCCTCCAGATCGCCTGAGGTGGTTAGCCTGTTCGCCAGGACCGAGGAAGACCCCAGGTAGCCGGAATCACCCCCTCCGTGTTGCTCGTTCGGGTACAACCTAGGGTGGTCCCGAACATCTCGGGCCGGGCGGCGCGGCGGGGCGGAGGGGACGGGTTCGTGGAATCGGCGGCATCCGGTCGTCCTGTCGTGCGCTTCAACATCCTCGGCTCGCTCGAAGGCTGGTGCGGGGAGCGCCGGTTGAGGCTGGGCAGTCCGACCCAGGAACGGGTGCTGGTCACCCTGCTGCTCGAACCCGGCCGCATGGTGCCGATGTCCCGGCTGATCGCGGCGGCCTGGGACGACGAGCCGCCGCAGACCGCAAGTCACCAGATCCGTAAGTGCGTTGCGGCGCTGCGCACCCATATCCCGGACGGCGCCGCCCTGATCGTCACCGACGGCGCCGGGTACCGCGCCGTGCTCGGCGAACACCAGCTGGATCTCTACGAGTTCACGGAGCGATCCAGGCAGGCCAGGCAGGCGGTGGCGGCCGGCCGGCCCGAGGAGGCCGTCGGGCATCTGCGTTCCTGCCTGGAGCTGTGGCGGGGCCCGGTGATGGCGGGCGCCGGCGGATCCGTGATCAGCGGGGCCTCCGCGGCACTCGAAGAGCGCCACATGGCGGTCGCCGAGCAGTACTTCGAACTCCAGCTGGAGCTGGGCCAGTCCGCCGAACTGGTCGGACCGCTGCGCGAGTTGGTCACCGCGCACCCGCTGCGGGAGACGCTGCGCGGCCGGCTGATGCTGGCGCTGTACCGGGCCGGACGGCAGGCCGAGGCGCTGGAGGAGTTCGGGCGGGTGCGCGACCTGCTGGTGGAAGAGCTGGGCATCGACCCGGGCGCCGAACTCACCCGGCTCTACGAGGCGATCCTGCGCGACAGCCCCGAAGTGGCCGCCCGGGTACCGCAGTCGGTGGCCGACCGCGCCGCCCTGCTGGTCCCCGTGCCCTACGCCACCCAGACCTCCGGCACCGAGCCCGCGCCCTGCACGCTGCCCTACGATCTGCCGGACTTCACCGGCCGGGACGAGGAGCTGGCCCGGCTGGTCACGGTGGGCTGCGCCCCGGCCACCGGCGGCACCCGGATCGTCGGCGTGGACGGCATGGGCGGCAGCGGCAAGACCGCGCTCGCGGTGCACGCCGCCCATCTGCTGGCCCCCGAGTATCCCGACGGGCAGCTCTTCGTGGACCTGCGCGGCTTCAGCCCCGGCGAGAAGGCCCAGGAACCCGGCGCCGTACTGCACTCCTTACTGCACACCCTGGGCATACCGGACGATCGAATACCGGACGACCTGGAGCGTCGTACCACTTTCTGGCGAACCGTTTCCGCCCAGCGGAAACTGCTCCTCCTGCTCGACAACGCCGCCGACGCCGCCCAGGTGCGGCCGCTGCTGCCGGCGTCCGAGGACTGCCTCGCCATCGTCACCAGCCGGGTCCGGATGCTCGACCTCGACGGCTCCGAGTGGCTGTCGCTGGGGCTCCTGTCGCCCGGTGACAGCACCACCCTGCTGACCCGGATGCTGGGCTTTGAACGCACCGCCGCCGAGCCGCGGGCCGTGGACCGGCTGGCCCGGCTGTGCGGGGGGCTGCCGCTCGCCCTGCGGATCACCACCGCGCGGCTGCGCAACCGGCCGCGCTGGACGGTGCAGTACCTGGTGGACCGGCTCGCCGACGAGACCCGGCGGCTGCGCGAGCTGAGCGCCGGGGAACGCAGCGTCGAGGCCACGCTCAGGCTGTCGTACCAGGCCATGGACGAGGACCAGCGGGCCGCGTTCCGGCTGCTCGGGCTGCACCCCGGCAGCGCCATCGACGTGCCCTCTGCCGCGGCTCTGCTCGACACCGACGGGCATGACGCGGAGGACCTCCTGGAGTGCCTCCTGGACGCCCATCTGCTGGAGCAGCACGAGGCGGGCCTGTACGGCTTCCACGACCTGGTGCGCACGTACGCGCTCAGCGTGCGGGAGGTGGAGGACGACGAGGAGTCCGCGGTCGAGCGCCTGGTGGCGTACTACATCCAGAGCACGGACCGGGCCTGCGAGACCCTCTTCCCCGGCCGCAACCGCTACGGCGAGGCCCCGGCCGAGAGTGACCCGGCCCTGCCCCGCCTTGACGACGGCGAGCGGGCGCTGCGCTGGTTCGACCGGGAGTACGAGGCACTGCTCGCGGTGGTCGCGCAGGCCGGCGCGCAGGGGCTGCACCGCCCGGCCGCGCTGCTCGCCCGCAATCTGCTCTTCTACCTCGATCTGCGGGGCCGGTACGAGGAGTTCCGGATCGTCGGCCGGATCGGGGTGGCCGCCTGCCGCCAGCTGAACGACGACGGGCTGCTCGGCATCAGCCTGTGCAACCTGGCCGTGGCGCACTGGTGGCTCGGCGACTTCCAGGACGGCATCACCACCGCGCAGGAGGGCCTGGAGCTGTCCCGGGGCAGCGACCCGCGCTCCGAGGCGATCTGCCTGGACGTGCTCGGGCTGCTGCACGGCTCGCTCGGCAACTTCGAGCAGGCCCGCGCGTATCTGGACCAGGGCATCGCGCTGCACCGGGAGCTTGGCCTGTCCCGGATGGAGGCGCAGGCGCTGGTCAATCTCGCGACGGTGCAGATCTGGACCGGGCACCATGCCGAGGGCGCGCGCAACGCGGCCCGGGCGACCGAGCTGAACCGGCGCCTTGGCGAGCGCAACAACGAGATCCACTCCTTGACCTTCCTCGCCCTCGCCCATCTCGGCAGCGGTGAGGACGAGCGGGCGCGTGCCTGTCTCGCCCAGGCGCTGGAGCTGTGCGACGAGTCCCGCAAGCCGGCCAATGTCGCGGTGGTCCTCGCCCACTGGGCGCGGGTCTGCCAGCGGCTCGGTGATCTGCGCTCGGCCGCGGAGCATGCCGAGCGGGCGCTCGATCTGGTCTCCGCGGAGGGTACGGCGCTGCGGCAGGCGACGGTGTCCAACGTGGTCGGCCTGGTCCATCTGCGCAGCGGCGCCCCCGAGCGGGCCATGGAACTGCACGGCCAGGCCCACGAACTGGCGTCCCGGCACGGCTACCGCATCGAGATCGCCCACGCCCTGCACGGCATGGCGGAGGCCGCGCAGGCCCTGGACGACGACAAGACCGCCGACCGCCATCACACGGAGGCACGGGCCCTGTACGACGCAATGGGCGTCACGGAGGCGGGCCGCAGGCCACCGATCACGGCCACCGTCACGGCCACCCGCACCCGCCGGGACTACAGTCGGCGGCCCGCCTCCGTGACGCC
>NZ_MUNF01000169.1 GCF_002154555.1 Streptomyces murinus
TGGTGGGACCCGACGGCGCCGGGGGCTCGTACGAGCCATTCGTTCCATACGGCGCCGTCGGGTCCCACCAGTACCTCGAACCGCAGGTCGGGCCAGAGCGGGAGCGCCCAGCGGCGGGCCTCGCACTCCGCGTCGCCGAGCTTGCGGGGTACGACGCTCTCCGGTTCCCCGAGGACCGACCGGTACCGCGCCGCCGCACCCCGTGTCCTCGGCGACCGCACCATCGCCTGCCAGCGCTTGTTGGCCTCCCGCATCTCCCCGATCGAGGCGCCCAGCGTTCTGCGGGCCTCGTCCACGAGATCCGGATTGTGATCGGCCATACGACGCAGCAGCACCAGCTGGAAATCGAGAGTCACGGTACCCATGGTGCCCAGTGAACGCCCCGTAGGGGTTACTCCGGGACCGTGATGCTCGGCGGAGCCGGTGTCGCCGCCGACAGCGCACGGACCGCCGCCAGGTCCTTCGGGTGCCGCAGCGCCGAGGAGATCGCCGCGATGTCCCGCAGGAGCACCGTGGGGTCGGCGTCCCCCCGCACCGCGCCGCCGCCGTTCTCGATCGCGTCCAGGACGCCCACCGCCGCCGACACCGCACGGGCCCGCGACGCCGGATGCCCCACCGCGAGCGCCGCCGCGTACGCCCGCTCGGTCAGATCGGTGTCCACATGGCGGGCGAGCGGCAGCAGGGCGTCCCGGATGTACGTCTCCCGGCGGATCAGCCGAAGTTCCCCCGTGGCCCGCAGCGAGAACCGTGGCCCCGACCCCGTCGTCGACCGCAGCACCCGGTACAGCGGACCCAGCCGGTGGTACGCCAGCCGGACCCGGCACCGGTCGTGCAGGGCCTGCCCGGCATGCGGAAGGATGAAGCCGGCCGCCAGCAGGATCGCGGAGAGCGAGGCCACCGGCGGCGCCAGATTCGTGCTGAGCCAGTCCGGGTCCCGGCCGAACCACCGCGCGACCACCGCCGTCACCTTGGCCGCGTCGTACAGCAGGCTCAGCGCGTACCCCCCGCCCAGCAGCCGCAGCCCCCAGCGCAGCCACGCGTCCAGCCCCCGGTCGCGTACCCAGTCCCAGATGACCCGGGAACTCAGCGCACAGGCGACCGTGTGGGCCAGCAGATAGAGCAGGATCTCCTCACGCATGAAGGGCGTACGGGCGTAGTACGTGTCCAGGTCCCGCACCCGCTCCACCGGCACGTCGGCCAGCAGGAACAGCACCCACAGCGCGACGACCACCAGGGTGTACCCCGAGACGATCCACCGGGTCGCCCGCCGGGTGCGCGCCGACCGCCCGGCCCGCCCGCCCCAGCCGTCGCGCCAGGTGACGATGAACAGCAGCCCCGCCCCGGAGTTCGCGGTGATCAGCGAATAGCACCAGGGCGCCGAGAAGTTGGGCACCCCGGTGAGCACGTTCATCCGGTGGATCATCGACGGCACGCAGAACACGAACACCGTGCACGCGAACAGGAGCACCCCGCCGACCGCGCGCAGCAGCGGGTCCCGCCACAGCCGGATGATCGTGGGCAGCTTCAGCAGCAGCGCGACGGTCAGCAGCGCCGCCGGGATCCAGAAGGAGATGTACAGACGGCCGAGCAGCACCGAAGGGTCCAGTGCCAGCGTGCTCACCGCGCCGCTCCGCCCCGCCCGCGATAGCCGAGGGCACGCTGCAAGGGATCCTGCGGGGTGTCACCGGACCCGCTGAGCCGGGCCCGGAACAGGGTCGCGAGCCGATGGCCGAAGTCGTCCGCCTCGGCCTCGTCCGTCTCCCGGGAGCCGTTGCGCGCGGCCACCGTGAGCGCCGTCTCCGGCCAGCCGGGCGTGTCTGCGAAGGCGCGGGCCGCCGCGTCACCGGCGAGGTGATGGTGCCGGTGCCCGGCGTGCAGATGCCACAACTCATGGCCGAGAATGACCAGTTGCTGCACGTCCTCGGCCCGGTCCTCCACGATGACCAGGTCGAAGTCGGCGAACTCCACCCACAGCCCGGTCACTTCGATCTCGTCCGGGAAGCGTTCGAAGCGTAGTTCCAGCGGCCGCCCGCCGCGCAGCGCACTCATCTCCTCGCACAGCGCCCGGCACAACCCCCGTACCCCGTCGGGGGCTTCGGGCCGGGCGCGGACCGCCGAGGCCAGCTCGCCGGCGAGGGAACGCATGGCGGTGCCGGAGCCGCCGGGGCGTCGCAGTCGTGCGGTCAGCTGTGCCGTCCGCCGGCGCGCGCCCGCGATGCCCATCCGTTCCCTTTCCCGCCGTCCGCCGCTTCTCACGGACTCCCACCGCGAAGCTCCGTTCGGGGCCTCGCCGAAGCCCCATCGAGCGTACGCGCCGGGATATGCCCGCGTCACGCGATCTCAGGGGCGTGGTTCAAGACACAACCAACCCTCCGGCGGCCTTGCCCAGCAGCGTCAGGCGGACCTCGCCCGGACCCGACAGCGTGGTGAACTCGGACAGCACGGCCAGCGCGAGCGTGTTCTCGCCGCGCGTCCGCAGCACCCCGTTGGGCAGCGCGAACGTGTGCTGCGGGCCCACGTTGTTGATGTACTGGCCCATGTTCCAGCCGTTGAGGAAGATCTGCGCCCGATAGGCCCGGTACGGATCGTCCTGAAGCGTCAGCCCGACCGAGGCGTCCACATCGCCGGGCACCGCCAGCCGGAAGGTCGTGCGATACCAGGTCACTCCCTGGTACCGCTCGGCGCGCGGGAAGTCCACGGACTCCCAGTCGCGGTCCTCGAACCCCGGCAGATGCCAGCCCGCACGCTCGCCGTGCAGACCGCCGTTGTTCAGCGGCCCGCGCACCGGGTCGGCGCGGCCCTCGCCCTGGATCCGCCAACTCACCTTCGGCGACGCCCCCTTGAAGACCGCCGCGGTAAGGCCCCGGGCGGCCTTGTGGGTGTCGTCCGACCTGCCGTCCTGGTCGTGCTGCATCCGCCGGACGAGGACGGACAGCACATGCCGGCCGGGGGAGCGCAGCGCGTCGCGCACCGGGAAGGCGGCCGTGTCCGACCAGGTCCCCTTGCGGATCGTGGCGGCGTCCGGCACCGGCATCCGGTGCGTGCCCAGCGGCTCACCGTCCAACCAGGCCATCAACATCCCCTGGGTGCCGGTGCTGTAGCCGAGCGCGACCTCCGAGATGTCGCCGGAGTCCTCGAAGACGCCCCGGTACCAGACGTCCCCGTAGTGGAACCCGTAGTCGTCGGCGAACAGCACCGGCTGACCGTCCGGGACGGCCGAAGTGCTGTACGACGTCTTCTTGTCGGCCCTCTTCCACGTCGAGTCGTCGTAGCTCGGGCCCACTTCGGGGTTCTCCCGGCACATCCGCCACTTGCCCAGCGCGGGCAGCCGGACGTCCGGTACGGCGGGCAGCATCTCGGTGGTCATCAGGCTGCCGGACATCGTCACCCGGGTGGCCAGCCTGCGCCCGTTCCACACCAGCCCGGAGATGCCGCGCGGCCCCCACACCTCCACGCTCGTCGGGTCGGTGATGTCACCGGTCAAGTGGACCTCGGAGCCGCGCAGTTCGACATGGCGCAGCAGCTGGGGGCCGTACACCAGCAGGGACCCGGACGGGGTGTCGTAGGGGAACAGCCGTACGGAAGTGGCGTCGTCGGCGAAGAGCAGGAGCAGCGGGGTGTCGGTGTCGCCCTTCTCCACCAGCACCCGGATCAGGCCGCTCTGCCCGAGGGGGGCGTTCACATGCAGGCCCGAGTCGTCCACGCCCCAGGCGGCCTCCGGGTCGAGCCGCATGACGTCCGGATCGGTGTCGCACTCCAGCACCAGCTCGGCCATCTCGCCCTTGCGCCCGGTGAACACGGCGACGTCCTGCCGCCCGGCGGTCAGGCACATGGTCGGCTGCACGGTCGCGTACTTCAGCTTCCGCCTGCCCAGCGACAGACCGGTGGTCAGCAGCTTGGCGTCCTTGCCCGGCACGGTGATCCGCACCCGCCCCTCGGCGGTGGGCAGATCGGCCGCGACCGGCTCGGCTGCGTCGTTGCGCGCGATGTACACATGGGCGCCGGTGTCCGGGTTGGCCAGGTGGTAGACCTTCAGCCCCTTGGCGCGCACCTCCGCCGCGCGGTCCAGCTTGGCGAAGTCGGGGACGCGTTGCAGCAGATGCCCGAGCTGGTGCATCGGGGCGATCTTCGCGGTGACGTTGCGGGCCTCGTCGATCGCGGCGCCGTAGTCGTACGACGTGTAGACGACCGGCGCGGGCAGCCAGCCCCAGGAGGTGCCGCCGAAGGTCATGTAGACGTTGTGCAGGGTGATGCCGTTGGCCAGGTTGGTCAGGTAGAAGCGGCGTTCGTAGGCGGCGTCCCGGCTGCGGCGGGCCTCGGCATAGCCCTTGCCGTCGTAGAAGGAACCGCCCCACGGGTCGAACCAGCCGCCGCCGAACTCGGGCACGAACCCGGGCGTGGCGGGCGAGGCGCTGGCGCCGCCCTTCGCCCCGCCGGGCCCGAACGTCCCCCAGTCCGGCGGGGTCTGGGACGGCGAGGGGTACCCGTCGAAGCCGTACAGCCAACCGCCGCGCTCACCACCGGTGTCGAAGGAGCCGGGGGTCCAGTACCCGTTGCGCCCCTTGTCGTTGTGGAACAGCGGTACGTCGATGCCGTCGGCGCGCACCTTCTTGTACAGGTGGGACATGTAGGCGCGGCTGTCGGCCGAGTCCACGTGCGCGTCGAACTCGTTCTCGATCTGGTAGAGCAGCACGGTGCCCTTGCCCTGGGTGAACAGGTGCTTGCGGGCGATCCGGTTCACCCGCGTCAGCCACTCGTCCACATGGCCGAGGTACGTCGGGTCGGCCGAGCGGGCCCGCCCCTTCGTCGCGGTCAGCCAGCCGGGGAAACCGCCGCCGTCCACCTCGGCGTTGATGTACGGGCCCGGGCGCAGGATGACGTAGAGCCCGGTCTCGGCGGCCATGCGCAGGAACAGGTCCAGGTCGCGGACGCCGGAGAAGTCGTAGCTGCCCGGGGCGGGGGAGTGGTAGTTCCAGGCGACGTAGATGCTCACCGCGTTGTAGCCGTGCGCGCGCATCTTCTGGAGCACGTCCCGCCACAGGGCGGGGCTCGGCAGCCGGAAGGGGTGCAGTTCGCCGGACCACACGACCAGTCGTCTGCCGTCCACCAGCAGGGAGTAGCGGTCGTACCCGATGGTGTGGTGCTCGCCGTCCGCGCGCGGCGGGGCGGGCACCGGGCCGGTCGGCACGCTGCGGGCCGCGTACGCCGAGGGCGCTCCGGTTCCGCCGCTGCCGCCCAGGGCGAGGCCGAGCGCGGCCGAGCCGGTCAGGGCACTGAAGGTACGTCTGCTGAGCGCCAAGGTGGATCCTCCCGGCGATCTTACGGGGCGCGGATTCCGGCCATTCTCCACGCGAGGACGTCCCACAATGGATTCATGAGGATCTCGGCACGGGCGGATTACGCGGTACGGGCGGTACTGGAGCTGGCCGTACGGCAGGGTAACGGGCCGGTGAAGGCAGAGGAAATCGCGGCCGCGCAGGGGATTCCGCACAAGTTCCTGGAGGGGATCCTCGGCGATCTGCGGCGCGCCGGGATCGTGGACAGCCGGCGTGGCGGGGGCGGCGGTTACCGGCTCGCCCGCGAGGCTCCGGCGATCACCGTGGCCGATGTCATCCGGGGCGTGGACGGCCCGATCGTCTCCGTGCGCGGCGAACGCCCGACGGGCCTGACCTACACCGGCACCGCCGAACCCCTGCTCCCGCTGTGGATCGCCCTGCGTGCCAACGTCCGCCGCATCCTGGAGGGCGTGACGATCGGGGACCTGGCGTCGGGCACGCTGCCGGACCCGGTCCGGGCGCTGGCGGCGGAACCGGCGGCGTGGGAGAACCCGTAGACCGCCGACCGGTGCACGGAGCCCGTCCGGTCATGTCCCCTTCGGGCCGCGGGGCCGCTCACCGCGGCCCGTGCTTCTCGGGCGGACGTAGGGCCCCGGGGCCGGTGTGAGACGCCCCCCGGTGATGAGGGAACCAGCCTGCTTCAGGCCGCGGACGCGGATGCTCACCTCGTAGCCGACGATGTCCGGGATCGACGCGATCTGCCGGGTCAGGAAGCGGTAGAGGTCGTCGGTGTCACGGCAGATGGCGATGGCCATGATGTTGTGCGGCCCGCTGATGGCACCGGCGAAGGCGATCTGGTCGTGCCGGGCGATCTCCTCGCCGACCGCCTCCAGCCGGTGCGGCGGGACCCGGAGCCAGAGCGTGGCGTGGAGATGGTGCCCGAGCGGTTCGGAGAGCAGGTCCACGTCGTAGGCGAGGGTGCCGGACTCCTCCAGCGCCGCCAGCCGGCGCAGGACCCGGCCCTTGCTCCAGCCCGTTTCGGCGGCCAGCCGGGCATGGGTGGCACGGCCGTCCTCGGCGAGCGCGGCGAGCAGCGGCCGGTCCTCGTCCGTGATCTCCCGGTACGGCCCCGACGGGGGTGCGGCACCGGCGGTCAGCAGGGTCTGCTGCTCCGCCGTCAGATGGCCGCCGTAGCCGTTCCATTCGGCGGACAGCCCGGTGCCGAAGCCGTGCAGGATCATGTCGATGTGCAGGTTCAGCACGGCCGAGGTGCGGGGGAGTTCCTTCAGGAGAACGGTGTCCCCGGAGTCGGCCGCCGAGGAGCGCAGCAGGCAGATGATCTCCGAGCCGCCCGAGGCGAGCCGCGCGAACGACACCTCGGGGCGGCGCACCAGGGCCTCGGCCAGCGCCCCCACCCGGTCGGGCCGGCAGGCGATCCGGGCGACCCACTCGACCTGCCCGTACGAGGCGGGGGTGACCCGGCCGTGCACGCGGACCACACCGCTGCGCACCAGCGCCTGGTAGCGGCGGGCGACGGTCTGCTCGGAAGCGCCCACGGCCTCGGCGATCCGGGCGAAAGGGGCGCGAGCCGAGCATTGCAGGGCGCGGATGATCTGTCGGTCCATGGCATCGGGCATGAGCGGATCGTTCCATGAAGAACCGGACTGTGGAGGTTTTGGCCCGAGTCGAGGGGTCTGTTTGGAGCACAGCCCGGCGGTCGCCGAGGGTGAGGGGCGTACCAATGGAAAGGACGCGTGTTCCCATGCGTAAATGGCTGCCCCTCCTGGCGGTCTGTCTCGGCTCGTTCATGCTGCTGATCGACGTCACCATCGTGAATGTCGCCCTCCCCGACATGTCCCTCGCCCTGCACAGCACGTTCGCCTCGCTGCAATGGGTGATCGACGCCTACGCCCTGGCCCTCGCCGTGGTGCTGCTCGGGGTGGGAGCGCTCGCCGACCTGACCGGGCACCGGCGCGTCTACCTGGGCGGTCTCGTGGCCTTCGCGCTCGCCTCCGCGGTGTGCGGCGCGGCGCCGAACCCGGGCCTGCTGATCGCGGCCCGTGCCGTGCAGGGGCTCGGGGGTGCCGCGATGTTCGCGACCGCGTTCCCGCTGCTGAACGCCTCCTACCAGGGGCGTGACCGGGGCACCGCGTACGGCGTGTGGGGCGCGGTCTCCGGCGCCGCGGCCGCGGTCGGCCCCGTCCTCGGCGGTCTGCTCACCGAGGCCGTCGACTGGCGGTGGATCTTCTACGTCAACATCCCGATCAGCGTGGTGGCGGTCCTGCTGGCGGTGAAGGCCCTGTCCGCGGACCGGCCCACGTCCGGGCGCCGCCCCGACTGGACGGGAACCGCGCTGTTCACCGTGGCCGCCGCGGCCCTCGTCCTCGGGGTGATCCGCGCCCAGGAGCACGGCTGGACCTCCGGCGCGGTCCTGGGCCTGTTCGCCCTCGCCGTCGTCGCCTTCCTCGTCTTCCTGGCCGTCCAGGTCCGCTCGCCGCACGCGATGCTCGACCTGTCCCTGTTCCGCAGCCGCTCGTTCAGCGGGATCATGATCGCGTCGCTGACGGTGAACGTCGCGGCGTTCGCGATGCTCGCCTACACGTCGATCTGGCTCCAGTCCCTGCTCGGGCTGACTCCGCTGGAGGCGGGGCTGACCGGACTGCCGCTGTCCGTGGCCTCGTTCTTCACCTCGCTGGTCGTCGGCCGCTTCCTGCACGGCGCCCGCCCGCAGCTGCTGATAGGCGGCGGCATGGTGCTGATCGGCGCCGGTGCCCTGGCCGAGACCCTGCTGATCGGCGCGGGCTCCGACTGGACGGCGCTGATCGTCGGCTACGCGGTGATCGGCATCGGAGTCGGCGCCACGCTGCCCACGCTGGGCTCCTCGGCGACCGCGGCGGTGGGCTTCCAGCGCGCCGGGATGGCCGCGGGCGCGACCAACAGCGCACGCCAGCTGGGCCACGCGATCGGCATCGCCGTCCTCGGCAGCGTCTTCGCGTCCTCGTCGGCCGCGTGGCTCACCGACCACCACGTCCGGGGCGGCACCGCCCTCGGCCGGGCCCTCTCCGGGGGCGGCGCGGGCCACGTCCTGGCCGCGACCCCGCCCGCGGACCGCGCGCAGCTGGCCGACGCCCTGCACGGCGCCGCGGCCCACGCCCTGCGGGCCGGCTTCACCGTCGCCGGAATCGTGGGCCTGACCGCCGGCCTCCTGGCCCTGCTCCTGATGCGCCCCCAGCGGGTCGCCCCGGCGATCGACCAACAACCGGTCCCCGCCCACGCCTGACCGGGCCTGTACACGGCGTAACGTCCGACTCGTCCGCCCCTCAAGCCCCTGACCTGTGATACCGCAGGTCAGGGGCCTTTCTCGCGGCATCGTGGGCGTCGCCTCACTCCTGTTCGGTCCTCGAATGTCCGCCGGTCCCGGGGCCGAACTTCGGTGACGCCTCAGGAGTGGCGATCCGGTGCTCCCAGCGCAGGGAGGGGGCCTGGTCGATCCAGTACCGGTGGGACGCGGGCGTCACGCGGAGCCGTACGGAGTCGATCTCCGGAGCCCCGGCGTCCCGCCAGGCGACGAGGGAACGTTCCACGTCGTCCCACAGGGCCACCGGGCCGCCTTGGCGGACGGTCCAGTTCTCGCCGTCGAGGAAGAACTCGGCGAACGACTCCCTCTCCGGATCGAACAGATACCGCAAGGGCGACCCGTCACCGTTCGTCGCGCGGACGAACTGAGCGCCGGGCGCCGCCAATTGCGCAAGGAAGGCCGGCATCCACTCCTCCAGGGCAAGAGGAGGCATCTGAGTGCGCCGCTCAGTGTCCGCGTACGCGGTCCGGGCGGAGAGATCGCCGGCCACGGGTGCCGCTGCCTGGGCTCGCGCCTGCATGAAGGAGGAGCGCCCGACGATCGAGCCCTCGGCGGTGCCGTCATCGCCGACGGCCAGTTTCGCGAGGCCGGTTCCCCACGGCCACGAGCCGACCGTGCCGAGGACAACGCCTCCGGGTCTCGTCTGCCTGATCCATGCGTACGGAATGCGGCGGACCGCGCAGGTGGCGATGACCCGGTCGTAGGGTGCCCGGTACGGGTGGCCGAGAAGCCCGTCGCCCGTCACCGTCCACGTCGAGAAGCCGGCGGCTTCGAGAGCGGCATCGGCGCGCGCGGCCACCTGTGCGTCGACCTCGACCGTGGCGACGTTGTCCTCGCCGAGGCAGTGGCACATCAGGGCTGTGGAGTAGCCGGTGCCTGTGCCGATCTCCAGGACTCGGTGGTTCGTTGCGAGGTCCAGGTTCTCGATCATGCCGACGACGGTGGCCGGATCGGTCGAGGAGGACGTGGGCACGCCTACGACGGGTCCGTCGGCCTGGTCGGCGGTGAGGTGGCCGTCGAGCTGGGTGGTGAGGGTGTCGACGCTGTATGCGATCTTCACCCACTCGTCCGGGTCCGTGTCGGCGGCGGTGACGGGACGCCAGGTCCGCCCCTCGTCCAGGAAGACTCCGGGGCGGAGGAACTGCTCACGGGAGACGGCCTCGACGGCCGCACGCAGCCAGGGGGATTTCAGGACACCTTCGTTCATGAGCACGGTCGCCATGCGACGCCGCTCGGATGCCGGGTCGGTCATCGGCGGTCTCCTTGTGCGAGTAGGTCGGCGAAGGCGGAGGACATCGCGAGGCCGGTCTCGGTCTCCAGCCACCCCCACTGTCCGTTGGGATTCAGTTCCAGCCACCAGTAGTCCCCCGCGCGGTCGACCGCGAGGTCGAAGCTTCCCGACACCAGATCCAGTCGGTCCAGGTAGGCATGCAGCCCGTTGGCCACCCGGTCGGGAAGGTGCTCCACGGTGTAAGTCAGCGCGCTGTAGTCCTTGCGCCAGTCCAGGAGGTCGGAGTCGATGCGTACGGCGAACGTATGCCGGCCTACGAGCAGCACGCGGACATCGGCGACCTTGTCCACACGGGCCTGGAACATGTGGGGGGCGACCCGGACGCTGTCGTCGATCTCGTCGGCGGTGACCGGGTCCGCCCAGCCGGTCACCGGCACGCTGTCACGCGTGTAGGGGGTCCATCGCAGTGTCTTGAAGATCGACCGCCCCTGAGCGCGGACGAACTCGCGTGCCTCGTCAGGGTCGTTGGTGACAAGGGTGGGCGGGATGGTGAAGCCGAGTTGCCGGGCGAGAACGAGCTGCGCGGGTTTGTAGTCGGCTGCGGCGACGCGCAGGGGGTGGTTGACCCAGAGCGGGCCGCTCAGGGCGTAGAGGATGCCGCCGAGTCCGTAGCGGACCTGCGCTGCCGCGAACCGGGAGTCGTCAGCGGAGAGGTGGGGAAACGTGGGCCATTGCGGGCGGCGCCAGTACACCGAGCGGACTTGGGTGACCTCAGCGGTTCTCGACGGGGTGCGCACCTGTCCGACCACCGGGGCCGGGCAGGTGCCGAACCGAGCCGAGACCGTGAGGGCCTCGCCGATGTCGGCGAGGTCGAACCGGACCACCGGCACTTCGCGCCGGTTGAGTTCGGTGATCACCATGTCGGCGGTGATGTCGTCCGCCTCGGTGGCCACCAGAACCGGCCTCTCCTCGGCCATGGCCATCAGTCCTGGTTGCTGTCCTGGTCGTGCCCCTGATCGTTCTTGGAGTCCGAGTTCGTCGTCGTGGAGGTCTCGGTACCGGAGCTGGTGCCGTGCTTGCCCATCTCGACCACCTGCCCGACGCGGTCGCGGAACACCCCGAGCTGCGTTGCGGGGTCGATGGCGACCGTGGCGTGGGGTCGGCGGATGACCGTCGGGTAGGGCGCGAGTCGGCTCGCACCCCACGGCCGCGTGGGGGAGGGGAATGTGACAGAGGTGGTCATGAGACTCCTCGGGGTGAAGGGTGTGGTGCGGGAAACCGCCTGCGCCCAACCGCCCGGCAGCCCGTACCCGCAGAGCCCGGCTCGGCGCGCCCGGCTGGAGCTCCGGCGGCGTGTGACCAGTGAACGACGATCCGTTACCTTCTCCCAGAGCGAACCTCGCGCAATACCCGGGCGTTTTCCAGGCGTTGGAGGGTGGCGGGCATGAGTGCGTGAAAGGGTTCTCGTGAGGGGAGACCTATGACGTCGAGGCGTAGACACTTGGCGGAACGGCGCGCGGCCCGAGGTTACTCGCAGGAGGAATTCGCAGAAGCGCTCTTGGTGGCCGCGTCCACCGTGGTCCGTTGGGAAAGCGGTCGCGCCACCCCGCGTCCCCATCAACGGCCCAGGATCGCGGAGCTGTTGGGAGTGGCCCTCCCCGAGCTGGAAGCCCTTTTCTCCGACGAACAGCCGGCGGAGGCAGCCGGGCTCTCCGCCACTCCACCCCTTCTCCATGGTGATGATGACGACATGAAGCGCCGCGAAGTCCTGGGCCTGCTCGCCGTCACGGGTGCGCTGGTCGCTCTTCCCGATTCCGGTGAGGCATCCCGAGGGCGGGCGGCGTCGACGCTCTTGGAGACAGGGGACGCCCTGCATCGCAGCCTCTGGCAGGTCTACGCGCTGTCGGACTCCAAGCAGGTTGTGTTCCCCGCGGTGCGCGCACAACTCGATGTGATGGCGAAGGGACTGACCGAGACCCGTACCGCTGTGGATCGGTCCCGACTGTGTCGGATGACGGCCGACCTCTACCAGCTCGTCGGTGAGCTGTTCTTCGACACCAACCGGTACACCGACGCCGCGCAGTGCTACACACTGGCCGCCAACGCGGCCTACGCCGGTGGCGACCACGATTTGTGGGCCTGTGCCATGACCCGCCACGCGTACGTCGAGCTGTACGCGCGCCGCGCGCACGCTGCCCAACCGCTGCTCGCGGCGGCTCTCCGCGTTGCTCGGAGGGGCGACGGCACTCTTTCCACCCGGCACTGGATCGCGGCCGTCCAGGCGCAGGCGTACGCGGCCGTGGGCGATCTCGACGCGTGCAGCAGGGCTCTGGATGAAGCGGGGAAAGTGCAAGGCCTCGATGGCGCTCACTCCCACAACGGGGGCTGGCTCCGCTTCGACGGCTCCCGCCTGGCCGAGGAGAGAGGGGCCTGCTACCTCCAGCTGGGCCGCCCTGATCTCGCCGAGGAAGCGCTCACCGCGGCCCTTGCCCAGCCTCTGTCCCTGCGTCGCCGCGCCGCCGTTCTGAGCGACCTCGCCGTGCTCGGAGCGCACAGGCGGGACGTCGACCAGGTCGTGCACTACGCGGAGCAAGCACTCGGACTGGCCGACCGGTCGAATTCGGGATTCATCGGCAAGAAGCTGGACGGGCTTCGGGGGCGTCTTGCCCCGCTCATGTCCGATGACCGAGTCTCGACTCTTGATCACCGAATCGCGGCGCTTCCGCGCACCGCATGACGAGAGGGACACGCGCATGAATGACGGCCGGATCTTCCGCGAGGCGTGGATCGACGGTGTGAACAAGCACTATCCCGGCGATCCGAAGCCCGGCTATGTCACGCCGTGGGACGAGACGCCCGCGTGGGAGCGCGAAGCCGCCACCGCCGTGTACGGGCAGGTGCGCGGCTTCATCGAGGCCAGTGGCGGACATGCGGCCCGGCTCACCCGCGAGCAGAAGGGCCGATTCGTCGCGATCTGCTGGACCGCCCAGATGTTCAGGCACTTCGAAGACCCGAAACCTGGATATGTCGCCGACTGGTCCGAGCTGCCGGCCTGGCAGCGGGAGACGGACGCGGACATCTTCGAACGCATCGAGGGGACCGTCTGAGCTCAGGAGCGACGACGTCCCCGTCCGGGCCGATCCGGGCGGGGACGCCTTGTCGCAGGCCATAGCGTTGCGTCGCCTGTTCCCGGCGGGCGGCCTCTCGCCTGCGCCGACGCGCTAATCCCGCGAGCCGGCGTAGGCGACGAACGCCGACCAAGTGGTGGGAGCGAGGGCGAGTTGGGAGCCCTGCTTGTCCTTGGAGTCGCGGATGTGGATGGTGGCGGGGGTGGTGGCGACTTCGATGCAGTTGTCGCCGGATCCGCTGCTGTACGTGGACTTGCGCCAGTTCAGGGCGACTTCCACGCAGTCGCCGTCGCCGCTGCTGCTGTAACTGCTCTTGAACCAGTTCATGGGTTCCCTCGCATCCGCTGCAACAGGCTCCGTGAGTATTCCGGGGAGAGAGCCTGCGAACGCATCCTGGCATACCGTTGGTGAAGGATGCTGATCTCCTTCGCGTCCGATACGAGGATCCCGCCACGCTGCCCTTCGCAGTAGGCGAACCACTTGTGCTTCGGGGTCTCCAGCAACTGCATGGGACCGGCGAGACCGGCGTGCGATGCGCGGGCAGTCGGCATGATCTGGATCTCGACGTTCCGTAGCTCGCTGACCTCCAGGATGTGGTCGATGACTTCCCGGGTGACGTCCGGCCCGCCCGTGCCCCGATGGAAGACGTGCTCCTCCAGGATGAAGTTGAACGCCGTGTTCGGCCGCTCCCACAGCAACTGCTGGCGCTTGGCGCGGGCGAGCCACTGCTCTTCGATCTGGCTGTCGCTCAGCGGCGGAAGCTGCTCGGTGAACAACACCCGCGCATACCGCTCCGTCTGCAAGAGCCCCGGCACCATCCTGGACTCGTACGTGTAGAGCGTGATGGCCACTTGCTCCAGCATCGCCCAGCGGCGGAACCAGGAAGCCAGTCCAGGATCGCGCTCAAGGTGCTCGGCGGCCCGTCGGAAGGCGCCCGTGTTGCCGAGTGCCGCCTCCGCCGCCTCGATGAAGTCGGGGTCGGGCATACGCCTGCCCAACTCGATCGAGGCGATCGTGTGCTTGGAGTACCCCACGAGTTCCCCGAGTTCCTCCCGAGTGAGCCCGTGATACTCGCGGAGCGCTTGAAGCACCGCCCCGAACGTGCGCAGACTTACCGACGACTCCGGCTCACCGCCGCTTCCCGTAGCCATACGACAGATCGTCACGCCCCGTCATGAGTACTGTCTAGTCCGTAACCGCGTACGCCCGCGCAGCGTACACGCGTCACCCCTGGTGAACCCCCCTCCCCGCGCCCCACATTGGGCGCATGACAGCACTCCCGGTCATCACCCCCACACTCGTCCAGCGCCTCAGTTCCACCCCCCGCGGCGCACGCCTCGCGCGGCGGCTCGCCGTGGCGCAGTTGGATGGCTGGGGGTACCCCCATGACAGTGAGACCACCGAGGCCGTCGCCCTCGTCGTCGCCGAGCTCGCCGCGAACGCCGTCACCCACGGGCGCGTGCCGGGGCGGGACTTCGAGCTGCGGCTCGCCCGGGGCGCGGACGGTATCCGGATCGAGGTAAGTGACACCCGGTCGGAATGCCAGCCACCCTCGCCGGAAAACGTGACCCCGCCCTCCCGCCTCGCCGAGTCCGGGCGCGGGCTGCTGCTCGTGGACGCGGTGGCCCGGTGCTGGGAGGTGGTGGACCGGGAGCCGCCGCCGGGCAAGACCGTGCGGGCCTTCGTCGCCGTACCGGCGTCTTTCGAGAATGTTTTCGATCCTGCGCCAAACATTCACAGCCGTGCCTAGGAACGTGACGCGCGTCGACCCTAGTCTTCCGGGCGTCATGGACTACTGCCTCCCGTGCCGACGGCACCTCAACGG
>NZ_MUNF01000017.1 GCF_002154555.1 Streptomyces murinus
GTACGGGGTGGATCTCGCCGGGGCCGTCCGGTGGGCGCGGGAGCTGGCCGGGAGGGTGGCGGCGGGGGGCGAGCCCGTGGACGCCGTGGTGGAGGCGCCCAGGCTCGGGCCCTGACGTCCCGCCCGGTGGCGGCCGTGCGGAGCCGGTGGGCGCGTTGTCAGTGGCGTACGGCAGACTCGGTGGCGTGCGAGAGATTCATGTCATCGGTATCGGCGCGGGCGACCCCGAGCAGCTGACCCTCCAGGCGGTAAGGGCGCTGCGCGGCACGGATGTGTTCTTCCTGCTCGACAAGGGCGAGGAGAAGAGCGATCTCACCCGGCTCCGCCTGGACATATTGGGCACGCACCTGCCCGAGGGGTCGTACCGGGTGGTCGAGGCCCGGGACCCGGAGCGGGACCGCAAAGCGGGCGGTACGGCGTACTCACCGGCCGTCGGGGACTGGCGCAGTGCCCGCGCCGGTATCTATGAGCGGATGATCGTCGAGGAGTTGGGCGACGACGAGACCGGCGCGTTCCTGGTGTGGGGTGATCCGGCGCTGTACGACAGCACGATCGGGATCCTGGACGAGGTGCTGGCGCGGGGCGCGGTCTCCTTCGCGTACGACGTGGTGCCCGGTGTCAGCAGCGTCTCCGCGCTGGTCGCCCGCCATCGCACCGGACTGAACCGGGTGGCCCGGCCCGTGCAGATCACCACCGGGCGGCGGCTCGCCGAGGGCTTTCCGGAGGGGGTGGACGACGTGGTGGTGATGCTCGACGCCCACCAGTCCTTCCGGCACTACGCGGACGAGGACATCGACATCTACTGGGGCGCCTACATCGGCACGCCGGACGAGATCCTCGTCTCCGGGCCGCTCGCCGAGGCGGGCCCCGAGATCGAGCGGGTGCGGGCACAGGCCCGGGAGCGCAAGGGGTGGATCATGGACACGTATCTGCTGCGGCGGAACCCCGGGGAGCGGTAGGCGGGTTCGGGCGGTCCTCGCGTCGGCTCCTCGGCTTACTCGGCCCGGTCGGTTCCGTCCGGGGCGAGGCCCAGTCGGCGCAGCACCGCCGCCGCATCGGGCACGGCCGTCACCCCTTCCGGTGGCGCCGGGCGGCGTACGACCACCACCGGCAGGCCGAGTTCCCTGGCGGCCGTGAGTTTCGCCGCCGTGGCCTCGCCGCCGCTGTCCTTGGTGACCAGGACCTCGATGCGGTGCGCCCGCAGCAGTTCCCGTTCGTCGGCGACGGTGAACGGGCCGCGCGCGAGGAGGACTTCGGTGTGCGGGGGCAGCGGGGGGTCCGGGCGTTCCACCGAGCGCACCAGGAAGTGCAGGCCGGTCAGCTGGGCGAAGGCGGCCAGGCCGAGGCGCCCGGTGGTGAGGAACACCCGGTCGCCCAGGCCGGGCAGCGCCTCGGCGGCCGCGGCCAGGGACGGGACGTCGTACCAGCGGTCGCCCGGGACGGGCCGCCAGCCGGGGCGGCGCAGGACGACCAGCGGGACTCCGGTGGCCGCCGCCGCGCGGGCCGCGTTCGCGGTGATCGACTCGGCGAACGGATGGGTGGCGTCGACCAGCGCGTCCACCCGGTGCGCCCGCAGCCACTCCGCGAGCCCCTCGGCTCCGCCGAAGCCCCCGACCCGTACCTCCCCCGCTAGCGCTTTCGGCCGGGCGGTGCGGCCGGCAAGGGAGGTGGTCACCCGGACCCCGGCAGAGTGCGTGGCCAGGGCGGCGGCGAGGCGGCGGGCCTCGGCGGTGCCGCCCAGGACGAGGACATGGCGTCGCGGGGGCAGCGGGGACGGTGCGGGCATGAGGCGAGCGTATCGGCAGGTCAGGGGGTGGAGAAACGCGTGCCGGGCCGGCTCGTCCCAGTAGAGTCAACGGCCGGGCGGCCGGTGATGGTTCCCTTGGCGGATGTGACTTTTCGCCCGGCCGATCACCCTGTCGCGCCAGGCCGCCGACGCCTCATACTCCAGGACCTGATCGGCACACGGCCCGAGGAGCAGGGTGAACACAGCGGCGACGGCAGGTACATGGACGCTCGGAGACCTGGAGGTGAACCGCGTCGGCTACGGCGCGATGCGGCTGACCGGCAACGGGATGATGGGGAACTCCGACGGCGCGCCGATCGACCGCGCCGCCGCCGTCGCCCTGCTGCACCGCGCGTTCGAGCTGGGGGTCGACCACATCGACACGGCCGCCTTCTACTTCTCGCCGCTGCGGTCCGCGAACGAGCTGATCAACCGCGCCCTCTCCTGCTGGGGCGGCGACGTGGCCGTGGCGACCAAGGTCGGGCCCGGCCGCGACGCCGGTGGTGAGTGGCAGCCCATGGCCCGCCCCGACCAGTTGCGCGGCCAGGTCGAGGAGAATCTGCGCCAGCTCGGCCGGGACCAGCTGGACGTGGTGAACCTGCGCCGCAACGGCCCCGGCATGGAGTCGATCGCCGAACACTTCGGCGCCCTGGCCGAGTTGCGCCGGGCGGGCCTGATCCGGCACCTCGGGCTCTCGAACGTCCGCCCGGAGCATGTGACCGAGGCCCTGGCGATCGCACCCGTGGTCTGTGTGCAGAACTCCTACGGCCTGGACTGGCGCCGCGCCGACGAGAGCGGCCTTGTGGACCTGTGCGGGGAGCGGGGCATCGCCTTCGTCCCGTTCTTCGCGGTCTCCGGCCTGCGCCGCGAGGCGAGCGCGGGCCGGGAGAGCGACGCACGGGTCCGTTCCGTCGCTCGCGCCCATGGCGCCACGCCCGCCCAGGTCCGGCTCGCCTGGACCCTGCACCGCGGTCCGCATGTGCTGGCCATCCCCGGCACCACCGACCCGGCCCACCTCACGGAGAACATCGCCGCCGGAGCCCTTCGGCTGACCGCGGACGACCTGGCCCTGCTCGACGCACCGGGCGAGAAGGCCGCGGGGAACTAGCCCACCAGAAGCTGGAGTCCGCCCACCACCGTCGCCGCGATCACCAGCCGGTCGAAGAGCCGCTGGTTGATCCGGGGCACGGCCCAGCGGCCGAGCAGGGCACCGGGGACGACGAAGAGCACCAGCGTGGCGTCGAGGAGCAGGGAGCGGGTGTCGATCAGGCCGAGGGCGGCGCTGAAGGGGACCTTGGAGACGTTGACGATGAGGAAGAAGAAGGCCGAGGTGCCGAGGAAGCCCAGTTTCCGGAAGCCGGCGGAGAGGAGGTACATGGACATCACCGGGCCGCCCGCGTTGGCCACCATCGTGGTGAATCCGCCGAGCACACCGTAGGAGCGGGCCTTCAGGCGGCCCGCAGAGGTCGTCACCGCGTCCGGCGCGTCGTCCGCGCCCGCGCTCTCCCGGCGCCGGCGCCACAGGGTGACGCCGGTCATCAACAGCAGGATCGCGCCGATCGAGGTCCGTACGATCCCGTCGTCGGCCCACATCAGGAACAGCGTGCCGATCACCACGCCCACCGCGACGGCCGGGAACAGCCGCCACAGGGTGGGCCAGTGGGCGTGCCGCCGGTACGTGAGGACGGCCAGCACGTCCCCGGCGATCAGGAGCGGCAGCAGGATGCCGGTGGAGGCGCGGGCGGGCAGGATCGCCGCGAACACGGCGAGGCTGATCGTGTTGGCGCCGCTCACCGCGGTCTTGGAGAAGCCCACGAGCAGGGCCGCGAGGGCGAGGGCGGCGAACTCCCAGCCGGATATGTGCCAGAGCGTCATCATGTTCATGCGGGGACCGATGCTATGCGCACGCATCGGTCCCACGCACGGGGCCCCGTGCCGTCAGCCCGCGTACCGCGTCCGCAGCTCCCGCTTGAGCACCTTCATGCTCGGGCCGAGCGGCAGTTCCTCGGCGAACTCCACGCGCCGCGGGTACTTGTGGCGGCCCAGGTGCTCCTTGGACCACTCGATGACAGCGGTGGCGTCGAGGCCGCCGTCCGGTGCCGGGACGACGATCGCGCACACCTCCTCGCCGTGCAGCTCGTCGGGCAGGCCGATGACGGCGACCTGGGCGATGCCGGGGTGCCGTACCAGGACCTCCTCGACCTCGCGCGGGTAGACGTTGTAGCCGCCGCGGATGATGACGTCCTTCTTGCGGTCGACGATGGTGAGGAAGCCCTGCTCGTCCTTGGTGCCGAGGTCGCCGGTGCGGAACCAGCCGTCGACCAGGGCCTCGGCGGTGGCCTCCGGGCGGCCGAGGTAGCCGGAGAAGACGTTGTGGCCGCGGATGACGACCTCGCCCAGCTCGCCGGGCGGCAGCAGTTCGATCCGGCCCTCCACCTCGGCGCGCGCGATCTCCGCGTCGACGCCCCACAGCGGATGGCCGATGGTGCCGGCCCGGGTGCCGAAGTCCGGCTGGTTGACGGTGGCCGTCGGCGAGGTCTCCGACAGGCCGTACCCCTCGTAGATCCGCGCGCCGAACGCGGCCTCGAAGCGTTCGAGGACGGCGACGGGCAGCGAGGCGCCGCCGGAGATGCACACCCGCAGCTCGGGCAGCACATCGGCGTCCGCCGCGGCCGCCGCGAGCGCGACGAACATGGTGGGCACGCCGTGGAAGGTGTTGATGTTCTCCTTCACCATCAGCTCGATCGCGCGGGCCGCGTCGAACCGGGGCAGCAGCACCAGCGTGGCGCCCGCCCGCCAGGTGGAGTTGAGCGAGACGGTCTGCCCGAACGCGTGGAAGAGGGGCAGCGCGCCGAGGGCGATGTCGTCGGGGCGGACGTCGTTGGCGTCGAAGGCGCAGACGGTCGCGTTCATCACCAGGTTGAAGTGGCTGAGCACGGCGCCCTTGGGAACGCCGGTGGTGCCGCTGGTGTAGAGGATCACGGCCGGGTCGTCGGCGGCCCGGGTGGCGTACGTCGTCAGCGGCTCGGCCGCGGCGGCGAGGGCGTCGAACTCCGCGCCCAGGGCGACCACGCGGACGCCGAGGGCGTCGGCCGCGGCCCGGCCGGCCACGGCCTGCGCCGGGTGGACGAGGAGCAGGGTGGCGCCGCTGTCCTTGAGGACGTGCTCGATCTCGCCCGGGGACAGCAGCAGATGGACGGGGACGACGACACCGCCGGCCGCGGCGACGGCGTAGTAGGCGAGCGGGAACTCCGTGGTGTTCGGGGCCATGAGGGCGACCCGGTCGCCCGGTCGTACGCCGAGGCCGGTGAGCGCGCCGGCCTGGGCCAGCGCCGCCTGCCACGCGTCGCCGAAGCTCAGCCGCCGCTCCCCTTCCACGAGTGCGGTCTTGGCGGGGCGGCGCCTGGCGTTCTCGGCCAGGATGGCGGCGACGGACAGGGTTGCCATGGAGTGCGGCTCCGTTTCCTTGCTGAGGCTCGGCACGCCGAACCGGTCGTACGGTCGTTCCCTCGGCGGGAATCCCTCCTCGTCACCAGAGGGATTCCCGCGTCGGACGGTTGCTCAGGGTCTCTCTTCCGGATCTTGTCGGGGTCGGGCGAGAGGGGCCCTTGCCGGCGGCCGACCTGATCCGAAGGAAAGCTCCTAGGGCCTGTCTGACAATTCCCGTCGTCGCCCGGAGGGCGGCCGCGCGGCGTCAGGTGCGTGCTCTCGGGGTGCCGGGCGTAGGCCCTCGTACTGGACGTACTTGGGTCTGCGCCCGGTGCCGCGAGAGTGCGTGCATGGCGTCGCGCGGCAGACGGGAATTGTCAGACAGGCCCTAGTGCCTCTCGACCAGCACCGCGCTGCCCTGGCCCACGCCCACGCACATGGTGGCGAGGCCGCGCTCGGCGCCGGTGCGGCGCATGCGGTGGAGCAGGGTGGTCAGGATGCGGGCGCCGGAGGAGCCGAGGGGGTGGCCTAGGGCGAGGGCGCCGCCGGTGGGGTTGATCAGGCCGGGGTCGATGCCGAGCTGGTCGACGCAGGCGAGGACCTGGGCGGCGAACGCCTCGTTGAACTCGGCCTCCTGGAGGTCGCCGACCTCCCAGCCGGCCCGCGCGAGCACCTTGCGGGTGGCGGGCACCGGTCCGATGCCCATGACGTCGGGGTGGACGCCCGCGGAGGCACCGGCGACATACCGGCCGAGGGACTCAAGGCCCAGTTCGCCGAGGGCCTCCTCGCTGACCAGGAGCAGACCGGCGGCGCCGTCGTTCATCGGCGAGGTGTTGCCTGCGGTGACCGTGCCGCCCGCGCGGTAGACCGGCTTGAGGCGGGCCAGCTTCTCCAGGGAGGTGTCCTCGCGGATGCACTCGTCCTGTTCGACCACGATGCCGTCGGGGCGTTCGACGGGCAGGATCTCGTCCGCGAACAGGCTGTTCTTGCGTGCTGCGGCGGCGAGTTGGTGGCTGCGCAGCGCGAACTCGTCCTGCCGTTCACGGGAGATGCCGTGCCGGGTGGCGACCTCCTCGGCGGTCTCGCCCATGGCGAGCACGCCGTGCAGGTCCTTCATGGCGGGGTTGGTCAGCCGCCAGCCGAGCCGGGTGTCGAAGGTCTCCATGCGGTGCGGCAGGGCCTCGTCGGGGCGGGGCAGCACGAAGGGGGCGCGGCTCATGGACTCGGAGCCGCCGGCGATCACGATGTCGGCCTCGCCCGCGGCGATGGTGCGGGCGGCCGTGGTGACGGCTTCGAGGCCGGAGGCGCACAGCCGGTTGACGGTGGCGCCGGGCACGGACTCGGGCAGGCCCGCGAGCAGGGCGGCCATCCGGGCGACGTTGCGGTTGTCCTCGCCGGCCTGGTTGGCGGCGCCCCAGTAGACGTCGTCGATGCGGGCGGGGTCGAGCGTGGGCACCTCGGCGACCAGCCGGCGGATGACGGCCGCCGCGAGATCGTCGGGCCGGACGGACGAGAGGGCGCCACGCAGCTTGCCGATGGGGGTACGGCGGGCTGCCGCGAAGTGGACGGGACGCACGGCTTCGACTCCTGACCTACGACGGTGTGGATCAGCGGACCGGAAAAGCTCTTAATTAGCACTGCTAGTTTTGGACTATAGACCCAGGAACGCCCCCCTGGGAAGATCCTCCCGAACCGTACCGAGGCAGTTGGAGGAGAGATGCCCCACGTTCGCGCGCACGTCGTCGACGGCACCCGCGGCGAACTCGCCGTCCGCGAGTGGGAGGATCCCACGCCCCGCTTCCTCGCCCTGCTGGTGCACGGGTACGGCGAGCACGCGGGCCGGTACGACGGGCTCGCCGCCGTCCTCACCGGGCACGGGGGCGCCGTGTACGCGCCCGACCACATGGGGCACGGGCGCTCGGCCGGTGAGCGGGTGCTGATCGAGGACTTCGAGGACGTGGTCGCCGATGTGCGCGCCGTGGCCGATCTCGCCCGCGCCGCGCATCCTGGGCTGCCGCTGGTCCTGGTCGGCCACTCCATGGGCGGGCTGATCGCGGCCCGCTACGCGCAGCTGCACCGCCCGGAACCGGCCGCGCTGATCCTGTCCGGGCCGGTGATCGGCGCCTGGGAGCTGCCGGGGCGGCTGCTGGCGCTGCCGGAGATCCCGGACACGCCGATCAGTCCGGGCGCGCTCTCCCGCGATCCGGCGGTGGGCGCCGCGTACGCCGCCGATCCGCTGGTCTGGCACGGGCCGATGAAGCGGCCCACCCTCCAGGCGTTCGCGCGGACCCTGGACGCCGTCGCCGCGGGCGGTGCCGTGGCCGGGCTGCCGGTGCTGTGGCTGCACGGGGACGACGACCGGCTGGTGCCGCTGACCGGCAGCCGTCCCGGTGTCGAGCGGCTCGCCGGCAGCGATCTCACGGGCGGCGATCTCACCGAGCGGATCTTCCCCGGGGCGCGGCACGAGGTGTTCCACGAGACGGTGAAGGAGGAGGCGTTCGCGGAGGTGACACGGTTCCTGGACCGGGCGCTCCCCCGCTGAGCCCAGCGACCGAGACCCGACGGCAACCCGCTGAGCAGGGCTGTTTGCGCCCCCGAACGCGGGGCACCCGCCCTTTCGGACGAGATCGTACGTCGCTTGTGCAAGGCGTACGACGCTGATGAAAGGGGACGTAGGCACCATGACCGTGGTGAAGAGCACGCTGTCCGAGAAGGCCCTCGGCGTCACCGCGCCCGCGCTCCAGGACACCCTGGTGGATCTGCTGGGTCTGTCGCTGGTCGGGAAGCAGGCGCACTGGAACATCGTGGGTCCTCGGTTCCGCTCGATCCACCTCCAGCTGGACGAGGTGGTGGCGACGGCCCGTGCCCACTCCGACACGGTCGCCGAGCGCGCCGCCGCGCTGGGCGTCTCGCCGGACGGCCGGCCCGAGACGATCGCGGCGACCTTCGCGCTGCCCGGGACCAAGGACGGCTGGCTGCGGGACACCGAGGTGGTCGAGCTGATGGTCTCGACCCTGGAGGCGGCCATCGGGCGGCTGCGCGAGCGGATCACGGCCACCGAGGAGGCCGATCCGGTGACGCAGGACCTGCTGATCTCGATCACCGCCGACCTGGAGAAGGAGCGGTGGATGTTCGCGGCGGAGAACCAGGCGCACTGACACCCGTCCCGGAGCGAAAGGGGAGCCCCATGGCCGACGCCCTGGAGACCGAGGCGCTGTGGGAGGACTTTCACCGCGTGGTGAACATGACCTCGGCGGAGCTCGCGGCCTGGCTCAGGGTCCGCGACGCCGAGGAGCGCTCGGAGCCGCTGCCCGACGAGGCGGGCAGCGCGACCGGCCGGCATGTCCTCGCGATCCTCCAGAAGCGCCGCACCGATCTCACCGACGACGACGTCCGCGTGATGTACAAGGTGGTGGACACCGTCGGTGATCTGGTGGACATGGACGACGAGCCGGAACCGGAGCGGGCCCCGGACGACACCCGGCGGCGGCACCGGCTGATGACGCTGGGCCACGATCCGCTCAAGCCGTAGCGGCGGCGGGGGTACCACCGGCGAGGGAGTGACGCGATGAACCGGGACGAACGCGTCGTACGGGAGCTGGTGTCCGGGTACGGGCGGACCTACGCCGAGGAGGCGGGGATCCGGCTGGCGGACACGCCGCAGCCGCTGTACCGGCTGCTGGTGCTGTCGCTGCTGCTGAGCGCCCGGATCCGGGCCTCGGTGGCGGTGGCCGCCGCCCGCGCCCTGCACGAGGACCGGCTGGACACCCCGCGCCGGATGGCCGACGCGGACTGGCAGCAGCGGGTCGACGCGCTGGGCCGGGGCGGCTACCGGCGCTACGACGAGCGGACCGCCACCCAACTCGGCGACGGCGCCGCACTGTTGGACGAGCGCTGGGGCGGTGATCTGCGCCGGCTGCACGAGGAGGCGGGCGGCGACACCGGGGAGCTGAAGCGGCTGCTCCAGGAGGAGCCGGGGGTCGGTCCGGCCGGCGCGGACATCTTCCTGCGCGAGGCGCAGCGCGTCTGGCCGGAAGTCGGCCCCTATCTGGACCGCAAGGCTCTGGACGGCGCGGACCGGCTCGGTCTGCCGAAGGACCCGGAGAAGCTGACCGAGCTGGCCGGGGACACCGAACCCGCCGTGCTGGCCGCCGCGTTGGTGCGGGCGGCGCTCGACAAGGACGTGGCCGAGGACTGCCTCCAGCGCGCCGCGTGATCGTGTCAGACTGCTCTGCGTTCGTTTCGAGCGGAGGGCAGCACATGACGGGGACCGGGCCGAGCACGCCGTACATCGACACCACACGGCCACATCCGGCGCGGGTGTACGACTGGTTCCTCGGCGGCAAGGACAACTACCCCGTCGACGAGGCGCTGGGCCGCCGGATCGCGGCCCTCGACGACGGCGCCCTGCGCGGGGCGCGCGCCAACCGGGCGTTCATGCGCCGGGCCACCCGGGCGCTGGCCGAGGACGGCATCACCCAGTTCCTGGACATCGGCACCGGCATACCCACCGAGCCCAATCTGCACCAGATCGCCCAGTCGGTGACGCCGGACGCGCGGGTCGTCTACGCCGACAACGATCCGATCGTGCTGGCCCACGCGGGCGCGCTGCTGCGCGGCACCCCCGAGGGGGTGACGGAGTACATCCAGGCCGACGCCCGCGAGCCCGGGTCCATCCTCGAACGGGCCGCCGCCGTACTGGACTTCGACCGCCCGGTCGCCCTCTCGCTGATCGCGCTGCTGCACTTCGTCGCCGACGAGGACGGCCCCCATGAGATGGTCGGGACGCTCATGTCGGCGCTGGCGCCGGGCAGTTGCCTGGTGCTGTCGATGATGACGGGCGACTTCGAACCGGAGAACGTGGCGAGGGGCATCGCCGCCTACGCCGCGGGCGGGGTGACCCTGGTCGCCCGCTCCCGGGACGAAGTGGGCGCCTTCTTCAAGGGACTTGAGCTGCTGGAGCCGGGTGTCGTGCCGGTCGCCGAGTGGCGGCCCGAACAGGCCCCGGACGGCGACCGGCCGATCTCCCTGTACGGCGCGGTGGCCCGCAAACCGGCGAGCTGAGCCGCCGGTTTGCGGGCCACCGCGCCGTACAGGGACATCGGCCGGTCGCCGTCCGGGGCCCGTTCGGGCCACCACTCGGCGACCGGCACGACACCCGGC
>NZ_MUNF01000170.1 GCF_002154555.1 Streptomyces murinus
ACGGTGCCCGTGGGCGCCGTCCGCAAGGAGGACGTACGGGAGGCCGCCGCCCGCGCGATGGCCGACGGCACGTCCCCGATGGAGGCCGCCGAGCGGGCCGTCAGCCGCAGCGGCGACCGCTGGGGCGCCGTCTACTCCGAGGGCGAGTACCAGGAGTTCCAGGACTCCCTCGACGGCCGCTACACCGGCGTCGGCCTCTCCGCGGCGCGCGAACAGGACGGCCGTATCGAGGTCACCGGGGTGCGGCCGGGCTCGCCCGCCGCCGCGGCCGGCATCCGCACCGGCGACCGGCTGCGCAGCGTCGACGGCGCCCGCGCGGACGGCCTCCCGGTCACCGAGGTGGTCTCCCGGCTGCGCGGTGACGCCGACGACGCGCCCGCCGGTACGACCGTCATCCTCGGCCTCCAGCGCGGCACCCGCGCCTGGTCCGAGACCCTGCGCCGGGCGACCCTGACCACCGACTCGGTCAGTGTCCGCAGGCTGTCGGCGCGGGCCACCCTGATCAGGATCGCCGCCTTCACCAAGGGCACCGGCGCCCAGGTCCGCGAGGCGCTGCGGGCCGCCCCGCCCGGCGACGGGATCGTGCTGGACCTGCGCGGCAACTCCGGCGGCCTGGTCACCGAGGCCGTGGCCACCGCCTCCGCCTTCCTCGACGGCGGCCTGGTCGCCACCTATGACGTCGACGGCGCCCCGCGCGCCCTGCACGCCACGCCCGGCGGGGACACCGCCCGCCCCCTGGTCGCCCTGGTCGACGGCGGCACCATGAGCGCGGCCGAGCTGCTCACCGGCGCCCTCCAGGACCGCGGCCGCGCGGTCGTGATCGGCTCCCGCACCTTCGGCAAGGGCTCCATCCAGATGCCGACGAACCTCCCCGACGGCTCGGTGGCCGAGCTGACCGTGGGCCACTACCGCACCCCGTCCGGGCACGCGGTCGACGGCCGGGGCATCACACCCGACCTGGAGGCCGGGGACGGCGTACTGCAACGCGCCGAGACCGTGCTCACCGGTCTGGGCGACGCCGAATAAGGGCTGGCCCCGAGCCCCCCGCGTAGTGCGAAAATGGACGGCACTATGAGCAAGGGAATGTACGTACCCAAGGAGTCCCAGCCCAAGCAGGGCGGCGGGGCGGGCAAGGCCAGGGACGGCGAGAAGGGCGGCAAGCGCAAGATCGTCGCCCAGAACAAGAAGGCCCGGCACGACTACGCGATCATCGACACCTACGAGGCCGGGATCGTGCTCACCGGCACCGAGGTCAAGTCGCTGCGCGAGGGCCGGACCTCGCTGACGGACGGCTTCGTCCACATCGACCGGGGTGAGGCGTGGCTGCACAACGCCCACATCCCCGAGTATCACCAGGGCAGCTGGACCAACCACTCCGCGCGCCGCAAGCGCAAGCTGCTGCTGCACCGCGAGGAGATCGACAAGCTGGAGTCCAAGGCCCAGGAGACCGGTCACACCATCGTGCCGCTCGCCCTGTACTTCCGGGACGGCCGCGCGAAGGCCGAGATCGCGCTCGCCCGGGGCAAGAAGGAGTACGACAAGCGGCAGACCCTGCGGGAGAAGCAGGACCGGCGTGAGTCGGACCGTGCCATCGCCGCGGCGAAGCGGAGGCAGCGCGGCGTGTAGGGCGGGAATACGGTGGCACGGAGCCGCGTTGTTCCCGTACGATGGCGGCAGCATCGGACGTGAGCCCGGTGCGCACCTTGAAAAAACAACATGGGGATGATCGGTTTCGACAGCGGATGTCGAAGCAGGGGAAGCGTGTCGAGGAAGCGGCCATGATCTCGTAAACCACAGGCCGAAAACAATAATCGCCAACACCAAGCGCGATTCCTTCGCCCTCGCTGCCTAAGTAGCGACTTGCGAAGTGTCAGCCCGGGGCTGTTCCCGACCCGGATCCTGGCATCAGCTAGGGGACTAAACCTTGATCCCGGTCACGGGGTGAAGAGGGAAATCAAACAGTGACTGAGCCCGTCGGCGACTTGTTCGCGTGATCGCCGGGGCTGAGAAAATCACAGCGAACTGCACACGGAGAAGCCCTGATTCCGCACCGTTGGACGCGGGTTCGATTCCCGCCATCTCCACGAACCTCCTCCGGGAGGTAACCCCATGTGGGCAAAGGCCCCGTCGCTTCACGCGGCGGGGCCTTTGTCATGCGCCTTTATCGCAGGCAGCGCTTTAGCGCCGGCACCGCTTTATCGCAGGCACCGCCCGGCGGTCGGCCGCTACCGTTGCCCCCATGAATCAGCGGCGACGCAAGAAGCTCTCCCGACGCCTGTTCACCGCGATCCTGATGGGGGACGCGGGCGGTGTGAGGGCGGCCCTGCGCTCCGGTGCCGATCCCGCGGGCGCCGACGGCGACGGCACCACCCCCCTCTACACGGCGTCGGTGAACGGCGAGGCCGAGATCGCCCTGCTCCTGCTGACGGCCGGCGCCCGCCCCGACACCGAGAGTGCCGGGCCGGGGGCGGAGGGGACGCCGTTGTGCGCGGCGGCGTGCTGGGGCCATACCGAGACGGTGCGCGCGCTGCTGGCCCATGGCGCCGACCCGAATCTCCGCGAGGATCACGGCACCGGCCGTACGCCTCTCGAATGGGCGCTGCTCGGCCCGTACCCCGAGACCGCCGACCGTCTGACCGCAGCCGGAGCCGCAGCCGTATGAGTCAGACCGCCCGAGCGAGCCGCGCCGAGGCCAGGTGCACCGTGAACCCGCAGGGCACGATGCCGTCCGGCGTGACCAGGTCCGCGACCTCGGTGAGAAAGTCCCGATGGAGCCGGGCGACGGCGTCCTCCGCCATCGGCGCGAGATCGTAGAGCCCGGACATGGACTCCCACACCTGCTCCAGGGTCCCGCCGATGTCGATGGGCACGGTCTCCCACTCGACCTCCCCGAACCCCACCGGACGCAGCACTTCCTCAAGCCCTTCCCGGCTGCGCGCCCGCTTGTCCCCCAACGCGGGGATGCGCGCGGTGGTTTCCTCGCCCGCGCGCCGCAGCAGCCGCACGAACCGCTCGTACGCCTCCCCGCCGACCGCCCCGCCGCCCATCACGCACGCGAGCACCCCACCCGGTGCGAGGACCCGCGCCACCTCGGCCGCGACCTGCTCGATGTCGCCCATGAGCATCAGCGCGAGATGGGAGACGCAGGCGTCGAAACTCCCCTCGGCGAAGGGCAGTTCCTGCGCCCGCCCGGTGTGCAGCCGTGCCGCAGAGAGCGCCGGCCGCAGCCGGGCGAGGGCCAGCGACCGGGGCGAGAGGTCCACCCCGGCCAGCTCCCTGCCGCCGTCCCGGGCGAGCAGTTCGAGCAACAGCCCGTCCCCGCAACCGAGATCGAGCACCCGCCGGTGCCCGGCCACCCGGTCGCGCAGCAGCTCGTAACTGGACCGCCCGTCCGGCCCCCGCCCCCGCCCGAACGCCTCGGCGGTCACGGCGGGCCGGACGGCGTGAAAGGCCCGGAGGAACTCCTCCTGCACGGCGCTGTTCGTCACCCCCCGACCCTACGGCTCCCCGTGCCGCCCTCGGCCCCGGCGAGCGAAACCCGATGGCGGTCTCGGGAGCCCACCCCCGACCAAGACATCGCTCGGGCCGTCCGCTCCTGTGGCCGGGCGCCCGGCGTGCGAAGACCCCGCCCCGGGCGGACAATGTTTGCGGCGTTTGGCAGGGGTTCCGCTGCGCGAACCGAGGTGTTCGGCCATGAGCGTCATCGACGAGACCGCTCTGGACATTCTGCGGGGGGCTCTGCGGGGAGGCGTCGTAGGACCGGGGGATCCCGGGTACGACCGGGCCCGCGGCATCTACAACGCCATGATCGACCGGCGCCCCGCCGCGTTCGCGCGGTGCGTGGACGTGGCGGACGTACGGACCGCGCTCGCCTTCGCACGGGACAACGGCGTGGCGACGGCCGTACGCGGGGGCGGGCACAGCGGACCGGGGCTGTGCCTGGTGGACGGCGCGCTCACCCTGGATCTGTCGCCCATGCGCTGGGTGCACATCGACCCGGAGGCCCGGACGGCCCGGGTCGGCGGGGGGAGCCGGCTCGGTGATCTCGATCACGCGGCGCACACCTTCGGGCTGGGGGTGCCCTCGGGGATCATGTCGACCACCGGGGTCGGCGGGCTCACCCTCGGCGGTGGCCACGGACATCTCACCCGCCGTTACGGCCTGACCATCGACAGCCTGCTCGCCGCGGACGTGGTGCTCGCCGACGGGAGTTTCGTCACCGCCTCCGTCGACCAGCACCCCGATCTGTTCTGGGCGCTGCGGGGCGGCGGCGGGAACTTCGGCGTCGTCACGTCCTTCGCCTTCCGGCTGCACCCGGTGGATGCCGTCGGGGTCGCGATCACCCTCTGGCCCGTCGACCAGGTGCGTGAAGTGCTGTGCTGGTACCGGGAGTTCCTGCCCGGCGCGCCGGAGGAGCTGAGCGGGTTCTTCGCGCTGCTGACGGTCCCGCCCGGACCGCCGTTCCCCGAGCCGCTGCACGGAAGGAAGATGTGCGGGGTGGTGTGGTGCCACACGCCGGCGCACCCCGGGACGGCCCCGGAGGAGGAGCGGGCGCGGCTGGAGAAGGCCGTCGCCGCCGTGGCCGCCGCCGGGCCGCCCGCCTTCCACTTCACCACGGTCATGCCCTACCCCGCCCTCCAGACCATGTTCGACCAGCTGCTGCCCACGGGGCTCCAGTGGTACTGGCGCGGGGACTTCTTCGACGCCATCTCCGACGACGCCATCGCCGTGCACGAGAAGTACGGCCAGAACCTCCCCACCGGCCTGTCCACCATGCACCTGTACCCGGTGGACGGAGCGGCCCACCGACCCGGCCCCGACGAGACGGCCTGGGCCTACCGGGACGCCCTGTGGTCCGGCGTCATCGCGGGCATCGACCCGGACCCCGCCAACGCCGCCCTGCTCCGCCGCTGGTGCGTCGACTACTGGACCGATCTGCACCCGCACTCCATGGGCGGCGGCTACCTCAACTTCCTGGGCGAGGAAGAGCCCACCGACCGCGTACGGGCCACCTACCGCGACAACTACGACCGACTGGCCGAGGTCAAACACACCTACGACCCGGCCAACTTCTTCCGGGCCAACCAGAACATCCCGCCGGCCTGAGCACGACCGGCCCCCGTGCGGGGGGTTCCGGGGAAGCGGTCGGACGGGCACTGTGGGAGCAAGGTGGCTGTACGACTCCCCGTATGCCTAGGCGGTGACAGGCACATGGCGCTGCGGTTCGATGCCGGACGGGTTTGTCTGGATCTGTTGGCGACCGGTCATCCAGGTGAACGGCTCGACTCCGTCCGGGCGTTGTGCGGCTGGATCGAGGAGGCCGGGCTGGTGCCGGCCGGCACGGGGCTCGGGCACGCCGACGAGACCTGGGTGGTGCGGTTCAGGGAAGTGCGGGAGGACATAGGGCAGTTGGTGCGGCGCGGCGGCGGGACGGTGTCGTACGCGAGGGCGCTCGGACGGGTCAACGAGGCGGCCCGGGGGACACCGCCGGTGCCCTGTGCCGTACGGCACGGCGACGGGCTGCTCGTCCGGGAGCTGGTCGCGCCGCCCGGACCCGGGGCCCTGCTCGCGCTCCTCGCCCGGGACGCCGTGGAGCTGCTCACCGACCCCGTCGCCCGGGCCGCCCTTCGCGAGTGCGAGGGGGACAACTGCCCGCTCCTCTACCTCGACACCTCCCGGGGCCGCCGCCGGCGCTGGTGCTCCAGCGAGGTCTGCGGCAACCGCGAACGGGTGGCTCGCCACCGCCGCCGGGCGGCCGCCCTGACCCGCGCGTGAGCCCTGCGGCCCGCGCGTCCGCCGCCGGCACCCTCACATACAAGATCGCCGTATCCGGCAAAGCGCCCGGGTCCCGTAGCCTCGCCCGCCTCCTTTCGCGTACGGTTGACGGCTGCCCAGCACGTCAGAAGGGGGCCCGGTGGCCGCTCAGGTTCAGCATTCCGCGGTCGGCTCGGAACACGACGCACAGGACTCCGTGCGCGACCGAGAGATCAGCGTCGAACAGGCACATCTGGACCGGGTGTACCGGCGGCTGGAGGAGAAGATCCACGAGGCCGAGTTCCTGATGAACGACGCGGCCCAGCGGGGCCAGGTCGGCACCCCCGGCGCGCTCGCCGAGCGGGACGCGCAGGTCTTCCGCGCCGGTGTCCACCTGAACCGGCTCAACAACGAGTTCGAGGACTTCCTGTTCGGGCGCATCGACCTGCTGCTCGGCAAGGACGGCAAGAAGGGGCCCGACGGGGCCTACACGGCGGTCGAGCCGGCCGAGGGCGCCGTGCGCGAGGACGACACCGCCGACATCGCCGAAACCCTGCACATCGGGCGGATCGGCGTCCTCGACGCGGACTACGCCCCGCTCGTCATCGACTGGCGCGCCCCCGCCGCCGCGCCCTTCTACCGGGCCACCCCCGTGGAGCCCGGACGGGTGGTGCGCCGGCGTGTCATCCGGTCCAAGGGACGCCGGGTGCTCGGCGTCGAGGACGACCTGATGCGACCCGCGCTCACCGCCTACCTCGACGGCCAAGAACTGCCCGTCATCGGCGACGGCGCCCTGATGGCCGCCCTCGGCCAGGCCCGCGGCCACACCATGCGGGACATCGTCTCCTCCATCCAGGCCGAGCAGGACCTCGTCATCCGGGCCCCCGCCGCCTCGATCACATACGTGGAGGGCGGCCCCGGCACCGGCAAGACCGCCGTCGCCCTGCACCGCGCCGCCTACCTGCTCTACCAGGACCGCAGGCGGTACGCGGGCGGCATCCTGATCGTCTCCCCGACCCCGCTGCTCGTCGCCTACACCGAGGGCGTGCTGCCCTCGCTCGGCGAGGAGGGCCAGGTCGCGATCCGGGCGATCGGCTCGCTGGTCGACGGCGTGACGGCGACGCTGTACGACTCCCCGTCCGTGGCCCGCGCCAAGGGCTCGTACCGGATGCTGAAGGTGCTGCGGAAGGCCGCCAGGGGAGCCCTGGAGCTGGGCGCCGCCGCCCCCACGGGCCACGAGGAGGACGACGACGACACGCCGCGTCCCGTCGACCCCACCCGGCTGCGTGTCGTCGCCTTCGGCCGCCGGCTCGAACTGGAGGCCGAGGAGCTGGACCGCATCCGCCATACGGCCCTCGGCGGCACCGCCCCCGTCAACCTGCTGCGCCCGCGCGCCCGCAAGCTGCTGCTGGACGCCCTGTGGGCGAAGTCCGGCGCCGGGTCCCGGCACACCGACCCGGAGCTGGCCGCCGAGCTGCGCTCCTCCTTCGACGAGGACATCACCGGCGAGGACGCCTTCATCGGCTTCCTGGACGCCTGGTGGCCGGAGCTGACCCCGGCGCGGGTGCTCGACGCCATGGCCGACGAGAAGCGGCTCGGCCGCTGGGCGCGCCGGATCCTCAACCCGGGCGAGGTGCGCAAGGTGGCCCGTTCGCTCAAGCGCGACGGCCGCACGGTGCACGACATCGCCCTGCTGGACGAGCTCCAGGCGATCCTCGGCGTCCCCGCCCGGCCCCGCAGGAAGCGGGAGCTCGACCCGCTGGACCAGCTCACCGGTCTGGAGGAGCTGATGCCGGTGCGCGAGGAGACCCAGCGGGAGCGGGCCGAGCGGCTGGCGCAGGAGCGCACCGAGTACGCGCACGTCATCGTGGACGAGGCGCAGGACCTCACCCCGATGCAGTGGCGGATGGTCGGCCGCCGCGGCCGGCACGCCACCTGGACGGTCGTCGGGGACCCGGCCCAGTCCTCCTGGTCCGACCCGGACGAGGCGGCCGAGGCCCGGGACGAGGCTCTGGGCAGCCGCCCCAGGCGCCGCTTCCAGCTCACCGTGAACTACCGCAACCCCGCCGAGATCGCCGAGCTGGCCGCCCGGGTGCTCGCGCTCGCCATGCCCGGCTCCGAGTCGCCCCGCGCCGTACGCTCCACCGGTGTCGCGCCGCGCTTCACCGTCGTACAGGAGTCCCTCCAGGCCACCGTGCGGGCCGAGGCGGAGCGGCTGCTGGACCTGGTGGACGGCACGGTCGGCGTGGTCGTCGCGATGAACCGGCGCGAGGAGGCGAGACGTTGGCTCGCCGGGCTCGGCGACCGGGTGGTGGCGCTCGGCAGCCTGGAGGCCAAGGGACTGGAGTACGACGCGACGGTCGTCGTCTCGCCCGCGGAGATCGCCGACGAGTCCCCGGCCGGGCTGCGCGTGCTCTACGTGGCGCTCACCCGGGCGACCCAGCAGCTCACGGTGGTGTCGGGGGAGCGGGACGAGCCGGATCCGGCCGGGGTGCCGGATCTGCTGCGCGACTGAGTTTTCGACGAACTCCCCGCGCGGGGAATGGCATCCGGGATCCGTTTGTTAGCCTGGGTACGGCACCGGCTCGATCCAAGCCCCCGGGCCCAACCTTCGTCCCTTCGAGGGACCACTTGCCGCGAGGCGAGCATGGCGGGTCGGTGTCATCAACGTGGGAGGCCCACGTCACGACAGAGTGACGTGGGCCTCTTTCTTATGCCTGGCGACTCTCGTATGGTGGAAGTCGCTTTCCGAAAACACGCACCAGTCGGTAGCCAGCCATGAACAAAACGTCCGCAACCGAGGGCGACTACCACGTACTGATCGGTAGGTGCGACGATCGGACGGCACAACTTAGCGACACGGTGAAAGCAGAGGAAGTCGGCCATGGCAACGGCGCCCAGCGTCTCCTACTCGATGACCATCCGGCTGGAGGTGCCCGCGAGCGGAACCGCCGTCTCGCAGCTCACCAACGCCGTGGAGTCCTCCGGAGGCTCGGTGACCGGCCTCGACGTCACCGCGTCCGGGCACGAGAAGCTCCGTATCGACGTGACCATCGCGGCCACCTCCACGGCCCACGCCGAGGAGATCGTCGAGAAGCTGCGCGGCATCGAGGGCGTCACCCTCGGCAAGGTCTCCGACCGTACGTTCCTGATGCACCTCGGCGGCAAGATCGAGATGCAGTCCAAGCACCCCATCCGCAACCGCGACGACCTCTCCATGGTCTACACGCCGGGTGTGGCCCGCGTCTGCATGGCGATCGCCGAGAACCCCGAGGACGCCCGCCGCCTCACCATCAAGCGCAACTCGGTTGCGGTCGTGACGGACGGCTCCGCGGTGCTCGGCCTCGGCAACATCGGCCCCAAGGCCGCGCTGCCCGTGATGGAGGGCAAGGCGGCCCTCTTCAAGCGCTTCGCCGGCATCGACGCCTGGCCGCTGTGCCTGGACACCCAGGACACCGACGCGATCGTGGAGATCGTCAAGGCGATCGCCCCCGGCTTCGCGGGCATCAACCTGGAGGACATCTCCGCGCCCCGCTGCTTCGAGATCGAGGCCCGGCTGCGCGAGGCCCTGGACATCCCGGTCTTCCACGACGACCAGCACGGCACCGCCATCGTCGTGCTCGCCGCGCTGACCAACGCGCTGCGCGTCACCGGCAAGGCGATCGAGAACATCCGGATCGTGATGTCCGGCGCCGGCGCGGCCGGTACGGCCATCCTCAAGCTGCTGCTCGCGGCGGGCGCCAAGAACGCCGTCGTCGCCGACATCCACGGTGTGGTGCACGCGGGCCGCGAGGACCTGGTGAACGCCCCGGCCGACTCGCCGCTGCGCTGGATCGCCGACAACACCAACCCGGAGGGCCTCACCGGCACCCTGAAGGAGGCTGTGCGCGGCGCGGACGTCTTCATCGGTGTCTCGGCCCCGAACGTCCTGGACGGCGACGACGTGGCCGCCATGGCGGACGGCGCGATCGTGTTCGCGCTCGCGAACCCGGACCCGGAGGTCGACCCGGCGATCGCCCGCCAGACGGCCGCGGTGGTGGCCACCGGCCGCTCGGACTTCCCCAATCAGATCAACAATGTGCTGGTCTTCCCGGGTGTCTTCCGCGGCCTGTTGGACGCGCAGTCCCGTACCGTCAACACCGAGATGATGCTCGCCGCCGCGAAGGCACTCGCCGATGTGGTCAGCGAGGACGAGCTGAACCCCAACTACATCATTCCGAGCGTCTTCAACGACAAGGTCGCGGGCGCTGTCGCCGGCGCGGTCCGCGAGGCCGCCAAGGCGGTCGGCGCAACGGTCTGACCAGGGCGGATCGCCCGATCACGGCGTGTCGCACGGTGCCGGGGGCTGTGAGGATCACCACGGTGGCCCCCCGTACCGGCGCGTCGTGGAACCACCTGACGCCGGGCGCCCTCTAGGGTGACGCCGATCAGGCGCTTTTCGTGTGACTCCCCAGGGTGTTCTCACGACTCCTACGGGTGCCGGATTGGCTTTCCCGCCGCAGGTAGGGGCAGGATGCGTCCCTGGGCGCGAGCGCATCGGCATCGCAGTGCCACGGGCATAACGGCCGCGTGGCACACCCCAACGGCAAGAAAACACGGGAGTAACAACATGAACCGCAGTGAGCTGGTGGCCGCGCTGGCCGACCGTGCCGAGGTGACCCGCAAGGACGCCGACGCCGTGCTGGCCGCGTTCGCCGAGACCGTCGGCGAGATCGTCGCCAAGGGCGACGAGAAGGTCACCATCCCCGGCTTCCTGACCTTCGAGCGCACCCACCGTGCCGCTCGTACCGCGCGCAACCCGCAGACCGGCGAGCCGATCAACATCCCCGCCGGGTTCAGCGTGAAGGTCACCGCGGGCTCCAAGCTCAAGGAAGCGGCCAAGGGCAAGTAAGCGCTCCGCTTTGAGCGCCGGTCCACTGGAGCGCCGTTCGAGGTGAGCGCCGTGGGTGGCTGACAGTCCGTCGTGGCTGGTCGCGCAGTTCCCCGCGCCCCTTTGGGGCGCGGCCCGGTGGGCCGCGCCGAAAGGGCCGACGACGTCAAACAGGGCGGTCCCCCTCCGAGGAGGGGGACCGCCCTGTTTGCTTGTTTGCTCGGGGTCAGCCGAGGGCCTTGCCCGGGAGTTCGACCTTGGCGCCCAGTTCCACGAGCTTCTCCATGAAGTTCTCGTAGCCGCGGTTGATCAGCTCGATGCCGTGGACTCGGGAGGTGCCCTCGGCGGCCAGGGCCGCGATCAGGTAGGAGAAGCCGCCGCGCAGGTCGGGGATGACCAGGTCGGCGCCCTGGAGCCGGGTCGGCCCCGAGACGACCGCGGAGTGCAGGAAGTTGCGCTGGCCGAAGCGGCAGTCGGAGCCGCCCAGGCACTCGCGGTAGAGCTGGATGTGCGCACCCATCTGGTTGAGCGCCGAGGTGAAGCCCAGCCGGGACTCGTAGACCGTCTCGTGGATGATCGACAGGCCCGTGGCCTGGGTGAGCGCCACCACCAGCGGCTGCTGCCAGTCGGTCTGGAAACCGGGGTGCACGTCCGTTTCCAGGGCGATGGACTTCAGCTGGCCGCCCGGGTGCCAGAAGCGGATGCCCTCGTCGTCGATCTCGAAGGCGCCGCCGACCTTGCGGTAGGTGTTCAGGAACGTCATCATCGAGCGCTGCTGGGCGCCGCGGACGTAGATGTTGCCGCTGGTCGCCAGCGCCGCCGAGGCCCAGGACGCGGCCTCCAGACGGTCCGACAGGGCCCGGTGGGTGTAGCCGCCGAGCTGGTCCACACCGGTGATGCGGATGGTCCGGTCGGTGTCCATCGCGATGATCGCGCCCATCTTCTGCAACACGCAGATGAGGTCCTCGATCTCCGGCTCGACGGCCGCGTTGGACAGCTCCGTGACGCCCTCGGCCAGTACGGCCGTCAGCAGCACCTGCTCGGTCGCGCCCACCGACGGGTACGGCAGCGTGATCTTCGTACCGCGCAGGCCCTTCGGCGCCTCCAGGTACTGCCCGTCCGCGCGCTTCTCGATGGTCGCGCCGAACTGCCGCAGCACGTCGAAGTGGAAGTCGATGGGCCGGCCGCCGATGTCGCAGCCGCCGAGGCCGGGGATGAACGCGTGCCCGAGCCGGTGCAGCAGCGGGCCGCAGAACAGGATCGGGATACGGCTGGAACCGGCGTGGGCATCGATGTCGGCCACGTTGGCGCTCTCGACGCGCGTCGGGTCGAGCACCAGCTCGCCCGGCTCCTCACCCGGACGGACCGTCACCCCGTGCAGCTGGAGCAGCCCGCGCACGACGCGCACGTCACGGATGTCCGGAACATTGCGCAGCCGGCTCGGCGCGCTGCCGAGCAGCGCGGCGACCATGGCCTTCGGCACGAGGTTCTTCGCACCGCGGACACGGATCTCGCCCTCAAGCGGGTTTCCGCCGTGGACAAGCAGGACATCGTCGTTGACGGTCATGAATCTCGCGTTCCGATCAGATGGGCATGGGGGCCGCCGATCACGGGCGGGCCGTGGGACAGGGTAATCGCCGATCACCCCCCGTCCGTAAGTCCGCGTACCGCCCTGTCACGTCATGGGTGTGTCACAACACGAACCGTTTGCAATCGGATACACGGGGTCACCGATCGTGAGCGTGCGCCGGGCCTGCTTCCACGCTCCCTGAGCTGCGTTCACCCGGGCACTCCGATTGGCTCCCCACTCCGGGGGAAGATGCGGGATCATGTCTGGCATGACCGAGGTGTCCTCGCTCACAGGGCGGCTGCTCGTGGCCACCCCCGTCCTGGCGGACCCGAACTTCGACCGCGCGGTGGTGCTCCTCCTCGACCACGACGAGGAGGGTTCCCTCGGCGTCGTCCTCAACCGCCCCACCCCGGTGGGCGTCGGCGACATCCTGGAGGGCTGGGCCGAGCTGACCGGCGAGCCCGGCGTCGTCTTCCAGGGCGGGCCGGTCTCGCTGGACTCCGCGCTCGGCGTGGCGGTCATCCCGGGCGGGGCGAACGGAGAAGAGGCCCCGCTGGGCTGGCGGCGGGTGCACGGCGCGATCGGCCTGGTCGACCTGGAGGCACCGCCCGAGCTGCTCGCCCCGGCCGTCGGCTCGCTGCGGATCTTCGCCGGGTACGCCGGCTGGGGGCCCGGCCAGCTGGAGGAGGAGCTGGCCGAAGGTGCCTGGTACGTGGTGGAGTCCGAGCCCGGTGACGTGTCCTCGCCGGAGCCCGAACGGCTGTGGCGCGAGGTGCTGCGCCGCCAGCGCAGCGAACTGGCGATGGTGGCCACGTATCCGGACGACCCTTCGCTCAACTGATGCCCGGCCGCTTCAGTACCCTGGGCAATATGAGCACTCTTGAGCCCGAGCGCGGGACTGGTACGGGGACCCTCGTAGAGCCGACGCCGCAGGTGTCCCACGGCGACGGCGACCACGAGCGCTACGCCCACTACGTCCAGAAGGACAAGATCATGGCGAGCGCCCTCGACGGCACCCCCGTCGTGGCGCTGTGCGGCAAGGTCTGGGTGCCGGGCCGCGACCCGAAGAAGTACCCCGTGTGCCCCATGTGCAAGGAGATCTACGAGTCCATGGGCAGCGGCGGCGACAAGGACAAGGGCGGCGACAAGGGCAAGGGCAAGTAAGGCCCCGCCTCCCGTTGTGACCCGCGAGGGCCCCGGCGCGCTTCGGTGTGCGCCGGGGCCCTTTGCATACCCGATTGGTCGAGACCTCTTGTGGGCCGGTTCCGGGGGTCCTAGCCTTCCTGCCGATCGACTGGTTGTGCGGAGCGAAACGGCTGTTGCACAGGGTGCAACGCGGGGCGTGGAGGCCACATGGGTGACATCGGCGGCGGGGAAGCGGCATCGGCCGGGGAGGCGGCGCTGATCCCGGCGCCGGACCGGGTCTCGGTGCCGGGCGGCGCGGCGGCGGGGGCACGCTGTGTGGTCGACACGGACACCGGGATCGAGGCCGCCGAGGGCACCGAACGGGTGGCCCGCTGGCTGCGGTCGACGGTCGGCGCGGCAACCGGGCTGCCCTTCGCGCCGTACCGCGAGGGTGAAAGCCGTATACAGGACGGCCGGGTACGGCTGCGGATCGTGCCCCCGCTCGCGGACGAACTCGGCGGCCCGGAGTCGTACCGGCTGACCGCCGAAAACAGGGTGATCACCCTGGACGGGGCGAGCGAGGCCGGGCTGTTCTGGGCCGCGGGCACCTTCCGGCAGCTGCTCGGACCCGAGGCCTTCCGGCGGGCCCCCGTCAGCGGCCGCGACACCTGGGAGTTCCCCGCGCTCACCGTGCACGACAGCCCCCGGTTCGGCTGGCGCGGGCTGCTGCTCGACGTGGCCCGGCACTTCATGCCCAAGGACGGGGTGCTGCGCTATCTCGATCTGATGGCCGCGCACAAACTCAATGTGCTGCATCTACATCTGACGGACGACCAGGGCTGGCGGATCGAGATCAGGCGCTATCCGAAACTGACCGAGACCGGCTCCTGGCGGGCCCGGACGAAATTCGGTCACCGGGCCTCACCGCTGTGGGAGGAGAAGCCGCACGGGGGTTACTACACCCAGGACGACATCCGGGAGATCGTCGCCTACGCGGCCGAGCGGCATATCACCGTCGTGCCGGAAATCGATGTGCCGGGGCATTCGCAGGCGGCCGTCGCCGCGTATCCGGAACTCGGCAACACCGATGTCGTCGACACCTCCGCGCTCTCCGTCTGGGACACCTGGGGGATCAACTCCAACGTACTGGCCCCCACCGACAACACCCTCCGGTTTTACGAAGGGGTGTTCGAGGAGGTCCTGGAGATGTTCCCGGCACGGTTCATCCACATCGGTGGTGACGAATGCCCGAAGGACCAGTGGCAGAAGTCGTCGGCCGCCCAGGAGCGCATCGCCGCTCTCGGCCTCGCCGACGAGGACCAGCTCCAGTCGTGGTTCGTACGGCATTTCGACACCTGGCTCGGGGCGCGCGGGCGCCGGCTGATCGGCTGGGACGAGATCCTCCAGGGCGGGCTCGCCCCGGGCGCCGCGGTCTCCTCCTGGCGCGGCTACGAGGGCGGGGTCACCGCCGCGCGCGCCGGACACGACGTCGTCATGTGCCCCGAGCAGTACGTGTACCTGGACCACCGGCAGGCCCCCGGCGACGAGGAGCCCGTACCGATCGGTTTCGTGCGCACCCTGGAGGACGTCTACCGCTTCGAACCCGTTCCCGCCGCGCTCACCGAGGCCGAGGCGCGCCATGTGCTCGGCACCCAGGCCAATGTGTGGACCGAGGCCCTGGAGGACGCCCGGCGCGTGGACTACCAGGCGTTTCCCCGGCTCGCCGCGTTCGCGGAGGTCGCCTGGAGCCGGCTGCCCGCGCCCGCGGAGCGGGACTTCGCGGACTTCGAGCGCCGGATGACCGCGCACTACCGGCGACTTGACGCCCTGGGCGTCGCCTACCGGCCACCGACCGGGCCCCGGCCGTGGCAGCGGCGACCCGGTGTGCCGGGCCGCCCGCTCGACGGACCGCCGCCCAACAGGTGATCCCGAACGGCCGGAACCCGCCAGGTGTACCCCAACAGGCCCCCCGTGCAACGCGGATAGAACAGATAGCGGAAAAACCCCGTCAGCTTCACCGAAGAGTGGCAATTCGCGCGCACCGGTGAAGCGGTGCGAAACCGGACCATCTCCTCGGTGAGGTGGGCGAATGCCTCCTAGCGGACCCCCGCGTTCGAGCCTTGCGAAGATGTGCCAGAGTTGCCACGTCCGCCCTGTCAGCACGTACCGTACGGCGCAACAGGCGGGACCAGGTGGGGCAGCGGGAAGGGGCAGCCGGGTTGACCACGCACGCACCGCAGGCGGGGCAGGCCGTCACGCTGCCCACGACGCTGGACGAGGCGGTGGCGGCGCTCGCCGCGATGCCCACCGCGGTCCCGGTCGCGGGCGGCACCGACCTGATGGCCGCCGTCAACTCCGGGCAACTGCGGCCCGCCGCCCTGGTCGGCCTCGGCCGGATCAGCGAGATCCGCGGCTGGCAGTACCAGGACGGGCACGCGCTGCTCGGCGCCGGACTCACCCTCGCGCGCATGGGCCGCCCCGACTTCGCGGCCCTGATCCCGGCGCTCGCCGCCGCCGCGCGCGCCGCGGGCCCGCCGCACATCCGCAACGCGGGCACCCTCGGCGGCAACATCGCCTCCGCCGCGCCCACCGGGGACGCGCTGCCGGTGCTCGCCGCGCTGGAGGCGACGCTGATCGTCGCGGGACCGGGCGGGGCGCGCCGGGAGGTCCCGGTCTCGCACCTGCTGGCGGGCGTGGAGATGCTGGGCGCCGGTGAACTCATCGGCTTCGTGCGGGTGCCGCTGCTGCACGCCCCGCAGGTCTTCCTGAAGGCGACCGGCCGCACCGGACCCGGCCGCGCGCTGGCCTCCGTGGCCCTCGTCCTCGACCCCGCCCGGCGCGGTGTGCGCTGCGCGGTCGGGGCCATCGCGCCGATGCCGCTGCGGCCGCTGGAGGCCGAGCAGTGGGTCGCGCGGCTCATCGACTGGGACAACGACCGCGCGCTCGTCCCCGAGGCGCTCAGCGCCTTCGGCGAGTACGTCGCCGCGGCCTGCATCCCCGACCCGGCGCCGGAGGCGGACGGCACGGTGCCGTCCCTGCCGCCCGCCGTACTGCACCTGCGGCGCACCGTCGCCGCGCTGGCCCGACGAGCACTGGGGAGGGCGCTGTCGTGACCGACGACCGGCACGGAGAGGGCACGCCCGAGGGCGGCGGCCGCTGGAACCCGCTGCCCCAGGGCGACTACGACGACGGCGCCACCGCCTTCGTCAAGCTCCCCGAGGGCGGCATAGACGCCCTGCTGTCCGGCAACAGCCCGCTGGCCGCGCCGGGCCACGGCTATGTGCCGCCGCGCATCCCGGGGGCACCGGCCGAGGGCGGCTGGCCCGCGCCGGAGGGCGGCGCCGCCCAGTGGCCCGACCCGAACGGCGGCCAGGGCGGCGGCCAGTGGCCCGACCCGGACACCGGGCAGGGGGCGACGCAGGGCGGCGACCGCTTCACGTACGACCCCGCGGCCACCCAGCACTGGAACTTCGAGGAGCCCGCGCCCGCCGCGCCCGGCCATGACGTCACCGGTCAGTGGTCCATCCCGGTCGCCGGCGGGGAACTTCCGGACGAATCGGGCGAGTTCACCACGTCGTCCCTGGTGGAGCAGTGGGGCGGCACCCCGCCCGCCACCCTCCCGGGCGGCGCTCCGGCACCCTGGGCCACCAACGCGGGCCAGCCGTGGGGCGACCAGGGAGAGACCGCGCAGGGACCGGACACGTACGGAGCCGGCGAGGCGTACGGTCACGAGACGTACGGCGCCGAGGCCGGAGCGCCCGCCGAGGGCGAGGCGTTCGGCCCCGAGGCCGGTGGCCACGCCGAGGCGTACGACCCCGGGAGCGGCGAATTCCGCGCCGGGCGCGCGCAGAGCACGGCGCAAGGGGTCGGCAGCGCCCGCGCACGCCGCCAGGCCCGCGCCCAGGCCGCGTACGAGCAGTCGGGGGCCGCACCGGGCGGGTACGAGCACACGGGTCCCGAGCAGGCCGCCCAGGGCCCGGCGGGTCACGGACACGCCGGGCAGGAGCAGCCGGGCGCCGCTTACGGCCCTGCCGCCCCTGGGCAGAACGGTCCCGTCCCGGGCGCACACGAGCAGAACGGCCGCGCGCCGGAGCAGAACGGTTCGGCGCCGGGCGCGTACGGCCAGGACACGCTGGGGCACGACGCGTACGAGCAGGGCGGCGCCGGGGAGCCCGCGGTGGCGCCGGGCGCGTACGACACCGGCGTGCATGCGCCAGGCGCGGACGCGCGGGGCGGCTACGAGCAGGGCGGCGCCGAGCGGGTCGAGGCGGCGCCGGGAGCGTACGACCCGTCCGGACACGCGCCGGGCGCGCACGAACTCGGTGGGCCCGCGCAGGGCGCCGACGCACAGGGTGTGTATGAGCAGGGCGGCGCCGATCAGCCGGGGATGGCGCCGGGCGCGCACGACCCCGCCGGGCAGGCACAGGGCGCCGAGGCGCAGGGCGCGTACGGCCAGGGCGGGTACGAGCGGCCTGGGCAGGCGGACGGTGCGGCCGTACCGGGTCCGGACGGGGCCGGGGCGCGGGAGCACGCCGCGCACGGCCAGGACGGCCGGCACGGCCGGGACGGGCGCATAGAGGTCCCGTCCGGCAGGGCCGGACACGGGCACCCGGACGCCGGGCGCGGGCAGGTGCCGCAGGCGGGTCACGCGCCCAGTGGGCACCCTCAGGACAGTGCGCATCCTCAGGATGGTGCGCGTCCTCAGGACGGTGCCGTACCGGGACACGAGCAGGGCGCGCACGAGCAGCTGGGCCACGAACAGGCCGATCACCCCGGTTCGGCGCACCCGGAGCAGGCCCCGGAGACGGGACACGCCCAGCCCGGCGGCCACCCCGCCCCCGCGCACCTC
>NZ_MUNF01000171.1 GCF_002154555.1 Streptomyces murinus
ACAGGGGCTGGAGCTGGGCGGGCGGACAGGGGCTCGCCCCGCCGGGCGGCGGGGTGGTGGAGCACGACGGGGTGGGCGTGGGCCCGCCGTGCGCCGTGTCCGCCGTGGCGTTCGTACCCGCGACGACTCCCGCACCGGTCAGCAGTGCCGCGCCGCCGACGGTGCCCGAGAGCGCGACGAAGCGGCGCCGGGGGAATTCATCCGTGTTTTTCTGGTCGCTCATGCGCGTGATCTCCGATGGTGATGACTTCCGCCTCGGTTTCCGCCCCTCACCGATCCGTTCACGGAACAGGGGCCGGAGAATCGGATTTCTCCTCGGATGAACCGGTCGGTGTGGCGCGTTCCGCCATTGAGGGGCGTTCCCTCTCATCACCCTCGACAGCGCGGCGCCGAGGTGGAACGGGGGCCGGGACGGTCGTGCGGATCGCTCACCCGGTCCCGCGTCCCTTCGAGGGCCCGTGCGGGGGTCTGTCTACGGCCGCTGCCCGATGGCTTTCGGCGGGTACGGCGCGCGGGTGTGCGCGGGTCCAGGTGCGGTGTTGTCGAGGATGATCAGCGCGTCGTGGTCGGAGCTGCCGGGTTCCGCGGTGTAGACGCCGATGCGCTGGCCGGGGGTGCCTTCCACGTGGAGCGACTGCGAGGTGAGCGTGATCGTGCCGACCTGGGGGTGCTGGAACGTCTTCTGCGCGGGCTTGCGGCCGGTCACCTCGTAGCGCTCCCAGAGACCGGCGAAGTCGGGGCTTTTGAGCAGGAGTTCGCCGACGAGGTTGGTGAGGTCGGGGGCGTCGGGGGCGGTGCCGGCGATGGCGCGCAGACGGGCGACGCAGGCGCTGATCTGCCGGTCCCAGTCGGCGAAGAGGTCGCGGGCCGCGGGGTGCAGGAACAGGTAACGGGCGAGGTTGCGGTGCTTTGCCGGCCAGTCGTCCAGCCCCGCGTACAGGGCGAGGCCGCCAGGGTTCCAGGCGAGCACGTCCATGCTGCGGCTGATGACATAGGCCGGGTTCGGGCGCAGCGACTCCAGCAGCAGCTTGAGATGCGGGCGCACGGTGCGGCTGGGCGCGGGCGGCGGTTCGGGGGCGTAGCGCGCGGCACGGGCGGCGAGCTCGCGCAGGTGCTGGTGCTCCTGGTCGTCCATGCGCAAGGCCCGGGCGAGCGAGTCGAGGACAGCGGGGCTTGGCCGGGTCTCCTTGCCGCGCTCCAGGCGCACGTAGTAGTCGATGCTGATGCCGGCGAGGGTGGCCAGCTCCTCACGGCGCAGCCCGGGGGTGCGGCGGATGCCGGCGCCGACGGTGAGACCGACGTGGTCGGGGCTGGTCTGGGTGCGGCGGGCGCGCAGATAGCGGCCCAGCTCGGCGCCCTCGCTGTGCGCGCTCTCGGATGCCATGACTCCAGTCTCACCTGTCGGGCACCCGCCCCGCGGGCAGGAGGGGGGCCCTGTCGTTACCCCTGAAGAGCCCGCCCTGCCACACCGGAGCGATCCGGGCGAAGGTGAATGAGCAAGACGCCGGCACCCTCGCCGCCCCCAGGCCCCGGCGGCCACGACCTGCAGGGCCCGGCGAGGGTGGGAAACCGGGCGACGTCATGGATCGAAAGAGGGCGAGATGCGGTACATCAAGCTGCGTGACCTGGAGGTTTCCCGGATCGGCCTGGGCGCGATGGGCATGTCCCACGGTTACACCGGCTCCGGTACCGACGACGCGGAGTCGATCAGGACCGTGCACCGGGCGCTGGAGCTGGGCGTCACCCTCATCGACACCGCCGAGATCTACGGCCCCTACACCAACGAGGAACTGCTCGGGAAGGCGCTCAAGGGGCGCCGGGACAAGGCGGTGCTGGCCACGAAGTTCGGCCTCGTCTCCCACGGCGGCGCCGGCGCATGGAACCTGGACTCCGGCCCGGCCAACATCCGCACGGCGGTCGAGGGCTCCCTGAAGCGGCTGGGCACCGACCACATCGACCTGTACTACCAGCACCGGGTGGACCCGAACACACCGATCGAGGAGACCGCCGGCGCCGTCAAGGAGCTGATCACCGAGGGCAAGGTAGGCGCCTTCGGTCTCTCGGAGGCGGGCCCCGACACGATCCGCCGCGCCCACGCCGTCCAGCCGGTCACCGCGGTGCAGTCCGAGTACTCCCTGTGGACCCGTGGCATCGAGGAGCGCGTCCTGCCTGTCCTGCGCGAGCTGAACATCGGCCTGGTGCCCTTCTCACCGCTGGGCCGCGGGTTCCTGACGGGCACTGTCCGCTCCACCGACCAGTTCGACGCCTCCGACTTCCGGCGCGACAACCCCCGCTTCACCGGCGAGAACTTCCGGCGCAACCTCGTGCTCGCCGACGAGGTCAAGGCCCTGGCCGCCGAGGTGGGCGCCACGCCCGCACAGGTCGCGCTGGCCTGGCTGCTCGCCCAGGGTGACGACATCGCTCCCATCCCCGGCACCAAGCGGGTGACCCGCGTCGAGGAGAACACCGCCGCCGACTCGATCACGCTGACCGGCGAACAGCTCGACAAGCTCAGCAGCCTGCCGCCCGCCGCCGGTGACACCCACACCGAGGCCCAGGCGCGGATGCTCGAACGCTGATCATCCGCACCACCCAGCCCCCTTCTTCTTGGAGTAGCAGCCCTCATGCGTGCAGCAGTGATGTACGGAGCCGGAGACGTCCGCGTCGAGGACCGGCCCGACCCGAAGATCGTCCAGCCGACCGACGCCGTGGTGCGCATATCGGCCGCGTGCGTGTGCGGCAGCGATCTGTGGCCCTACCGGTCGATGCCCGCCACCGGTACCGGCTGTCCCATGGGGCACGAGTTCCTCGGCGTCGTCGAGGAGACGGGCGCCGACGTGACCGGCCTCAAAGCCGGTGACCTGGTCGTCGCCCCATTCACCTACAGCGACAGCACCTGCGACTACTGCGCCAAGGGCCTGCACATCTCCTGCCGCAACGGCGGCCGGTACGGCTTCGACGGCGTCGACGGGGGGCAGGGCGAAGCCGTCCGGGTCCCGTACGCCGACGGCACCCTGGTGAAGCTGCCGGTGGCCGCCGACTCCGCGCTGCTGCCTTCGCTGCTGGCGCTGTCGGACGTGATGACCACCGGCCACCACGGCGCCGTCACCACCGGCGTCAGCCGCGGCGACGCGGTGCTGGTCGTCGGTGACGGTGCGGTCGGCCTGTGCGCGGTGATCGCCGCGAAACGGCTCGGCGCCGAGCGGATCGTGCTCGCCGGCCGGCACGAGGCGCGCACCGGCCTGGGCCGCGAGTTCGGCGCCACCGATGTGGTCGCCGAGCGCGGCGAGGAGGGCATCGCCCGGATCCGCGAGCTGACCGGCGGCGTGGACAAGGTCATCGAGGCCGTCGGCACCCGAGAGGCTCTGGACACCGCGCTCGGCGCGGTCCTGGACGGCGGCACCATCAGCCGCCTGGGCGTCCCGCAGTACGAGCAGGGCCCGATCGGCCCGGCCGAATTCATGCGGAACATCACCCTGACCGGCGGCGCCAGCCCCGCGCGCGCCTACATCGAGCAGCTCCTGCCCGACGTATTGGACGGCACCATCGCCCCCGGTCGCGTCTTCGATCGGACCTTCACCCTCGACCAGGCCCCGGACGCCTACCGGGCCATGGCGGACCGCCGGGTCCTCAAGGCCCTCGTCACCCCCTGACCTCCCGTCTTCGCGCCCGCATCACACAAGGAACAAGGACTTCCGACCATGCAGTACGTGACCTTGAACAACGGTGTCGAGATGCCGGTCCTCGGCTTCGGCGTCTACCAGATCCCCGCCGAGGACACCGAACGTGCCGTCTCCGACGCCCTCGCCGCCGGCTACCGACTGCTGGACACCGCCGCCGCCTACGGCAACGAGGAAGCAGTGGGCCGCGCCATCAGGTCCAGCGGCATTGCCCGCGAAGACCTGTTCGTCACCACCAAGCTGTGGGTCCAGGACGCCCCTGCCGAGGACAACACCAAGCGCGCCTTCGAGACATCGCTGACCAAGCTGGGCCTGGACCACCTCGACCTGTACCTGATGCACCAGCCCTTCGGCGACGTGTACGGGCAGTGGCGCGCCATGGAAGCCCTCAACCGCGAGGGCACGGCGAAGGCGATCGGTGTCGCCAACTTCTACCCCGACCGGCTGATCGACCTGATCGTCAACAACGAGATCACCCCGGCCGTCAACCAGATCGAGACCCACCCCTTCTTCCAGCGCGCCGACTACCAGGACCTCATGCGCGAGCACGGTGTGCGGATCCAGTCCTGGGGAGGCTTCGCCGAAGGCAGGAACGGCCTGTTCACCGATCCGCTGCTCGCCGAGATCGGCAAGGAGCACGGCAAGTCGGTCGCGCAGGTCGTGCTGCGCTGGCTCACCCAGCGCGATGTCATCGCCATCCCCAAGTCGGTACGCGCCGAGCGCATGGCCGAGAACATCGACATCTTCGGCTTTCGGCTCACCGACGAGCAGATGGCCCGGATCACCACCCTCGACACCGGCGCCTCGCTGTTCTTCGACCACCACGACCCCGAGATCGTCGCCTGGCTCGCCAAGCGCCGCGTGGACGCCTGACCGGCGGTCCGGCCGAGGGAGAGAGCGGCAGGGCGTGAGGTTGAACATGCCGTTCGCGCCGGGGAGACACGGGCCGTTGCGGTTGGTGCCGGGTCAGCCGGTGGTGCGGATCATCACCGTCAGGACCAGTGAGGCCGGTGCGGGCTGGCTCTGCCCGATGTCCTCGTGGCCCCAGGAACGGTGTACCGCGTGCACCTTCCCGTCTCCGTCCTCTTTGTTGACCATGAGCGTCATGTCGCCTCGGTGCGGGTGAGGAGCAGTGTGTCGTGGATGCGCCGGGCAGCGCCGGTCTCCGTGCTGGATCGTGTCGGCGTAGGCGCGGCCGATCGGCCGGCAGCCGGACAAGCCCGATCCGGCCGGCCTGCCCACCGGTACCTGGACGCAGTGCACCGGTCCGCATCCGGGGTCACCCGGACGTCGTCGACCCGTGCCCGATCGCCTCCCGTACCGCCTCCTCCGTCCGGGCCACCAGGGCCGTGCCGTCGTCCGCCGTGATGATCGGCCGCTGGATCAGCTTCGGGTGTGCGGACAGCGCGCGGATCCAGCGGTCCCGGGAATCCTCGTCCCGGGCCCAGTCCTTGAGCCCCAGCTCCTTGGCGGCCGCCTCCTGGGTCCGGGTGATGTCCCACGGCTCCAGACCGAGGCGCCCGAGCACGGCCCTGATCTCGTCCACGCTCGGCACGTCCTCCAGATAGCGCCGCACGGTGTACCCGACCCCCTCGGCGTCGAGCAGGCTGATCGCGCTGTGGCACTTCGAACAGGCCGGGTTGATCCAGATCTCCATGGCCCCCACGGTACGCGAAACCCGTTCACCACCCCTGCCCCGGAGGCCCCGAAAGCCCTTGTGGCCAGGGCCTTTTGTCAGTGGTCCGCCGTAGAATAGAAGCAGTGTTCGAGGGTGTCGCCGGGCTCGCCGGCCGGTGCCCTGATCGCGTCTGGAGGATGCCCGTGCCCGCTGCCGCTCTCAAGCCGAAGCCGTCGCCGACCCAGTCCACCGCCCAGCACCCCGTGCTCTTCGACTCGCCGTACGAGCCCACCACGAAGCGGCCCCTGCCGGCCGGGCGCCCCCGGGAGTGGTACGTCTCGCACAACCGGCGGCTGAAGGCCATGCGCCTGGCCATCGCCCTGCTCGACTCCGGTGTCTACCTGCCGGACCAGGCGCGCGACGACACCATCCGGGGCACCGCCGAGACGATCGGCATGCGCCCGCCGTCCGACACCACGTGCCGCATGGTGCGAGCGTTCATGCGCTACAGCCGCTGATCCACCGCGGCGCCGGGCAGCGCGACGAGGCTGCCCGGCGCCACCGGCGGTGCGCTCACCAACCGCCGTCCGTCCTCGGGGCGATCGCGGAACCACCGGTCCAACGTACGGTCGGCGTCAGGGAGTTCGCACCGGGAGGCGGTCGGCGCGGTCGGGCGGCGCCTCGTGCGGGCCCCGCGGCGCGGCGGCCGGAATGACCGTGTCGGCGCCGGGCACGGTCAGCACCGCCCGGCCCATGGTCGCGCCGGAAGGATCACAGGCCCGGGGCGCCCCACACCGGGAACCAGCGGGAGAGGTCCTGCTCGATCCGCAGATCATCGGCGAGTACGGACCGCACCTGGAGCTCCAGCGCGTTGTCCCGGCGCTCACCGCCCCCGGCCGGCGGGGCGAAGGGGTAGAAGGTGCCCCGCTTGTAGAGGTAGACGAGCGCGAGGGCGCGCCCGGCGTCGTCGGCGAAACCGGCCAGCGAGCACAGCAGCTGCGGGCCGAAGCCGTTGAGCTCAAGGGAGCTGTTCACCGCGTGCAGATCGTTGACCAGCTGCGGCAGCTGGTCGGGGGAGCGGCGGGAGACCAGCCATGAGTAGCCGTAGTCGTCCCGGTGCAGCTCCACCGGCGATCCGGCGCGCTCCGTGTCCGCGTCCAGCAGCGCCTGCACCTCCCGGTGGGTCTGCTCGAAGGCCGCGCCCTCCACGGTCGCGAAGCACACCGCGCCCCGGCCGGTCGGCGTGAAGCCCATCGCGGCCTGGAGCGTGATGGCGGCCGAGGGCAGCGCGAAGAGCTGGTCGAGATCGGGAGCGACGGGCTTGGTGCGCCCCAGCAGGATGTCCAGCAACCCCAACGCTCAGCCCGCCTTCTGTGGTGATGTCTGTGCCACCCGTGATGTACCGGAGTCCGCTCCGCTCATGCCCGGTCGGCCTCCGGCGGTACGGTCGTCTCGCCCAGCTCCGCCGAGATCCGGCCCAGCTGGTCCAGCCGCTGCTGGAGCGTCGGGTGAGTGGAGAAGAACCGCTCGATGCCCGGCTCCTTGCCGGTCGCCGGGGTGAAGTAGAAGGCGTTGAACGCCTGGGCCGTGCGCAGATCCTTGGTGGGGATGCGGGCGATGTCCCCGGTGACCTTGGTGAGCGCCGAGGCCAGCGCCGACGGGCGCCCGGTCAGCTGCGCGGCGGCGCGGTCGGCGGCCAGCTCCCGGTACCGCGACAGCGCCCGGATCAGCAGGAAACTGATCGCGTACACGGCCGCCGAGACGCCCATCACGCCCGCGAAGACGACGGCGGTGTTCTGGTCCCTGCGGCCCCCGCCGAAGATCTGCGAGTAGAAGGCGAACCGCACCAGCAGGCCCGCGACCACACCGAGGAAGGAGGCGATGGTGATCACGGCGACGTCCTTGTGCGCCACATGCGACAGCTCGTGCGCCAGCACGCCCTCCAGCTCGCCGGGCTCCAGCCGGCGCAGCAGCCCGGTGGTCACACAGACCACGGCGTGATCGGGATTGCGCCCCGTCGCGAACGCGTTCGGCATGTCCATCTCGGACACGGCGACCGTCGGTTTCGGCATGTCCGCCATCGCGCACAGCCGGTCCACCACCGCGTGCAGCTCGGGATACTCCTCGCGCTCCACGACCCGCCCGTGCATGGCGAACATCGCGATCCGGTCGGAGAACCAGAACTGGGCCACGAACATCGCGCCCATCAGGACCACGACCAGCAGCCAGGACTTCAGCAGTACGAGCAGCGCGGCGATGAAGGCCACGTACAGCAGTCCGAGCAGAAACATCGTGACCGTCATCCGCACGGTCAGTCGCCGGTCGCTCCTAAAGCGGCTCTGCATCTTGCATCACCCCGCAGTCGGGCACCTTCGTCCCGCTGTCCAGTGTGCACCTGCGGCACGGTATGGCGAGGGGGCCGACAGACCCCGCTCGCCGGCCTACGGCCTTCGTCGCCCTCGGCGCTACTCTCGGTGACCGATCAGTAACCGTTCCGTATTCGAGCGTACCCCAGCAGCACGATCACCGCGGCCACACAGCCGAGGACCACGGCGGTCGACACCCAGGACGAGCGGCGGGACCCCGTGAGCTCCGGGTCGGCGCGGAAGGGAGCCGGGTCCGGCGGGTTCCCCTTCCAGCGGGCGGCGAGCATCCGGGCGCGGGCGGAAGGCTCCTTGTGCTGGGCGGAATTCGCCCAACCATGATCGAACACCCGCTCCCAGTCGTCCTGTTCAGACATTCCCCGTTCAACCTCTCTCGTCCGGACAGCTGCGGGGGCATGATCCCGTGGGGCCCCCGAAGTAGGAAGCGCGAGCGGTACGAAAGGTTGCACAGCGGCTCTGAGCAGCCCGTTTGCGCCCGATTCGCGTCCGGATGCCGGGTGCTGATCCGGCCGCTAGCATTTTCAGCAGAGCCGCGCCGCAGGGTGCGCCGGACGTGCGCCATCCCCGTCGACCAGGGGAACGTCAGCCCTGCTTCCTGAATCCAGGCGGCATCACCCACGACCGCGTCCCGCCGACAGCGCGGGTGCGGCCATCTTCCGGTGCCCGAAACGGTGCCGGGGGAATGGAAGGAGGGCAGTTCGATGAATGCACAGCGCGCGAGGCGTCTCGCCGCGGTGTCCGCCGTCGGCGTTCTGCTGGCGGGCGGCGCCACCGTCGCCACCGCCGGCTCCGCGTCGGCGACCACCCAGACCCACGTCTCCACCAACCGTGGCTGCTACGGCCGTAACTGCTTCGGCTTCAACAACTTCAACCGCGGCTTCAACCGCGGCGGCTTCTTCGGCTTCAACAACGGCTTCGGCTACGGCTACAACTCCCCCGTGGTGGTGGTCGTGGTGCCCTGACGCACCCAGGCTGTGACATACGTCCGGGGCCGCTTCCCTCAGGGGAGGCGGCCCCGCGCATACGCATTTCCCATGCCTCGGTCGGCGCGAACGCTATGGGGTGTCCTGGTCGTCAGGATCCGTCTCGTTGCGAAGCTCGCTCCGGACCTGTCGCCAGGCGCGAATGATGGGGGGAATTTTGGACAGAACCTCTCCTATTTGTGCCAGTAGAAGAGTGAGGCAACCAAAAGAGGCGAGGATGGCCAGACTGAGGTTGTCCCAACTCACAGGGTCACCCCCGATTTCCGTTTCAGAGATCCCCGTTGTCCGACCAGACGCAATATCGCGCTGCCCAGGCGGACTTCGTGATGGTCGCCGGCATCATGTGCACTGGCGCTGGAAACCCCTATGGGAGAAGCGGTCAGCGATGCGGCGACGTCTTCGACGAAGGGAAAGCCGTTCCACTGGAGCGACCATCGGTTCCCGGAGCCCCGCAGCTGCTTCATGTACCGGTCTTCGCCGTGGTCGGTAAGCCAGCCGGGACGCATCAGGGGATCGGAGAACCAATTTCCGATCGCCCATTTGCCGTCAGCGTCCTGTGCGGCGATACGGCAGGTGAGGCCCGCCAGCAGACGCTCGGCGTCTTCGCTCATGTCGGGAACTTCGGCGAGCCGAGTCCGCTCAGCCCCTGTGAGAGGCTTGGTGACCGGGAAGAAGTCCCCTCTCGGTGACCGGTGCGCCTTTCCTCCCCACGTTCCGGAGGGGTTGCCGGTTATGACGAGTTGAGCGCCTGTGGGCATATGCCGCGCTATGTACGTGCGTTTACCCCGGAACTCTTCCAGACGGAGCCCCGGCAGAGAGCTTCCACCGTCACTGCTGGGCAGGAGATACGGGGCCACATTATGCGGAACATCTGTGATGAGGACAAGGCTCTTGAATCGGGGCGAGACAATGATGTCGTACGCGACAAGAGTGTGGATCCCCCAAGCGGCGGTGCCGTGATGAGGCTGCCAGAACCCCGCTCGGTTGAACAGTCCAAGGGCCAGCAAAGCGCGAAGCTTCCGCTGCTCCGGAGAACATGCGTCCAGGCCGAGAGAGCCATCGCGAGGCACGGAGCCCAGCGCAGCTGCCTTGGGTTCACCCAAGTACTGCATACGAGCGCGGGCAACTGATTTGTGGGTACTTCTGGGCATGTTGATACCTCGCGCCACCCCGGCTGGCACTTCAGGTCACATACCAAGTGAACCCACGAATGAATACTCGCGGAGCTGGGCGAACCACGCCCATATGCAGCGTCCCAAGGTGCCGGGCCCGTAGGAAGAATGCCGCCCACCGACTCTCCGCGAGCCGGACACACCGATGCTACCCGGTGCCAAGGGCTTTTCCGGCTCGGACCTGTCGGTGACGGGTCGGCCGAGTGGAGCGCTAGCCGAGCAGCGCCTTGTCGCAGATCCAGTCGAGGGCATCTATCCCCAACTGGTCGGGAGCATCGAGCAACCCGGTCTCCACCGCCGCGAGGTCGGCGAGTGCCTTGGGCGCGCCCGACCGGTCCAGCGTGGCCAGCCGCTTCATCGCTGCGGTGACGGCTCCGGGCCAGCCCGGCGTACCGAAGCAGGTGGCAGCCTTGATCGCGGCCGAGGTGGCTCTGTGGAGCAGCCCTGCGCGCCAGCCCTGTTCACGCATCACTTCCATGGTGAACCAGGTCCGGTTTTCGACGTGTTGAACGAACTCCTCCAGCGGTTGGGCCGTTGCCCGCAGTGTGAAACGTGAACCTCCGGCCCAGGGGAGGTCCAGATCCGAGGCGACGGCAGTGAACGCGAGCAGCGCCTCGGGTCCTTCGTGCTGTGCGGCCACCAGAGCTGCACGGGCCCTGCGGTAGAGATCGACGCTCTGCGCGAAGACCTCTCCGTCGGTGGGGCCGTCGTCGGCCCTGTGGATCTCGTCCAGCGGCCCGTCGCGCCAGGCATCGGCGACGAGGCCGACTGCCGCCGCACTCGTCAGGACGTCCAGGTCGTCCGTCTCGATGCCGAAGTGCGCCAGAACCACGGGGGCTTGTTCCTCGATGTCCGGCAGCGGAGCGCGTTTCTCCTCGGTCTCGCCCTTCTTCCCGAGGAGAGCCGCGAGCCGGGGCGACAGGGGTTCGGGCTCCGGCTTCTCCACGGCGACGCCGTGCTCGGCCAGGTCTTCGAAGATGCTGTCCGGCCCGCAATCGATGTGCGAGGAGTCATGGCGCCCCGAGCAGTCCTCCGGGCATTCGAACTCCTCGCACATCTCGGGCTCGTCGGGCTGTGCCTCATTGATCAGGTGATAGGCAAGCCGCTCGGCCACCGCCTCACGCGCCGCGATCAGGGAAAGGTCGAGCCGGAAAGCCTCCTCCCTCAGTTCCGATTCGCCATCGTCCACAGAGGCAGGTGGTTCCGGTGCGTCCGGTATCCAGTTGAACGCCGATTCCAACGAGACCAGAAGCCAGGCGATCTGCCGCGCCTTGGTCTCCGTCCCCCGGGCCAGTTCTGCCACGGCCTCTGCGGCCTGCCGAACCCTGTCGAGCCGGGCGAGATGACGTTCGCGCACCGGCAACCAGGCCGCCTGCTCCGCCCGGACCTGTTCGGCTTTTCGGGTGAGCGAGGTGTCACGGGCCCGTCGCGCTTGTCTGACCAATCGGGTCAGACAAGGGCGGCATCCGAACAGTCCCGAGGTCGGCGTCGGCCCGAGCGGTATGGCGGCGAGGTCTTCGCCGAACGGCTCGTCGCATACGCAGCAATCCAGAGCCCCTACCTGGCGAGAGGTGGGAATGCCGGGCAACGCGGCGCGGATCGTGTCATGGGCGTAGGGCGGAATGTGCATGCGGGGTGACTCCTTGAGTGGTCGGCGCTTCACCGGCGCCTTCTCCATGCTCACCTCACCGATTGGCCGCGAGTCACGGTTTGGCGCCCCGAATGGTGAACTTGACGAAAGCTGACTCGGCTCCGGCCGACGGCTTCTGAGTCATCGGCGAACTTGACAACTCGAGCACGGAGGAACGTACGTGGCTGCTCCCAGCGCCCCGCCCCAACCAGAAGGCCCGCACAAGGACTTGGTCGAAGCACTGCAAGAACTGCATCGTGCGGCCGGCCGGTTGAGCTTCCGTAAGGTGAGCACGCTCATCCGGGGCCGCGACGACAGGCTCTCGGATGCCAGCCACGAGAGCGTCAGGTCCGCCGTCCAGGGAAAACGAGTGCCGCGGTGGGAGACCGTGCACGACATCGTCACGGCTCTGGCCGGGCAGTGCAGTCCGCCCCGGGACGAGGATCTGGAGACCGCCAGGTTCCTCCCGCTGTGGCGTGCCGTCCGCGAAGGGGAGTCGGGGGCGCTGAAGTCGTTCCAGGAGCTCGTCAACGGCGGTTGGGGAGGTGAGGACGGCAAGTGGACGCCGGAGATGATCATGGGCATCCTGGTGAACCCGTTCAGCGCCATCGAGATTCACCCCTCGCTCGCCGCCCCGCACGAGCCGCTGGTACCCGAAGACCACTGGGTGCAGGCGATGATGCGGTTCATCGAGGAGCAGGGCGCCGAACACGCGCTCAGGGTCTTGCTGCACACGCTGAAGGGCGACTACATAGGCGCGGCGGAAGGCTCGCCGTACGGCTACAGCAATCCCGATCGGGAGGCCATGGAGGCGTACGCGGCTTTCCGCTACGGCTGCCAGGAGATACACCGGCGGCTGAGGCATGAGCCGAATCTCCTCGCGGAGTCGATCCGTGCCATGCGTGCCGACGAGACGATGGACCGGGACGACCGGGCGGAGATGCTGGAGAACGAGTCGGACGTGAGTCTGATGCACGAGGTGATGATCGTGACCCCGGACACCTGGGACGAGGTCTCGGAGGAGGCGCATCACATGGTCTTCGGCTATCTGATCAAGCAGATCAGCCCGGTCGGCCCGCTCGGGCTGCCCGACGCCGAACGCTTCCGGATCACGTGGCGCATCCCCGAGCCGACCGCGGAGTAGTCCCGCTCGTTCCGTGCGCGGGGCCCGCATGACGAAGGCTGCCACCCGCACGGGTGGCAGCCTTCATTCCGGGGTGCGCGCGGCTTACACGTCGAAGTACAGCTCGAACTCGTGCGGGTGCGGGCGCAGCTGCAAGGGGGCGATTTCCTGGGTGCGCTTGAGGTCGATCCAGGTCTCGATCAGGTCGGACGTGAAGACGTCGCCCTGGAGGAGGAACTCGTGGTCGGACTCCAGGCGGTCGAGGACGGCGCCGAGGGAGGTCGGGACCTGGGCGACGCCCGCGTGCTCCTCGGGGGCCAGCTCGTAGAGGTCCTTGTCGATCGGCTCGGCCGGCTCGATCTTGTTCTTGATGCCGTCCAGGCCCGCCAGGAGCAGCGCCGAGAAGGCGAGGTACGGGTTGCCGGAGGAGTCGGGCGCCCGGAACTCGACGCGCTTGGCCTTCGGGTTGGAGCCGGTGATCGGGATACGCATCGCGGCGGAGCGGTTGCGCTGCGAGTACACCAGGTTGATCGGCGCCTCGAAGCCCGGCACCAGGCGGTGGTACGAGTTCACCGTCGGGTTGGTGAAGGCCAGCAGCGACGGGGCGTGCTTGAGGATGCCGCCGATGTAGTAGCGGGCGGTGTCGGACAGGCCCGCGTACCCGGCCTCGTCGTAGAACAGCGGGTCGCCGTTGCTCCACAGCGACTGGTGGACGTGCATGCCCGAGCCGTTGTCACCGAAGATCGGCTTCGGCATGAAGGTCGCGGTCTTGCCGTTGCGCCAGGCCACGTTCTTCACGATGTACTTGAAGAGCTGGAGGTCGTCGGCGGCGGCGAGCAGCGTGTTGAACTTGTAGTTGATCTCCGCCTGGCCGGCCGTGCCCACCTCGTGGTGCTGGCGCTCCACCTTCAGGCCGGAGTTCTCCAGCTCCAGGGAGATCTCGGCGCGCAGGTCGGCGAAGTGGTCCACCGGCGCGACCGGGAAGTAGCCGCCCTTGTAGCGGACCTTGTAGCCGCGGTTGTTCTCCACGGCGCCGGTGTTCCAGGCGCCCGCCTCGGAGTCGATGTGGTAGAAGGACTCGTTCGCGCTGGTCTGGAAGCGCACCGAGTCGAACACGTAGAACTCGGCCTCGGGACCGAAGAACGCGGTGTCCGCGATGCCGGTCGAGGCGAGGTACGCCTCCGCCTTGCGGGCCACGTTGCGCGGGTCACGGGAGTACTGCTCGCCCGTGATCGGGTCGTGGATGAAGAAGTTGATGTTGACCGTCTTGTCCCGGCGGAACGGGTCCACACGGGCCGTGGACAGGTCGGCCCGCAGCGCCATGTCGGACTCGTGGATGGCCTGGAAACCGCGGATCGAGGATCCGTCGAAGGCCAGCTCCTCGTCCGGGTCGAACGCCTCCGCGGGCACGGTGAAGTGCTGCATGATGCCCGGCAGGTCGCAGAACCGGACGTCGATGAACTTGACGTCCTCGTCCGCGATGAACTTCTTGGCCTCGTCGGCGTTCTGGAACATCCAGCTCCTCCTACTCCCGACCGTCCTCGCCGGGGTGGTAGATCGTTCGTGCGGCCAGTGCGGTGGCACACGCTCGTCCTGACCCTAGGGACGGGTGATTTCTCCGGCGTGACCCGATTGTTTCGCAGAAGTTAACCGGCCACTCCTCAACCGTAGCCCCGGGACACCCCGGCGTCCCCCGGTCATATGGGGACGCAGTACCGTGGTCGGGTGGACAACAGGCAGGCAATCGGATCGTGGCTCTCCGGCCCTCGCGCGGCCATGGAAGACGCCGGCGCGGACTTCGGTTACCGGGGTGAGCAGCTGGGTCTCCCCGAGGAGGGCCCCAACTCGCTGGCCCGGCCGGGCAGGCGGCTCGGGGCCATCGCGGTCGACTGGGCGCTGTGCCTGCTGATCGCATACAGCTTGATCACGCATGGCTACGACCAGGGCACCGGCAACTGGGCGCTCGGCGTCTTCTTCGTCATGAGCGCCCTGCTGGTCGGCACCATCGGCTTCACCCCGGGCAAGCGCCTGTTCGGCATCCGGGTCGTGGCCCTGGAGACCGGCACCGTCAATCCGCTGCGCTCCCTGGTCCGCACCGCCTTGCTGTGCCTCGCCATCCCCGCCCTGGTCTGGGACCGGGACGGCCGCGGTCTGCACGACCGGCTGGCCAAGACGGTCGAGGTCCGCGTCTGAAGCCCTTACGGGGGCGAGCGGTACGACGATGGGGGCGCCCCCATCGTCGTACTACGAGTCGTGCCGCGAGTCGGACCCGCGTCGCGGGCCTAGCGGCCGCTCTTGCCGCCCTTCGGCATCCGCATGCCCTTGGGCATCGGACCCTTCGGCACCGGCATGTTGCTCATCAGGTCGCCGAGCGCGCGCAGCCGGTCGTTGGTGGTGGTCACCTGGGGGCCGGTCAGCACGCGCGGCAGCTTCAGCATGGTGGTGCGCAGCTTCTTCAGCTCGACCTGGCCCTCGCCGGTGCCCACGATGATGTCGTGCACCGGCACATCGGCCACGATGCGGTTCATCTTCTTCTTCTCGGCGGCCAGCAGGCTCTTCACCCGGTTCGGGTTGCCCTCGGCGACCAGCACGATGCCGGCCTTGCCGACCGCGCGGTGCACCACGTCCTGGCTGCGGTTCATCGCCACCGCGGGGGTGGTGGTCCAGCCCCGGCCGACGTTGTCCAGCACCGCCGCCGCCGCGCCCGGCTGGCCCTCCATCTGGCCGAAGGCGGCCCGCTCGGCCCGGCGGCCGAACACGACCGCCGCCCCCAGCAGGCCCACCAGCAGACCGAAGATGCCCAGGTACACCGGGTGGCCCAGCAAGAAGCCGATCACGAGGAACACCGCGAGCGTGCCGAGGCCGACCGCCGCGAGCACAAGGCCGATCTTGGTGTCGACCTTGCGGGTCATCTTGTATGTGAGGGCGATCTGCTTCAGTCGCCCGGCATTCGCGGCGTCCGCCGCGGTTTCCTTCCTCGCCATGGCACGAAGTCTACGTGGCCCCGGGAGCGCGGACGACGGCAGTGCCCGCGAGGGGCGGCGGTGCTACGAGCCGTTCGCGGACCGCTCGTAGAAGCGCTGCGCCTCCACCCGGTCCTTGGCCCGGCGGCGGTCCTCCAGGACCGAGGTCCAGGCGTTGCGGCGGGCGGTGCGCTGGCCGCCGCTCATCAGCAGCGACTCGACGGCGCGAAGGGCGTCGGTGAAGGAGGGGAGGGCGGTGGCGCGTACCGGCGAGGCCTGCATGGTCGAGATACCCCCTGCGAGCGGGTGGTGTACGAGGCGTGATTCGAGGGTCACTGATTGGTGTTACCAGGGCGTGTCCGAGCGGTCAAACACCAATGAAGCCTTGATATGGGACCCCCAAACCCTGACGCGGCCCTGACGGGCGCCCCCATCAGGGAGGACGGTCAGGACCGCGTCGAACCGGCCTCTACTGGCCAGTAATCACTTGTGCGCGAATTCACACACGGGCGGGCGGTGCGGGCTCACACCGCCTGGCCGGCGACATAGCTCCCGCGCTTCTCGATCGCCATCTGGTACAGGCGGCCGGCGCGGTACGAGGAGCGCACCAGCGGGCCGGACATCACACCGGAGAAGCCGAGCTGCTCGGCCTCCTCCTTCAGCTCCACGAACTCCTGCGGCTTCACCCAGCGCTCGACGGGGTGGTGGCGCACGGAGGGGCGCAGGTACTGCGTGATGGTGATCAGCTCGCAGCCGGCCTCGTGCAGCTGCCGGAGCGCCTCGCTGACCTCCTCGCGGGTCTCGCCCATGCCGAGGATCAGGTTGGACTTGGTGACCAGACCGAAGTCGCGGGCGTCCGTGATGACCTTCAGGGACCGCTCGTAGCGGAAGCCGGGGCGGATCCGCTTGAAGATCCGGGGCACCGTCTCGACGTTGTGCGCGAAGACCTCGGGGCGGGACTCGAAGACCTCGGCCAGCTGCTCGGGGACCGCGTTGAAGTCCGGGGCGAGCAGTTCGACCTTCGTACGGCCGCTCGCGCGCTCCGCGGTCTGCTGGTGGATCTGGCGCACGGTCTCGGCGTACAGCCAGGCACCGCCGTCCGCCAGGTCGTCGCGGGCGACACCGGTGATGGTGGCGTAGTTGAGGTCCATCGTGACCACGGACTCGCCCACCCGGCGGGGCTCGTCGCGGTCCAGCGCCTCGGGCTTGCCCGTGTCGATCTGGCAGAAGTCGCAGCGACGGGTGCACTGGTCGCCGCCGATGAGGAAGGTGGCCTCGCGGTCCTCCCAGCACTCGTAGATGTTCGGGCAGCCGGCTTCCTGGCAGACCGTGTGCAAGCCCTCGCTCTTCACGAGGTTCTGCATCTTGGTGTACTCGGGGCCCATTTTCGCCCGGGTCTTGATCCACTCGGGCTTGCGCTCGATGGGGGTCTGGCTGTTGCGGACCTCCAGGCGCAGCAATTTGCGTCCGTCGGGTGCGACTGCGGACACGACCGGCTCCCTCAGCTTTGATTCTTCGGCGTCCCCCAGGGTACGCCCGTGTTCTGCACGCCCTGGCGACGAGATCAACCTCATGACCGCAGGGCGCATTCCCGTCCGGGGGATCGTCAGGCGGACGCCTTCTCGATCGGCCGGGGCCTCAGGTCGGCGTGCTCCAGGACCTCCCGCAGATGCTTCTCGGCCACCGGTACGACCTCCTCCACCGTGATGTCCCGGCCCAGCTCGCTCGCCAGGGAGGCCACGCCCGCGTCGCGGATGCCGCAGGGGATGATGCGGTCGAACCACTTCATGTCGGGGCAGACGTTGAACGAGAAGCCGTGCATGGTGACGCCCTTGGCGACGCGGATGCCGATCTGGGCGATCTTGCGGTCCTCGCGGCGCTGGCCGGCGTTGGAGGGAGCGTACTCGGGGCCGTTCAGACGAGGGTCGAACTCCTCGTCGGTCAGCCGGGGGTCGAAGTCGAGGGAGAGGCCGCCGATCGCGGGCCGCTGCTCGACGGGGTCGCCGAGCACCCAGACGCCGCTGCGCCCCTCGACGCGGGTGGTCTCCAGACCGAACTCCGCGCAGGTGCGGATCAGGGCCTCTTCGAGGCGTCGTACATGCGCCACCACGTCCACCGGGCGCGGGAGCTTCTGGATCGGGTAGCCCACCAGCTGGCCCGGGCCGTGCCAGGTGATCTTGCCGCCGCGGTCCACGTCGATCACCGGGGTGCCGTCCAGCGGGCGCTCGCTGTCCTCCGTGCGCCGGCCCGCCGTGTAGACCGGGGGGTGCTCCAGGAGCAGCAGCGTGTCCGGGATCTCGTCGGCGAACCGGGCGGCGTGCACCCGGCGCTGCTCGTCCCATGCCTCCTGGTAGTCGACGGCCTCCGCGCCGAACCCCATACGGACGAACCGCAATTCACTCACGGCAAGCGCCTCCCTAGCGATGTCAGGCACGTAACGCGCCCACGCCACTGTACGTCCGTCCGCGAGCCGTCAGCCCTGCGGGCAATCCTCACACGATCGGATGAATGAAAGCTGAAGTATCCGACCGGGTGCTCACTCTCCGCTACATTCGCGCCGTTCACGAGGCCAAAAGGGCTGCTCACAGGCAATCCCGGCACGTCACGACGCCCGGAGGCAGGAGACCGCACCACAGATGACGGACCGACCCGCGCAGCGCACACCCAACCGCCAGCTCGCCGCGCTCATCGCAGAGGCGGGGTTCTCCAACGCGGGTCTGGCCCGGCGCGTCGACCAGCTCGGCCTGGAACACGGGCTGGATCTCAGATACGACAAGACCTCCGTCACCCGCTGGCTGCGCGGCCAGCAGCCGAGAGGTACGACGCCCGCGCTGATCGCCGAGGTGTTCACCCGCCGGCTCGGGCGCCGGCTCTCCGCCCAGGATCTCGGCCTGGACGCGTGTGCGCCGGTGTACGCCGGGCTGGAGTTCGCGGCCACCCCGGAGGAGGCCGTGGACATCGTCAGCGGGCTGTGGCGCAAGGACTCCGGCAGCCATGCCGAGCTGCGCAAGATCGCGTTCACCCCGGCGGGGCTCGTCGTGCCCAGCCGGGACTGGCTGATCGGCAAGCCCGACGACCGGGTGGCCCGGGAGCCGGCGCCCCGGGTGCCCGCACAGGGGCGCCCGGGGGTGCTGCTGCGGACACCGGTCGGGCGGCCCCGGCCGCGCGGACCCCTGGAGCGGATCCCCGGGCACCGGGTCGGCGCGGGCGACATCGCCGCGCTGCGCTCGGTGGGCGAGCTGTTCCGCACCCTGGACGACCGGTTCGGCGGCGGGCACGCGCGGCAGGCGCTGGTGCGGTACCTGGAGCACGAGTGCGAGCCGATGCTGCGCGGCAGCTACGACGAGGGCACCGGGCGCCGGCTGTTCTCGGCGGCCGCGGACCTGACCCGGCTCGCGGGCTGGACGTCGTACGACATCGCCGCGCACGGGCTGGCCCAGCGGTACTTCGTGCAGGCGCTGCGGCTCGCGCAGGCGGCGGGGGACCGGCCGTACGGCTCCTTCGTGCTGGTCACGATGAGCAGGCAGGCGGTGTATCTCGGGCACGGCAGGGAGGCGGTGCAGCTGGCCCGGGTCGCCCAGCAGGGGATCGGTACCGGGGGACCGCCGGCCGTGCAGTCGCTGCTGCACGCGGCGGAGGCGCGGGCGCACGGGGTGCTGGGGGAGGTGCGGGCGTGCACGGCGGCGCTGGTGCGGGCCGAGCGGGCGCTGGAGGCGGCCCGGCCCGGGGACGAAGTGCCGTACTGGGCGCGGTTCTTCGACGAGGCGCAGCTCGCGGACGAGCTGGGGCACTGCCACCGGGACCTCCAGCAGTTCCGCGCGGCCGCACAATACGCGGAGCGCTCGCTCCAGTTGCGCGCCCCCGCGTACGCCCGCAGCAGGCTCTTCTGCCGGGTCGTCCTCGCCACGGCCCGTCTCGGCCTCGGTGAACTCGACCAGGCGTGCGCGCTGGCCACGGAGGCCGCGGCCCAGGCCGCCGACATGCGCAGCGCCCGCGCCATCGAGTACATCCGCGACTTCGAACGCCGCCTGGAGCCCTACAAGGACGCGGCCCCGGCGCGGACGTACCACGAGAAGGTGGCGGCCCTGAACTGAGGTCGCTCCCGGCCGACTTGACCGGGAGCGGACGCGGTACCGCCGGGTCACGCCGTCGTGGTGTGGCCCGGCGGGGCGGGGTCAGGCCGCCTTGGGCATGGTCGGGGCCGGGTCGGCGCTGTGCAGGGAGCCGGTGGTGCCCAGGTCGGAGAGGATGGACCTGGTGGCGCGGTGCGCGGAGTGGAGGGCGCCCTGGAGGGTGCTGGTGCCGCGGTGGTCGCCGCAGACGTAGAGGCCGGCGAGCAGGCGCACCGGGCGGCGGAGGTCGTGCGGGGGGCGCATGACCGGGACCGCCTCCGGGGTGTGATGCACGGCCAGCGTCTCCCAGCGGCGCGTGGACATGCCGTACAGCCGGGAGAGATGGATGCGGACCGCGGTGTCCACGCCCTGCGGCGGGGTGCCGAGCACCGTCGAGGAGATCAGCACCCGCCCGCCCGGCGCCCGGCTCGGGTCCACATTGCTGAGCACCGACGTGTGCGCCACCGGCCCGCCCCGGTCCGCGTCCAGCAGCAGCGACGCCCCGGTGGCGAACGCCGCCGCCGGCTCGTCCGTCGTGTGGTGGACCACCGTCACCGGATGGAACTCCGGCACCCTGAGCCCCGGCAGCAGCTCCGCCGCCGAGCGCGCGTCGGTCGCCAGCAGCACCGCACGGCAGCGGATCAGCCCGTGCTCCGCCGTGGTCACCGAGGTCGTGGACACCGAGGTGACCCGCACCCCGGTGTGCACCGTGCCCCGCGGCAGCCCCCGCGCCAGCAGCTCCGGCAGCATGTCCGCGCCGCCCTCCGGCACACACAGCCGCCCGCCCGCGAACGCCCGCAGCGCGAGGTCCGCACACCTGCTGGACGTCGTCAGCTCCGGGTCGCACAGCAGCGCGGCGAGCAGTGGCCGCAGGAACCCCTCGACCGTGCGGACCGGGACCCCCCGGGCGGCGAGGGCCTGGGCCGCGGGCAGTTCCGGGCGGGCGAGCAGCCGTTCGACCGGCATCGCGGCGATCCGGCTCAGCGCCGCGCCGAGCCGCGCCTGGTCCATCGCGCCGCCCACCGGTGCGCCACCGCCCCTTCCGGGCGGCGCTGCCGCTCCCCTGGGGGCGCTCGCCAGGGCGCGCACCGCATGGAGTGCGCCCCTTGCGCCTCCTCCGTTCGCCGGCGCGCCCGCCCGATGGGTGCGCCCGTCGCGATGCAGCAGCACGCCCGGCGCGAAGGACCGCAGGACCAGGGAGTCCAGCCCCGGCGTCAGCCGGAGTTCGGGATACGCCGTGGACAGCAGCTGTCCGATCCGGTCGAGCCGGAAACCGTCGACCTTCTCCGTCGCCATGCGGCCGCCGACACAGGAGGCGGCCTCCAGGACTGCGGTCGTTACTCCTGCGCTGGTGAGCCGGTGGGCCGCCGAGAGTCCGGCGATTCCGGCCCCCACGATGACGACGTCCACCTGGTTCGCGGGCTCAAGCACGAGGCCCCTCCTGTGGTTGCGCTGAGCGGTCGGTGGAGACGTTGTGCCCCCAACCGGCTTCAGGGATACCCGAGTTCGGGTCGAGTATCAGCGCCGTGATCGGTCGTAAGGAGTCGCGCATGGACAGGGCACGGTCGCATGGAGGTCGCATACGGTCACATCCGTTCCGCGCGCCGCACGACGCCCTTGCGCGCCACCCCGAAGCGCCCGCGCGCGCCCGGAGCGCGGACAGGAAGCCCCCTGGGCCACCCGAGGCGCGGACATGGAGACCCACCCCGCAGGCCGCCCGGAGCGCGGACACGGAAACCCCGTAGGCCGCCCGGGAACCCCCGACTTAGGGTGACCACCATGCCCGAGTCGCACATACGCCCCGCCACGCTCGCCGACGAGGAACCCCTCGCCCACCTCGACCAGGCCACCTGGTCCACCCTGCACGCGGTGATGCCCCGCCCCGAGCCGCCGTACCCGCCGCTCTTCGACGAGCGCCACCGGCCCGAGGACTTCCTCGTGGCCGAACTGGACGGGCACGTCGTCGGGTACATCCGGCTCGTCCAGATGATCCCGCTGCCCGCCCACGCGCACATCCTCACGATCCAGGGCTTCGTGGTCGCCGAGGAGGCCCGTGGCCGGGGCCTGGGGCGGGCGCTGATCCGGGCCGCCGTGGCCGAGGCCCGCGTGCGCGGCGCCCGCCGGCTGAACCTGCGCGTGCTCGGCCACAACACCCCGGCCAGGAAGCTCTACGAGGCCGAGGGCTTCACCGTGGAGGGCGTCAGCCCGGAAGAGTTCCTCCTCGACGGCGCCTACGTCGACGACATCTCCATGGGCCGCGCCCTGTAAGCGGACCGGGTGAACGGGGTGGACCGGGCGGCCGGGGCGGCCACGCTCAGCCCACCAGCGCGCCCGTGTCCACCGCCGCCGTCGCCGTGGCCGCCCGTTGGGCGTCCGCCGCCACCTCGGACGCCGTCAGCACGTACCCCGTCTCGGCGTCCGAGGTGGAGCGGGCGAACACCACCCCGAACACCCGGCCGTCCGTCGTCAGCAGCGGCCCGCCGGAGTTGCCCGGGCGGACCGTGGAGCGGATCGAGTAGATCTCCCGGGTGACCGCGCCGTCGCTGTAGATGTTCTGCCCGGTCGCCCGCACCAGGTTCCCCACGGTCGCCGCCTGGAGGTTCAGGCTGCCGTCCTGCGGATAGCCCGCAACCACCGCCGAGTCCCCGCGCGAGGCACCGGTGTCGAAGCGCAGCACCGGCGCGGTGAGCCCCGGCACATACAGCACCGCCACATCACGGTCGGGGTCGAAGAGCACCACCCGCGCCGGATACACCGGGCCGACCCCGCCCACCCGCACGCTCGGCCGGGCGATGCCCGCCACCACATGCGCGTTGGTCATCACCCGCCCCGGCGCGAACACGAACCCGCTGCCCTCCCGGCCCTCGCTGCCCGAGACCCCCTCGATCTTGACCGTGCTCGCCTTGGCGGCGTTCGTCGCGGCCGCCGTGACGCTGTCCCCGGTGGGACGCGGCACCTGCGCCGTCGACTCGTTCTCGAACGGGTTGAAGACCTGCGGGAAGCCCGCGTCGGTGAGCGCCGAGGTGGCCCGGGAGAACCAGGCCGGAGTCGTCTCCGGCATCGTCCGCTGGACGGCACCGAGCAGCGAGGAGTCCCGGATCGCCGTGGTCAGCGCGGGGGAGGGGGCCGCGCTGAGCACACTCGCCGCCACCCAGGCCACGATCAGCACCGCGACCGCGTTGGCCGCCGCGCCCCCGACGCCGTCCACCACCCGCAGCGGGCCCTTGTCCAGGCCCCCGCGCAGCCGCAGCGCGAGCCGGCCTGCCAGCTCATGGCCCACCGCGGCGGGCACCAGCACGGTCAGCACCGCGAGCACCGTCGCCGTGGCCGTGCCCCGCGCCACCTGGCCGGTCACCCACGGCAGCGCCCATACGCCGACGACCGCGCCGCCGACGAACCCGGCCAGCGAGACACACCCGGCCACCAGGCCGCGCCGGTAACCGGACGC
>NZ_MUNF01000172.1 GCF_002154555.1 Streptomyces murinus
GCCGTCGTCCGGGGGCGGGGAGTCATACGGTGAGCCCTGCCCCTGGTTCGGCGGGGGCGGCTTCCTGAACGGGTCGTCCTCGGGTGGCTGCTCTCCGGAGCCGGGGGGCGGTGCGCTGCTCATGGCCCGAGTGGATCGCGAACGCCCCGGCTCCGCATCCGACGGACGGCCGTACGGGGTACGGGGTACGGCCGTTCCGCCGATGGCCCGGGTCAGCCCGCGACGAAGGTGTGCGCCGCCTTGTCGTGCCAGCACTGGTGCCAGGGCCGGTCGAACAGGCACCACAGCACGCCCACGATCCCGATGCCGAGCAGCCCCGGAACGCTGTACACCAGCCAGCGGCGCAGCGCCGGGGCGAAGGCCGGGGGCTCATGGCCCTCGATGTCGCGGACGTCGAGGCCGCACAGCTTCTTGCCGAGGGTGCGGCCCCATCTGACGGTGGGCAGCACCTCGTAGAGGACACCGAGGACGAGCAGGACGGCGAGGACGATGCCGAGGCTGGTGCCGGTGGTGCCGTCGAGCAGCCAGACCGTGACCTCGTGCCCGGACTGCCGGGCCGCGTCGACCTTCTGCTGGATGTGGTCGAGGGCCCGGGTGCCGAGCGGGACGGCCGCGACGGCGGTCACGGCGCCCACCACCACGGTGTCGATCAGCCGGGCCGCGAGCCGCTTGCCGAGTCCGGCGGGGCGGGCGGCGGCCCCTCGGCGCGCCGCCGCCTGGAAGATGTCCTCCACCGGTGGCTTCCACGGCGCGACGGGCTGCTCCTCCGCCGCGCCCCCGGCCAGTTGGTGCACCTGCTGCGCCCAGGACCCCTGTCCGGGCCCGCCCTGAGGCGGCACCTGCGCGGCGGCGGGCGCGGGCCCCCGGTTCTGGGGCGGCTGTACGGCGCCGAAGCCGGGCCCCGGGACGGGGGCCGCGGGCGTGGCGGGCGCCGGGGGCGACGCGGGGGTCGGCGCGGCGACCGGGCCCTGGGTGTGGCGGCCGGGCACATCGGCCTGCTTCGGCGGTACCGGGCGCATCGTCATCGTGCCGTCGTCCGTACGACCGGTGACCGGACGCCGGAAGACGAAGGTGCCGGGGTCGGGAGCGTCGCGCTCGGCCGGCGGGATCGTGGCGGTGCCGTCGGCGCGCTCGGCCCGTCCGTCGGGCGGTGCGGTCCCCTCGGCGGGCACCCGGGGGTCGGCACCCCAGGGGGCACCGGCCTGCGCGGGCACGGATGCCTGCCGCGGATCGGCGGGCCCGGCCTGCTGCCCGGCGGCGGCACTCTGGTCCCAGGGGCCGCTCTGCCCCGCCCTGCCGCCCCCGGCCGGCAAGGGGGCCGCCCGGGGCAGGCCGGGCAGCCGGGCGGCCCCCTTGCCGGCCGGGGGCGGCGCCCGGGCGGCCCGGCTGTCCCGC
>NZ_MUNF01000173.1 GCF_002154555.1 Streptomyces murinus
AGGGGCTGCCAGGTGCATCCCCACAGGGGTGCCCCCAGGCCCGTCAAGGCGCTGAGGGAGGCACCTGGCAGCCCCTGGGACGCCTTGCGGTGGAGTACGGCCGGTCGTCGGTCGCCAGGCCCCATGGTCGTTTGAGCCGACCGCGGTGCCCGAGCGGCTCCGTGGCGCCTGAGCGGGACATGGACGTATCCGTGCCTGCGCTTGGCGCTTGCCGCCTGCTGCTTGACGCTTGGCCCGGTCCGCCGGACCCACCGTCGGCTCCGCACCGACTCCGTACGGCTCCGCACCGGCCCCGTGTCGATGCTCAGCGGGCGGCCGCGCGGCGCAGGACCTCGGAGACCGGTCCGCCGGTGCGCGGTACGGGCGGCGGGGCATCCGCCGTGGCGAACGGCTCCGGCGCCGAGTGCGCGTGGGGCCGGCGGCCACCGCGCCCCTCGCCCAGCACCTGCCAGCCGTCGTGGGTCAGTGTGATGTACGCCCCGCACCGCAGCCCGTGCAGCGTGCAGGCGTCGCGCAGGCCCCACATCCAGGCACCGTCCTCCTCGGTCCAACGTGCGTCGCCCTCACGGCAGTAGAGCAGGACGGCGGTGCGTACCGGGGTACGGCGGCGCAGGTCGTGGGGTATGACCCGGCGCAGCTGGGACAGCAGGGCGTTGCGGAACATCCAGCCGTCCGCCGGGGCGGCCCGGCGGGTGAACGAGGCGCTGGCACACAGCCGTTCGTCCGGATCGAGGACGGCCACGACCGCGGTGGACGGCCGCGGATGATGCCGGGCGTGCAGTCCGCTGACGACCTCACGGGGGTTGCGCAGCAGCGGGATCCCCGCGGCGGCCCACTCCGCCGGCTCCAGCACACGGCTGGCGGAAGCGGCGGACGTCGACAACGAGGCCGCCGGGGACGAGGCGAATCCGAAGGTCACGTTCCTCCCTTCGGCTACGCGCCCACACAGCGGGCGAGGTGGGATTCGGGGACCGCGCACCGCAGCGAAGCCCAACCGGATCACGGACCGACCGTGCGGGGAGCGGATCTCAATTCTTCCTGTCGAACCGGAATGCGGCAACGAGCAATTGGGGCCGCCGCCGGGTATCGGGCGGTGCGTGGCTTATATCCCTACCCAAGGCTCCGCCGGATGACGCATGGAGCGCCCGCGCGTCTCCAGAGCTGCTACCCCGAACACGCCCTGCCCAACGGACCGGCAACGCCTGTCGTTCGGACCGATACCGGCTGATTTTCGGGCCGCCTTGGCTGGTCGTCGGGTCGGGATCGGCTGAGCTTGGGGGCGCGAGACCGTTCGGCGTTGGGGCCGATGCCGGCGAGTTTGGGGTCGACGTGGGTTGGTCGTCGGGTCGGGATCGGCTGGGCTTGGGGGCGCGAGACCGTTCGGCGTTCGGGCCGGTACCGGCTGAGCTTCTTCGGGCTGACACTGGTCGAGCTGCGGACCTACAGCGTCCGGCCTCCGGGCCTACAGCGTCCGGCCTCCGGGCCGACAGGGGCCGAGCTTCGGGTCGACACTGCCCGGCGTTCGGGCCGAGACCGGCCGGGCTGCGGACCGAACGCCCCTGATTCTCCGGGCCGACCGCGCTGACCTTCCGGGCCGGTTGCT
>NZ_MUNF01000174.1 GCF_002154555.1 Streptomyces murinus
GGGTGGGTGAGGACGGCGGCGGGAGCGTAGACCAGGGCGGCCAGGGTGAGGCAGGGGGCCGTCAGGTGTAGGGAGGGGACATCCCCCAGGTGCCGGGCGGCTATCAGGGGCGCCGTGGCGTAGCCGACGACGGTGAGCAGGACCTCGGCGAGGGAGCGGGCGTCGCCGCCGGTGAGGTGGGGCAGGGCCAGGACCGTGACCCCGACGAGGCCCAGGGTGAGGCCGACCAGCCGCCGGGGGCCGAAGTGCTCCGTGCTGCCGAGGAAGCGGGCCGCGATGAGGCCCACGATCGGCACCCCCGCGATCAGCAGGCCCGACGTGGAGCTGGACAGATGCCGTTCGGCGTCGGTCAGGGTGAACCAGGGGACGACGATCTCCAGGACCGCGAAGGCCAGCATGGGGCGCCAGTGGGCGCGGACGGTGCGGGGCAGGCCGCCCTGGCGCAGCGCGAACGGCAGCAGCAGGGCCGCGCCCAGCGCACAGCGGGTGAACACCAGGACGGGCGGCGACACCTCGGCCACCGCGACCTTGATCAGCAGATAGGGGATGCCCCAGACCACTCCCATCAGGGAGAACAGGAACCAGCCACGTGCAGTCATGCGGCGAGTCTCGGCCACTTCTCAGCGGGTGTCTTGAACGCTGTTGCGGTACACCGCCGGGGTCACCCCGAGCACCCTGCGGAACCAGCGGGTCAGATGCGCCTGGTCCGCGAAACCGACCAGCCCCGCCACCTCCGCCGGCCGCAGCCCCGCCTCCAGCAGCACCCGCGCCCTGCCCACCCGGTACTGGGCGAGCCAGGCGTACGGCGGTATGCCCGTCGCCGTACGGAAGGCCCGCAGCAGCTGGTAGCGGGAGAGGCCCAGGTCGGCGGCGAGCGAGGCGAGCGTCGGCGGGGCGGTCAGCTCGTCGGCGAGCCGGTCGCGGACCGTCCGCGCGATGCCGGCGGCGCCGGGTACGCGGTCGTGCGCCGGCCGGGCCGAGGAGTGCCGCCGGGCGAGCGCGGTGAGCAGCCAGGGCAGCCGGGACTCGGCCTCCAGCGGGTCGGGGCAGGCGCTGAGTTCGGCGTGTGCGCGGGCCAGTGCCAGGGCCAGCTCGGGGTCGTCCAGCAGGGGTTCGGGAAAGTGCGGGGCGCCCCCGGCGGTGCCCTCCCCCAGCAGGGACGGCTCGGCGTACAGCGCGCGGTAGGCGTATCCGTCGGTGGCGTTGCCGGGACCGCCGGTGTGCATCTCACCGGGGTCCAGTACGACGATCGTTCCGGCTCCGGTGCGTATGTGGCCGCCCCGGTAGTCGATCACCTCGTACCCGCCGACGCAGACGCCGATCGTGTACTCGTCGTGGGCGTGCGGGGCGTAGGTGTGCCGCTGGAAGCTCGCGGTGAGCAGGTCGAGGGGCGGTCCCTCGTGGCCGAGTCTGGCCCGTCGCCACTGGGCCTGTTCGGGCCCGGATGCGATCACTGCTTCGGTCATGGACGCCCCCTCGTCGTACGGCGATCACCTCGCCCGCCGTTGGAACGCCCGCCGGCCCCCGCTTCCTTCCGCGCAGGTCAGCCGACGGGTCGTCGGCCGAGCCCGGTCCGCTCCAGCGCGGTGAACGCCGTCTCCAGGCGGGCCCGGTGGTCCTCGGCCACCTCTGCCTCCGGATCACCGGCGAGGAGCCGCCGGGCGGTGCCGACGAAGACCGTGCGGTACGCGGCGACGACAAGGGCCGCGAGGAGGTCCGGGTCGGGCGTGCCGGTGTCGGCGAGGGCCGCCGCGAGCGCCGTCTCCACCTCCTCGACGCCCTCGCGGGCGCGGGCGCGCAGGGCCGGGGAGCCGATGACGATGCGCCAGAAGGGGACGTAGCTCTCCCCCACGGCGCTCAACGGGTGCCGTTCGCCCAGGAGTCGGAGGGTCAGACGGCGCAGGGCGGTCAACGGGGTTTCGCCCGGGGCGCGTTCGCGTACGGCCGTGGCGAGGAGGTCGGCGGCCTCGGGGATGCGGTCGAGGAACAAGTCCTCTTTGCGCGGGAAGTAGTTGAAGACCGTCATGGCGGAGACGTCCGCCGCGCGGGCCACCTCCGCGACCGTCACCGCGTCGAAGCCGCGCTCGCCGAACAGCCGCGTCGCGATGTCGGAGATCCGCCGACGCGTCGCGCGCTTCTTGCGCTCCCGCAGTGGAAGCGGGTTCGCGTCGTCCAGGCCGTCCCGACCGCCCACCGGCCCCTCGCTCAGCTCATCGCTCATGAAAAAACTATAGCGGATAAAAACTTTTAGTGACTATAGTGCGGCTCATGACGACGACACAGGGCGCGGAGCCCGGCACGGAGCAGGGCACGGAGTACGACGTGGTGGTGGCCGGAGCCGGCCCCGTAGGGCTCTTCCTCGCCGCTGAGCTGCGGCTGGGCGGGGCCTTAAGGGTGCTGGTGGTGGAGCGGCTGGCCGAGGTGGACGAGACCATCAAGGCCGGCTGGATCAACCACCCGAGCGTGGTCGCCCTGAACCGAAGGGGGCTGCTGCCCGAGCTGGCGGCGGTGCGGGAGGCGGTGCAGGAACGGCTCAAGGCGTTCCGGGACCTCAAGGATGTCGACGGCGACACCGGCAGCGGCAGCGGCAGCGGCAGCGGCAGCGGCAGCGGCAGGCCGGAACGCCCCAGGTTCGCCGGGCACTTCGCCGGGATCATGCTGGACCCCGAGCTGTTCGACGACTCCGGCCCCGAGTGGGCGGACGCCGATCCCGCCGCCGGACCCGGACTCGTGCTGCCGCAGGCCGAGTTGGAGCGGGCGCTGGGCCGCTGGGCGGAGCAGCTCGGGGTGGAGGTGCGGCGGGGCGTGGAGCTGACCGGCTTCACCCAGGACGCGGACGGGGTCGCCGTACAACTCGACGAACGGACCGTGCGCGCGGGCTGGTTGGTCGGCTGCGACGGTGGCCGGAGCACGGTGCGCAGGCTCGCCGGGTTCGCGTTCCCGGGCACCGCACCGGAGATCACCGGCTACCAGGCGCTGGTCGAACTCAGCGGCGCCGAGCGGCTGAAGGCCGGCTGGCACACGACGGACGTGGGGACGTACGTGCACGGGCCGTTCCCCGGCCGCGTCCTCACCGTCGAGTTCGACAGCCCGCCGGCCGACCGGTACGCGCCCGTCACGGCCGAGGAGTTGGAGGCGAGCCTGCGCCGGGTCTCGGGCGTGCCGGAGGTGCGCGTCACCGGGGTGCGCACGGCGACCCGGTTCACGGACAACGCCCGGCAGGCCACCGAGTACCGCAGGGGCCGGGTGCTGCTCGCGGGCGACGCGGCGCATGTGCACTCGCCGTTCGGCGGACAGGGGCTCAATCTCGGCCTCGGGGACGCGATGAACCTCGGCTGGAA
>NZ_MUNF01000175.1 GCF_002154555.1 Streptomyces murinus
CACCACGACCATCCCCGCGGCCCGGCCCGCCTCGATCCCCGCGCCGGAGTCCTCGAAGACGACGCACTCGGCCGGGGCGACGCCCAGTTCGGCGGCGCCCTTGAGGAAGCCCTCGGGGTCCGGCTTGCTCGCGCCGACCGATTCGGCGGTGACCCGGACCTCGGGCAGCGGGAGTCCCGCCGCGTTCATCCGGGCGGTGGACAGGCCGACGTCCGCCGAGGTCACCAGGGCGTGCGGCAGATCACGCAGCGCGGCGAGGAAGACCGAGGCCCCGGCGATCTCGATCACGCCGTCCATGTCCGCGGTCTCCTCGGCGAGCATCCGCGCGTTCTCGGCGAGGTTCTGCTCCACGGGCCGCTGGGGCAGCAGCGCGGCCATCGTGGCGTGCCCCTGGCGGCCGTGGACGACCTTCATCACGGCGTCGCCGTCCAGCCCGTGCCGTCCCGCCCAGCGCCGCCAGACGCGTTCGACCACGGCATCCGAGTTGACGAGGGTGCCGTCCATGTCGAGCAGCAGGGCGCCGGCGTCGAGGACGGCGGGGGCGGGCGTGGGGGTGGCCGTCATCGGCAGTTGCTCCAGGAACGAGAGGCCCCGCACGGGCGCGGCGGGGAGGGACAAGGCGGCCCCGCCCGCCGGTCAGGGAAAACGAGCGGGAGCCACTTTGTTCTCCTACGGTACAAAACCCGGCGGCATTCCCGCCACCGCCCCCGCGATGATTCACCTGACGTTCAGCTCAGCCCGCGACCGCCTCGTACAGACTCCAGGCGCCGAGGCCCACCATCAGCAGCGCCGCGATCTGTGTGATCAGCCGCAGCGGAACCTTCTTCATCAGGGCCTTTCCGCCCACGATGCCGAGTCCGGCGACGGCCCACAGACCGAGCACCGCGCCGAGGCCGACGGAAATCGGATCGTCGTAGCGGGCGGCGAGGTTGGCGGTCATGATCTGGGTGAGATCGCCGAACTCGGCGACCAGGATGAGCATGAAGCCCGTCCCCGCCACCTTCCAGAAGGACTGGTCGGCGGGCTTCCTGATCTCCTCCTCGCCCTCCTCCTTGTGCAGCAGCAGCATCGCGGCGCCACCGAGGAAGAGCAGACCGGTGATGGCGTGCACGAGCCGCTGGGGCAGCAGGGTGAGCACGCTGCCCGCGGCCACCGCGAGCACGACATGCACCAGGAAGGCCGCGGCGACACCCGCGAAGACGTAACCGGCGCGATAGCGGGTGCCGAGCACGAGACCGGCGAGCGCGGTCTTGTCCGGCAGTTCGGCGAGGAAGATGACGCCGAAGACGAGCGCCGTCACGGTGATGCTGATCAAGGGTCCTCAATCGGTCGGGGCCACCCCACCGAGAGTGCGCTGCATCTTCCGACGACACCTCGGCACGGCAGCACACTCGGCGCCCGCACCTTCTCGCGCGGACGTGCACTGCTTTGCCGAAGGTCTCGCTGGCGGTACCGAGGGTCCGCCTCCGGGCGCCGGCTCAGGCTCGCTGAGCAGTATGTCGACGGTCCGGCGAAGAGCTACTCCCCTTCTGCGCTCCCCATGATACGGGACGGCAAAGTCCACCCCTCAACCTTGCATTGACATGCGCATGTCACTAACTTCTTACCGGGCGCTCACCCTCCGGTAACTCCTCGTCGCGAGCATTCCCTGACTCGTGGCCCAAAACCCCACCCCCACAAGGGAGTTCAGCAATGCCCAAGTTCTACGCGCGTGGACGTCTCAGCGTACTCGCCGGCCTCACCGGCCTGATCGCCACCGCCGCGCTGTTCAACTCCCCCAGCGCCTCCGCGGCCCTGCCCACGCCGATCGCCGGGTCCACCGCCCGCAGCTACCTCTCCCAGCTCACCGTCGCCGCCGAGGACCGCACCGGCTACAGCCGCGACAAGTTCCCGACGTGGATCACCATCGAGGGCACCTGCAACACCCGTGAGTACATCATCAAGCGGGACGGCACGAACGTCGTCACCAACTCCGCCTGCACCGCCACCAGCGGCAGCTGGTACTCGCCGTACGACGGCGCGACCTGGACCTCCGCCTCCGACGTGGACATCGACCACCTCGTGCCGCTGGCCGAGGCCTGGGACTCCGGCGCGAGCAAGTGGACCACCGCCCAGCGCCAGGCGTTCGCCAACGACGTCACCCGCCCCCAGCTCCTCGCCGTCACGGACAACGTCAACCAGTCCAAGGGCGACCAGGACCCGGCCACCTGGATCCCGTCCCGCACCGCGTACGACTGCACGTACGTCCGCGCCTGGGTGCAGGTGAAGTACTACTACAACCTGTCCGTCGACCCGGCGGAGAAGACCGCGCTCCAGAAGGACCTCTCGGGCTGCTGACCGAAGCCCCACGCGCGAGAGCCCGGCCGGATCGACTCCGGCCGGGCTCTTCGCCGTCACGACGGTGGCAACTGTTGCTGCCTGTCCGGCTGTTGCGGGCCTGTACGGCTGCTACGGCTGCTACGACTGCTACGACGATGCCGCGCGCGGCCGCGGTCTCAGGAAGCGGGCTGCCTGCGCATCAGGAAGCCCGCCGCCGCGCCCGCCCCGAACAGCGCGGCCAGGGACACCCCGGTCGCCAGCCAGGTGGCGCCGAGCCAGCGCGCGCCGAAGTAGCCGAGGGCGACGCTGTAGGCGGCCCAGGACAGACCGGCGAGGGCGGACCAGGGCAGGAAGTCACGGGCCCTGCGGTGGGCGGCGCCGGCCCAGAAGGAGACGACCGAGCGCCCGGCGGGCGCGAAGCGGGCGAGGACGACGAGCGCGCCGCCGCCCCGGGCCAGCGCGCCACCGAGACGTTCCTGCGCGGTGGTCAGCCGCCGGGAGCGGGCTATCGCGCGGTCCAGCCGCTCCCCGCCCCGCCAGGCCAGCCGGTAGGCCACCAGATCGCCGAGGACCGAGGCCGCCGCGGCCAGCAGGACCAGGGCCAGCAGGGACGGCACCCCGTGCGGGACCCGGCCGGTCGCCGCGCTCGCCGCGCCCGAGCCCGCGGCCGCCGCCGTGCCCGCGGTGATGACGAGCACACCGCTCGGCAGCACCGGCAGGAACACGTCCAGCAGCACGGACAGGGACACCACGGCATAGATCCACGGTCCGGCCGCCAGCGACCCCACGCTCTCGAACACGTCTTCTCCTGTTACTTCCCCCGATGACAGCCGTACAGCGTACGCCGAGGGTGTGACAGGAGGTGCGCGGGGGGCCACGGAACCGGTCGAACGGTACGGCGCCCCGCCCCGGCCGGGCCGGAGCGGGGCGCCGTGGGGACGACGCGGGAGAGTCCCGTCACACGGCTATCGGGGCCTGCTCCGGGACGCGCTCGCCCTGCGCCGCCGCGCGCCGGACGAAGAGCCGGTCGAGGCCGAAGGCGCCGGAGCCGGTGAAGACCAGCAGGAGGAAGGCCCAGCAGAACATGACCGCGGGCTCACCGCCGTTCTGGATGGGCAGCAGCGCGTGCTGCTGGTGGATGTCGAAGTACGCGAACGCCATCGAGCCGGAGGCGATCAGCGCGGCACCGCGGGTGCCGAGGCCGACGAGCACCAGGGCGCCGGCGACCAGCTGGATCACGGCCGCGTACCAGCCGGGCCAGGTGCCGGTGGCCACGGTGCCGCCATGGGTGCCCACGGCCCCGCCGAGGACGCCGAAGAGCGAGGCGGCGCCGTGCGCGGTGAAGAGCAGGCCGACGACGATGCGGAACAGCCCGAGAGCGTAGGGCTGTACGGAGTTGAGGCGAGCGGAAGGCATGGGAGGTTGACCCTCTCGGTGTCGGACGAGCCCGCCGGGGACAGGCGGACCGATGGGGGTGGCGGTACCGAATGAGGGGTATAGGTTAGGCGTACCTAACCAGTGCTTGCAAGTTCAAGTTTTGGCCAACGTTCCACGTCAGGTGAGAGCCCTGCCCCTGACCCGACAGCATGTAGGGTCGTATGGGCCCGCGTCCGGGCACACGAAAAGATGACCGAAACTGGCCCTGGCCGACCGGATCGACCGCATGAAAGGCGCCACGAGGGACGCTACGGGCGTGGTGTTACGGGCGTTCTTCCGCTTCCGTAACAGCGCGTGGCACGTGCCCGCGCACCTCGAGACCGTCGAGCAGTTCGGCCGTGGCACGGGCGACGGCGGCCACGGCGGCGTCGAAGACCTCGCGGTTGTGGGTGGCGGGGGCACGAAAGCCCGAGACCTTGCGCACGTATTGCAGCGCGGCGGCGTGGATGTCCTCCTGCGTGGCCTCGGTGGGCAGCACGGGCGGACGCAGCGTCTTGATACTCCGGCACATGCCTTCAGTCTCGCGCCGCGGCCGGTGCGGCGAGAGGGGCGCGGGAGAAACAGACAAAAAGGGGGGAAGCGCGGGAGGCGCCGGGATGGAAAAAATAGCGGCAAGGACGTCACCGGACTCCTTGCCACTTTCAACGTATAGCGCATGGGGGGCCTTGCGGCAAGGCCCCCCTGATGCCGCAGAATCGCCCGTCTGGTCCAAAAGCCGCCGAATCGGGGAGCCGAGAGCACCCCTTCTCTCCCCGTCCCTTTCTTGAACCTTCTTGAACCGGAGCCTCCCCGTGTCCACCGCCACCAGCGCCTTCGATCTCCCCGACCGCCTCTCCGCCAAGGCCGCCCCGGAGCTGATCGCCACCGACGAGGCGCACTTCGCGGCGATCGCGCGATGCCTGGAGCGGACCATCGCCGAGGTCTCCGACCAGCTCGACCAGGAGCGCCGGGCCCCCGGCGGACTGGGCCGGCAGGCGCTGGACCGGGACGCCGAGGTGCACCGGCTGACCACCCGCCTGCGTGCCCTGCGCCGCTTCGGCCTCGACCTCTGCCTCGGCCGCATGGTGAGCGCCGAGCACCCCGGCGAGCCCGTCTACGTCGGCCGGCTCGGCCTGACCGACCACACCGGCCGCCGGCTGCTGCTGGACTGGCGCTCCCCGGCCGCGGAGCCCTTCTTCGGCGCCACCCACGGCAATCCCATGGGCCTGGCGAGCCGCCGCAGATACCGCTGGGCGGACGGCCGTGTCCGCGACTACTGGGACGAGGTGTTCGCCCCGGACGCGCTGGACGGGCATGCCGCGCTGGACGACCAGTCGGCGTTCATCGCGAGCCTGGGCGGCAACCGCTCGCCGCGGATGCGCGATGTGCTCGGCACCATCCAGGCCGACCAGGACGCCATCATCCGGGCCGGCTCGCGCGGCGCCCTCGTCGTGGACGGCGGCCCCGGCACCGGCAAGACGGTCGTCGCCCTGCACCGCTCCGCCTACCTCCTCTACTCCGATCCGCGGCTCGGCCACCGGCGCGGCGGGGTGCTGTTCGTCGGCCCGCACCGGCCGTATCTGGCGTACGTCGCCGATGTGCTGCCGAGCCTCGGCGAGGAGGGTGTGCAGACCTGCGTCCTGCGGGACCTCGTCGCCGAGGGCGCCACCGCGCGCACCGAGCCCGACCCCGAGGTCGCCCGGCTGAAGTCGTCCGCACGGCTGGTGGGGGCGATCGAGCGGGCCGTACGGTTCTACGAGGAGCCGCCCACCGAGCCGTTGAAGGTCACCACCCCCTGGGGCGAGCTGGAACTGACCGTCTCCGACTGGGAGTCGGCGTTCGACTCGGCCGAGCCCGGCACCCCGCACAACGAGGCACGCGCACAGGTCTGGGACGAGCTCCTCACCCTCCTGGCCGATCGGCACGAAGGCGCCCCCACCGAACTCCTGCGCAGGTCGCTCGCGGGCGACCGGGAGCTGCGCACGGCCTTCGACCGCTCCTGGCCCCTGCTGGAGGCGGCCGACCTCGTCGGCGACCTCTGGTCGGTACCGGCGTATCTGCGGCTGTGCGCCCCCTGGCTCACCCCGGCGGAGGTACGACTGCTGCGGCGCGCGGACGCGCAGGCCTGGACGGTGTCCGACCTGCCGTTCCTGGACGCGGCACGGCAGCGGCTCGGCGACCCGAAGGCGGCGGTGCGCGAACGCCGGCGCAAGGCCGCGGTCGCCGCGGAACACGCGCGGATGGCCGGCGTCATCGACAACATGCTCCAGGCCGACCACGACGGCGAGGGCGCGGTGACGATGCTGCACGGACAGGATCTGCGGGACGCCCTGATCGACGAGACGGTGCTGCCCACCGCCGAACCGGACGCGCTCGCGGGGCCGTTCGCGCACATCGTGGTGGACGAGGCGCAGGAACTCACCGACGCGGAATGGCAGATGCTGCTGTCGCGGTGCCCGTCGCGCAGCTTCACCATCGTCGGCGACCGCGCCCAGGCCCGGCACGGATTCACCGAGTCCTGGCAGGAGCGGCTCGCCCGAATCGGCTTCGGCCGGATCGAGTTGGCCGGTCTGACCGTCAACTACCGTACGCCGAAGGAGATCATGGCGGAGGCCGAGCCGGTCGTAAGGGCCGCGCTGCCGGACGCCAATGTGCCGACCTCGATCCGCGGCAACGGCCTGCCGGTGGGCCGCGGTTCGGCGGCCGACCTGACCGCGGTCCTCGACGACTGGCTCGCCGCGCACCCCGAGGGGACCGTCTGCGTCATCGGAGACCCGGCCTTCCGCCCGTCGAGCCCCCGGGTCCGCTCGCTGTCCCCCGGCCTGTCGAAGGGCCTGGAGTTCGATCTGGTGGTACTGGTGGATCCCGAGCGTTTCGGGGAGGGCGTGGCGGGCGCCGTGGACCGTTATGTGGCGATGACCAGGGCCACTCAGCAGCTGATCATCCTCACGAGCCCCACCGCGGGGGCCGCCCCTGTCGATGAACACCCGTTCGGATGAACCTCTCGATCGACCTCGCAACCGTAAATCGAACAGGCGTAGCATTGCGGCGTGGCTACGACCTATGAATTCCCCAGTGACCTCCTCGCCGGCCAGGAGGAGCTGCACCAGGTCAGGGCCGAGCTGTCGGCCCTGCTCAGGCGACTGCCCTGGTCGGTCGAGCCGGTCGACGGCTTCAGTGACGACAACGGCTGGCGCAAGGTGGAGCGCCCCGCCTCCCCGGGCTGGACGGCCGACGAACAGGCCGAGGTGGAGAAGCTCCGCCGCCGCGAACACGAGCTCGCGGTGTTCATCAGCACCCACCGCTTCTGGGCCGAGGTCGCGGCCGAACAGCGCATGCAGGCCCGCAGCCGCCTGAAGCACGTCCACGAGGAAAAGGCTCCCGGGGCCCCCGGAAACTCGTAACGATCAATCTGGTCCAACCAGTTGACCACCACCCCCGGTGCCTCCACTCTGATCGCCATGGCTGAGGGACATATACCGGAGCGAGGCGGCCCACGACCGGCTCTCCAGCGTCCGGCGCGGACGGCCGGGACGTCGCCGCTGATCGTGGTCTTCGCGGTGCTGTGCGTCGTCGAACTCATCGGGGTGGCGACCGGGAGGCACGCCGTGGAGTGGGTCGCCAAGCCTCTCCTGGCCCCGCTCCTGGCCGCCCACCTGTGGCGCCTGACCGGCACCCGGCACGCCTACGTCCTGACCGGGCTGCTGCTCGCCGCCGCCGGGGACATCGCCCTGCTGATCCCCGGCACCCCGGCCTTCGGCACCGGCCTCGCCCTCTTCCTGGGCGCCCAGCTCTGCTGGATCACGGCCTTCCTGCGCGCCGGCGCCCTCGGCCATCTGCGCACCCGCCGCGCGGTCTGCGCCGCCTACCTCGCGGTCTGGGCCGCCGCCGTCGCCGCCCTCGCCCCCACCCTCGGACCAGCCCTGGGCTCCGCCGTGGCCGGCTACGCCCTCGCCCTGCTCACCATGGCCCTGACCGCCCGCGTCCTCGGCCCCAAGGCCCTCTGGGGCGGCCTGGTCTTCGTCGCCTCCGACTCCCTGATCGGCCTGGGCGCCGCGGGCCTCGACTTCCCCGGCCGCTCCACCCTCTGCATGACCACCTACATCGCCGCCCTGGCCCTCCTGGTCACCGCCTTCACCACCCACCCCACCCGGGCCACGGCCCAGCCCCAACACAAAGAGCCCCCGGCCACATTCGGCCGGGGGCTCTCCCCATCGGTGGGCGCGGACGGTTTCGAACCGCCGACATCCTGCTTGTAAGGCAGGCGCTCTACCCCTGAGCTACGCACCCGTGTCCCGGGCACTGCCCAGGTCGAGTCGACAGCCTACCTTGCCCGAGCCGGTGCACGGCAAACCCGAACGCTCACCGTGGATTCGGACGGCTCGGTGCGCCGGGCGCGAGCCGCATGCCCGGCAGCAACGGGCGGATCCGTGCAGCGGGCACCGCGTGATCGGCGACTCCGCCGACGGAAAGGTCACAGCCCGGACGGTGAACTGACGGGCCCGTGTGTTCGTCTGTACGGGGTGGGAGAATGGCACCACCCAGGGCGGACCACAGCACGGGAGAGGGATGTGACGGCGAGACCGGGCACGCCAGTGACACAGCCGTACCCACCGTCGTCCACCGCGAGGACCCGGCATGGGGCCACCGCCGCGCTCCGCGACACCCTCACCCTGATGAGCCTGCCGGCGCTCGTCGTGCTCGCGCTGCCCGCCGCCTTCGCGGGCGGTGGCACCCGGCGCTGGTTCGGCGGGCGGGCGGAGAGCCAGCGGGCGCAGGCGCAGGAGGCGAAGGACGCGGCGGCGGCCGCGTTCTACGAACTGGACACCGCGCAACGGGATCTGCGGATCTCCATCGAGACCATCACGGCGGTCGACGACTCCCCCGCCGCCCGGCGTGCCGCCTCGGACTTCGAGGGCCTCGGCCGGCGGATCGACGAGGTCAGCCGGCGGTACATCCAGGCGGTCGACGCCCATGATCTGGACCGGGCCGACCTGGAGGCTTCGGCTGCGACACGGGCGCGCGCCGAGCTGACGGCGGCGCGGGACGAGCTGGTGCGGGTCAAGCAGGAGCTGGAGCGCTTCGGCGGCTCGCTCGGTCCGCTGCTGGGTTCGGCCGAGACGCTGCTCGCCCGGGTGGCGCCCGCCGTGGAGCGGGCCCGCCAGGCGCTGCTGGCCGCGAGCAACGCGCTGGACGGCGTCCGGGAGCAGGGGCTGCGCGCCGATGACCTCGCGGGCCGGCTGGCCGCGCTGGCGCCCGAGCTGACGAAGCTGAACCAGGGCGCGGGGCAGCACGGGGTGCAGCAGACGCTGGAGCGGGCCGAGCGGGTGCAGCGGGAGGCCGGGGCGATCCGGGCGGAGGCCGAGGGGCTGCCGGAGAAGGCGGCCGAGATCGACCACCGGCTGGTCTCGCTGCGGACCCGCGCGCAGGCGCTGACCACGCGGGCCGGGCAGGTGGATCCGGTGCTCAGCGAGTTGCGGCGGCGGTTCACGGCGGCGTGCTGGCAGGACCTCCAGCAGGTACCGGCCCAGGCGGGGGAGAACGTACGGCAGGCCGAGCGGAAGCTGGCCGAGGCGAAGGCGGCGCGGGACGCGCAGCGCTGGGCGGAGGCGACCTCGCTGCTGTCGACGGTGCGGGCGCTGCTGAACGCGACGGACGACGCGGTCTCGGCCGCCGGTGACCGGCTGGCGCGGCTGAACGCGGTGCAGAAGGATCCGCAGGCGGAGATCGAGCGGACGCGGTTCGCGATCCGGGACGCGCAGCGGCTGGCGATGACGGGGCGGGCGACGCCGGATCCGCGTCATGCCCGGCCGCTGGACGACGCGGTGACGCGGCTGGACCGGGCGGTCGCGGGTCTTGAGGGCGGCCGGCATCCGGACTACTGGCACTTCCTGACCGAGACGGACGCGGTGCGGCAGGCGGCGGCGCAGGTGGTGGCGCGGATCCGGGAGGAGCGCGGGGGCGTCGCGCACTGAGGCCGCGGCGGGTCGTCATGTTGCCGGGTGACCCGGTTCGGGCGGATATTTATGAGAGCCACGTTCTGGGATGGATGGCCGCCGCCAGCGCCCCGAGGGAGGCCGAGATGGCCACGCACGCAGCGCATACGCACGACAAGCAGCGGATCCGGTTCGATCAGCATCTCCCCGTCGATCACCGGCTGAATCTGGTGTACCGGATCGGTGCGGGGCTGATCGGCGCGTTCCTCGTCGTCTTCGGCATCCTGGGTCTGATCAACCACATCGGGTTCTTCGACATCGGCGGTGCGACGGTCGCCGGTCTGAACACGAACGGCACGCTCAGTGTGCTGTCGATCTGCATCGGCGCGCTGTTGCTGGTCGGCATGGTGATCGGGGGGAACGTCGCGTCCACGCTGAACATGGTGCTGGGCATCCTGTTCCTGCTGAACGGGTTCCTGTTCCTGGCCCTGCTGGACACTCCGGACAACTTCCTGGCGTTCAGGATCCAAAATGTGCTGTTCAGCTTTGTGGTGGGGCTGCTGCTGATGACCTTCGGGATGTACGGCCGGGTCGGTCACGCGCTGCCGCACGACAATCCGTACTGGCGGGCCCGCCACCCCGAGGCCGCTCCGCAGGAGCAGGAGGGCCCGGGGCGGCAGGACCGGCGCGGTCAGGTCCTGTAGGCGTAGTAGTACGCCGTCGGGTAGGACGCGACCAGGCTGGCCACCGACCTGTTGTAGGTGTTGGTGGAGTGGTACGTCACGTACGGCACGCCGGAGGCGTCCCGGTAGGTGACGACCATGGTGTGGTCCTTGGACCCGTCCCGGTCGAAGTCCATCTGGATCACGTCACCGAGGTCCGCCTGGTACACGTTGGCGAGCGGGGTGACGCGCTTGGAGGACAGCGCGAACCAGGAGAACTCGTTGACGCCGACGAAGGAGTCGGACTGGATGTCGGCGGTGCCGAACCACTTGGTGTAGTCGTCGGTGTAGCCGGGGACGTGCTTCCAGCCGCCCGCCTTGAGCACCTGGCTGACGAAGTTGGTGCAGTCGCCGCCGGCGCCCTCGCCGTTGTAGTTCGGGTACGCGGTGTTGTAGTGGTTCCAGTACTTCTGCGCGTACGTGACCATCGCCTTGTAGTCGTACGTACCCCCGGTGAGCTTCTTGGGGTTCGCCGGTGCCGGGTAGCTGATGGCCGCGCGGGGCGCGGTGGGCGGGCCGTCGTCGGAGGAGGACGAGGGCGAGGGCGACGCCGAGGTGTTGTCCTTGGGCACGGAGGGCGTTTCGACCTGGTTGACGGCGAGGTAGCCGTCGTCCGTGTCCTTGATGCCCGTGAGCTGCCAGTCCCCGTGCCGGCCGGCCTGGAAGGTCAGCTCGTGGTGGGCCTGGAATCCCGTGGTCTTGGGGCCCTTGGCCGAGGTGGTGCCCGGCTTGTAGGTCAGCGACGTGGTCTCGGTGACGGCGACCTTGGCGCTGTGCCCGTGTACCTCGGTGGCGTCGAGCGTCACCGAGGTGCTGCCGGCGCTGTACTTCTCGCCCAGCTTGGCGAGGCGGTCCTTGCGGGCGCGCAGCTGGCCGAGGGCGGAGGACTGCTGGTGGCTCTGGCCGCCGGAGAGGCGGACGGAGCCGTGGAAGCCCTTGGTGTGCTGGGTGCGGGCGCTGGTGGAGCCGTCCACCAGCGCCTGGGTGCGGTCGGTGAAGACCGCGTCGGCGAGCTTCTGGAAGGTCGCCTTGGTGGCCGCGTCCACGGTCGGGTCGTTGGTGACCGCCGCGCCCGCGCTCCAGTTGGGTATGAGCGCCACTCCGGCGACCACGGCGGCGGCGGAGGCCCCGACGATGGTGGTGCGACGCCCCTTACGGCTGAGTCTTCTTGACTTCAATGATGTTCCCCTCTATGCCGGTACACCTACCGGGAGGGGGCATCTTCGCATGGCTTCCGGGGCGCGTGTGAAGGGGGTTGCACAAGTGGAACCTGGCCTGCGTTTATGTCATTTGACGACGGTGGACCAGTCCGGGGACTGGGCGGGGTCGAGGCTGCGCAGCGCGGCCAGTGTCGAGGGCTTCTGGACGTCCATCCAGTCAGCGAGTTCCTTGAAGGAGACGCACTTGACGCCCTTCTTGGTGCAGATCTTCGGGATGATCTGGTCGATGGACTTCATGTAGATGCTGCCGTTCCAGTGCTCGAAGTGGTTGCCGATGAACAGCGGTGCGCGGCTGCCGTAGTAGACGCGGTTGAAGCCGGCCATGTAGGAGTCGACCGTCTGCTGTTCCCACTGCGCGTACTTGGCCGGGTCGCCGTCCGTCTCGCCGTTGGACTGGTTGTAGAGGAAGTTGAAGTCCATGGACAGGCCCTGGAACTTGCCGTTCTCGTACGGGAGCATCTGGAGCGGGAAGTCCCAGACGCCGTCCTTCTTGGCGGGCCATATCTGGAAGTCGCCCGGGGAGCTGGCGTCGTAGCGCCAGCCGTAGCTCTTGATGGCCTTCAGCAGGTTGGGCTGGCCCTCCAGGCAGGGCGCGCGGCCGCCGGTGACCTCCTGCTTGAAGTCGAAGGGCAGGGGCGGGATGTCGGTGTATCCGGTGTTTGTCTTCCAGTTCTCCACAAAGGAGTAGAACTGGTCGATCTCGCTCTTCCACTGCTGGACGCTCCAGTCGCCGCCGCCCTTGGCGCCGCAGAAGTGGCCGTTGAAGTGGGTGCCGATGTCGTTGCCCTGCTCGTAGGCGAGGCGGAGCTGTTCCAGGGTGGTGCGGATGTGCTCGTCGGTGGGGTAGTCGATGGCGGCGTCGCCGGCCTCGTGCATCGGGCCGTGGTAGAGGTCCTTCTTGCTCTTGGGCAGCAGGTAGATGCCGGTGAGGAAGAAGGTCATGTGGGCGTTGTACTCCTTGGCCATCTCCCGGTAGTGCGAGAAGAGATGGTCGTCGCCCTCCAGGGCGCCGTCCCAGGAGAAGACGACGAACTGGGGCGGCTTCTCACCGGGTTTGAGCGGTACGGGCTTCAGGGTGCCCTTCTGCGGTCCGGTGTCGGAGGTGGAGCCGTCGCCGAGGACGTGGGTCTTGCCGTCCCAGGTGGCGGTCGGGGAGGGCGCGGGGCCGCCCGCTTTGCCGCCCTTGCCGGAGGCGGCGGTGGGCGTGGTGTCGTCGGGGCGGCTCAGGGCGAGGTAGCCGGCCACCAGGGAGGCCACGACGAGGAAGGCGGCGAGCGTGAAGATCTGCGGGCGGGTGGCGGCGGGGACGCGGCGGCGGCCGGGGGCGCGACGCCGTCCCCGGCCCGTCTGTTGCTTCTTGCGAGACATGCGCGGCTCAATCTCCGTGTGGTCGAGGGTTCGGGGCCCGGGCGGTCAGTCCAGGCCCATGGCGGCCGACCAGAGGGCGTAGGGCACGGTGTCCGGCGAGGTGCCCGCGAGGCCCTTCAGGGGTAGCGGTTCCAGGGACTTGGCCAGGTCCATGCGGTAGACGACGACCGCCGTGGACACGGAGTCGGCCGTGCCGGCGTACCAGGCGGCGGTGTTCAGGCCCGTGTCGTCCTCGTCGGTGGTGCCCTGGTCGGCGGTCCCGGCCTTGCCCGCCGCGTCCGGGGCGGTGACGCCGGGGTGGGCGGCGCGGAAGGAGTCGGTGAGCGCCTGGTCGACGTCCTTCGCGACCTCGGGGCCGATCGCGCGGGTGGGGCGCGGGGTGGCCAGGGCGACGGGGGCGCCGTTGCGGGTGATACGGCGCACCGAGTACGGCTCCGTGTGGGTGCCCTCGGCCGCGAAGGTGGCGTATCCGCTGGCCATCCGGATGGCGCTGGGCGTGGAGCTGCCGAGCGAGAGGGTGGGCACCTGGGGGCCGATGCTGTTGGACAGCAGTCCGGAGGCCTGGGCGGTCTGGCGGACCTGGCCGAGGCCGGTGTCCATGCCGAGCTGCATGAACGGGGTGTTGACCGATTTGGCGAGGGCCTCGCGCAGGGTGATCTCGCCGTACGACTTGTTGCCGTCGTTGTGTGCGGAGACCTTCTTGCCGCTGCGGTCCCAGTAGGGGCCCTCGGGGGTGGTGACGGGCACGGCGTCGTCGCCGTCGTAGACGCTGTCCGGGGTGACCGGGGTGGCGGGCCCGCCGCGTGTCTTGTGGACGCCGTGTTCGAGCCCGGCGGCGTAGACGAAGGGCAGGAAGGCGGTGCCGGCCGGGACGGTGGTCGCGTTGGACTCGTTGTAGCCCTGGGTGCGGTGGTCGGGGCCGCCGTAGACGGCGAGGATCCGGCCGTCGGTGGCGACGGAGGCGGCCCCGTAGTGGCCGTTCTTCGCGGCGTCGGGGTTGTCCTGCTTGGCCTTTTTGCGGGCCTTGGTGACGGCGTCGGTGAGTGCCTTCTCCCGCTTGCGGTCGAAGGTGGTGTAGATCTGGTAGCCGCCGAGGTCGAACTGCTGGTCGGTCAGGTGCGCGGACTTCTTGGCGTACTGGGAGGCCAGCTCCACCAGGTAGTCGCTCTGCTCGCCGGTGTTGTACAGCGGGTTGGACTTCAGCGGCTCGGGAAACGTCTTGTACTGGGCGCGCTGGGCCGGCGTCAGCTTGTGGATCTTGACCATGCGGTCGAGGATCCAGGACCAGCGTTCCTCGGCCCGCTGGTGGTTGGCCTTGCTCAGGGTGGGGTCGTACAGGCCCGCGCCCTTGAGCAGCCCGGCGAGCATGGCCGCCTCGGACACGTTGAGCTTGCTGACGTCCTTGCCGTAGTAGGCCTGGGAGGCGCGCTGGATGCCGTAGGTGCCGCGGCCGAACCAGCTGGTGTTGAGATAGCCCTGGAGGATCTTGTCCTTGCTCATCTTGTTGTCGAGCTTGAGCGAGATCATCGCCTCGGTGAACTTACGGCTGACGGTCTGGTTCTGGTTCAGATAGACGTTCTTCACGTACTGCTGAGTAATAGTGGAACCGCCCTGGGTGTCCCCCTCTCCCACGGTGCGGAACAGGGCGCGGCTGATGCCCTTCACGGAAATTCCGGGGTCGGAGTAGAAGGTCTCGTTCTCCGCGGCGAGCACCGCCCAGCGGACGTCCGGGGGGATGTCCTTCAGGGGCATCGCCTGGCGCTGCACCCAGCCCGTACGGGCCATCGGGGTGCCGTCGGACCAGAAGTAGACGTTGTCCTGCTGGGTGGCGTACGAGTTCAGGTCGCTCGGTATGTCGGTGAGCGCGTAGGCGGTCACCAGGAAGGCGCTGAGCAGGCCGAAGGAGGCGAGGGTGCCGCCGAGCCACTGCCGCCAGGAGGGCATCCAGCGCCGCCAGCCGCTGCGGCCGGGGCGGGGGTAGGCGGGCTTGAGGCGCCGTGCGTAGGGCGCGAGCGGGCGCAGGTACGGCGCGAGCCGGCGCGTCAGTGGCGCCAGCAGGCCCAGTATTCGGGCCGTCACGCTCCCCGCGCGCTCCCGTGCGGAGGGGCGCGCGCTGCGCCTGCGCTCGGCCCGTCCGCCGCCGGACGGCGGCTCGGGCGGCGCGGGCACGCGCAACTGCATCGTCTCGTCGGCCCTGAGAGCGTCCACTCTCAGATGCAGGGTCCGGTCGGCGTCGAGCGGCTGCTCGCCCCGGCCGGAACGGCCCTCCCCTTGCGACGCATCGGTCACTATGCGTCTCCCCTCCGCACTCGCTCCTGCTCGCGCGGTGAGCTGAGCGTCCTCGCAACGGCGTTCACAAGTTATCAGCGAAGTTTTCGATTCCTCCGCACGAGTACCGGGTGTATCCCAACACTCATCAAACATTGAGACGCCACGTTTGCCCCCACGGTTACGCTGTGCTCATGCCTCGCTATGAATACCGCTGCCGGAGCTGCGGCGACACGTTCGAACTGAGCCGGCCGATGTCGGAGTCGGCGGCACCGGCGGAATGCCCCGCCGGCCACGCGGACACGGTGAAGCTGCTGTCCGCGGTGGCGGTGGGCGGCAGCTCATCGGCTCCGGCATCCAGTGGTGGTGGAGGGTGCTGTGGCGGGGGCTGCTGCGGGTAGTCCCCCAGGTGCCGCGCCGTGGTTGCCGATCGCGTAGTTCCCCGCGCCCCTTTCAGGGGCACTGCTGCTTGGCCCCTCGCAGGAACTCCCGCAAGATCCGCTCCCCCGCCAGGACTCCCCGCTCCGGCAGCGCGCTGATCCGCGGCGCCAGCCACTCCGTCTCCGCCAGTTCGCCGTGGCCCGGTCGCCAGCCCCGGTCCGCGGCCAGCAGGAGGTCGGCGTCCAGCAGCGAGTCACCGGCGGCCAGGGTCAGCTCCGCGCCGGTGCGCCGGGCCACCTCGTGGACGGCGGCGCTCTTGGTGAGCGGCTTCGGTACGGCGTAGAGCTTGCGGCCCTGGAGGGAGACGGTCCAGCCGCGGTTCTCGGCCCAGGCGGCGAACTCCTTCACCCACTCCGGGGGCAGCAGCTCGCGCTCGACCACGAGATAGGCGAACAGGTCCTCGGCGACCCGCTGCTTGCGCAGCCACACCGGGTCGGCCGTCCGCGTCAGCTGCTCCTGGACCTCGGCCAGCGGCGCGCACTCGTCGGCGAGCCGGGCCAGCACCCGGGCGTGCCAGTCGGTGTCGGTGACACCGTCGACCAGCAGATGGCCGCCGTTGGCGCAGATCGCGAACGCGGGCTGCGGGCCCGGCAGATTGATGCGCTGGTACTGCTTGCGGGTCCGGGTCGTGGTCGGCACGAACACGGCCGCGTCCCCGAGCTCGGTCAGCAACTGCGCCGCCGTCTCGGTCATGTACGACAGCGGTCTGCTCTCGTGCACCTCCACGCACAGCAGCCGGGGCGCGCGGGCGTCCGGCATGGTCAGCGCGAGGGCCGCCGAGGAGTAGATCAGCGTACGGTCGAGATCGCTCGCCACCAGCACCGGCATCAGACGTTCACGGCCTTTCCGTCGGCGCCGGTCGCCCCGCGCGTGTACTGGGGGTGGATCAACCCGACACAGGTGTACGGCAGTTCGTCCACCTCCTCGACCGGCACCCCGCGCTGCCGGGCGAGCAGCCGGACATGGTCCAGGTCGGCGCCCGCGCCCTTGTGCGCGAGGATCTTCCAGGGCACCCGGCGCAGCAGCACCCGGGTGGTCTCGCCGACGCCCGGCTTGACGAGGTTGACGTCGTGGATGCCGTACTCCTCGCTGATCCGCTCGACGGCCCGCCAGCCCGCCCAGGTCGGTGTGCGGTCCTCGGCCAGCAGTTCCTTGACCGCCTCCGCCACGTCCTCGGTGACCTCACGGAAGCGTGCCTCGACGGCGTCGAGGAAGGCCACGGAGACATCGGCGCCGGCGAGTTCACGGTAGAACTTCGCGCCGTGGAAGTCGTCGGGACCGACCAGGTCGGCGCGCAGGACCGTACGGGAGATCAGCCCGGAGACGGTCGAGTTGAGGCAGGCGGAGGGGATGAGGAAGTCCTCGCGGGTGCCGTAGGTGCGCACGCAGGAGCCCGGGTCGGCGAGTACGGCGATCTCCGGGTCGAAGCCGCTGACGCCCTCCGCCTTCTCGAACTCCTCGACGGCACGGGCGAGTTCACGGGTGATGGCGCCCTTGCCCGTCCAGCCGTCCACGAACACGACGTCCCTGGGGTCGTGATGGGCGGCGAGCCAGCGCAGCGCGTTGGCGTCGATGCCCCGGCCGCGCACGATCGACACGGCGTAGTTCGGCAGTTCGAGGCCGTGCCGGAAGCGCGCCCAGCGACGCATCAGCACCCCGACCGGGGTCCCGGCGCGGGCCAGCGACACCAGCACCGGGCGCGGCGACCGCTCGGCGAGGACCGTCTCGGTGACCACGCCGACGGCGCGGGCGATCCGCGCGGCCGAGGTGTCGAGGGCCGCGTGGAACAGCTCCTGGTACTGCGCGCTGGGCTGGTACTCCACCGGCAGCGACTCGGCGTAGTGCGCTCCGCCGCTCTGGATGGCCTCCTCGCGCTCCTCGGTCGGCGCCTCCAGGGTGACGTCGGAGAGGTCCTGGAGCAGCCAGCCGACCTCCTCGGGCGGGTACGAGGAGAATGCGGGGCCGCGGAGGGGCTCGGGCAGCATGGCCGGCCTTTCGGGAGCGCCCGGGGGCGCGGGGACGTAGGAGGGGACGACCGCGAGCAGTACGTGCGGCACCTGCTCGGCGAGCCGCGCGAGCAGGCCGTCCGGCGCGTGCAGCGCGGGGGTGTCGCCTGCCGAGTCGACCACGGCGACGACGGCGTCGAATCCGCCGCCCGCCACGTTGTAGGCGTACCGCTCGCCCGGCCCGTCGGCCGGGTCGTCGTGCGCCGGGAAGACGATACGGCTGCGGATCGCGTACCCCGGGTCGTCCACCGCGAGCACGGGCGACCGCGTGGTGGTGGAGAACCGCACCTCGCCGTCCAGCGTGCGCTCCAGCTCACCGGCGAGCCGCAGGGGGGCGTACATCAGCTCCTCGAAGCCGAGGACCAGGACGCTGCGGGCATCGGCGGGCAGGGCGTCGGATATGCGGCCGGCCATCGCGGGGAGGGCGGCTTCGAGGCGGGCGCGGTGGCCGGGGGTGAAGCCGTGCCGGCCGCCGTCGGGAAGTCCGGCGGGCCAGCCGAGGTCCACGGTCCTGGGGGCGCGGGGCGCGACCTGCCGTGGCTCCGCATGGGCGCGACCGGCCGCCTCATGGCGGCCCACCAGCTCCTGCCCCTTCTCCAGGACGTCCGCCGGAAGCACCACCGTGCCCGAGACCGCGGCGACGAGATCCACCCGCGCCCCGATCTCCGCCGCGAACTCCTCCAGCCGCCGGACGTCCTGCGCCGACCGCATGTCCACCAGCGCGACCACCACGTACCGCTTGCGCGGATAGCGGGCGTGCAGATCGCGGATCGTGTTCAGCACCGTGTTCCCGGTGGAGAACTCGTCGTCCACCAGCACCAGCGGCCCGTGCCCGGCCAGCAGCGCGGGATCCGAGGGCAGCAGCAGATGCGAGGTGGCGTGGGAGTGCGACTCCTCGAACCCGCCCGCGGGGGCCACCCCGGCGACCGGACGGCGCGTGGAGTGCAGATACGGCGCCGTGCCGAGCCCGTCGGCCACCGCGTGCCCCAGTCCCGTCGCGGTCTCCGCGTACCCGAGGACGACCGCGCGGGCCGTCTCCTCGGGGCCGAGCAGCGCGTGCACCCTCCGGCCGAGCCGCACCCCATGGCCGTACACCACCGAAGGTGTCTGCGGTACGTGCTTGCCGAGCACATGGGAGACCAGCAGATGGGCCCGCTTGGGGTTGCGGCGCAGGGCGAGGCCCAGCATGGCCCGCAGTTCCTCGCCGCCCCGGCCGTCGTCGCCCTGGAGTCCGACCCCGAGTCGCTCGGCGACCCAGCTGCCGGACCAGACCCCGTCGTTCACTGCGTTGTTCATGCGTTCCTTGGATGCGTTTCCCGGTGCGGGAGAGGTCAGTCGGGTATTCCGGCGGCGAGCAGTTCCACGAAGTTGACGTCCTCGTGCGCGACGCCGAACACCTCCGCGCGCAGCAGGGTCCGCTCGGCCCAGGCGCGGTGGGGTTTCACCTCGTTCATCTTGTTCGTATAGGCGGACCTGAGGACACCCCCGCCGCCGCGTTCCGGCCGCAGGATGTCCTGGGCGTCGCTGTACTCCTCATGGCTGACCACGGACAGCGTGTGCACGGGCAGGACGTGGGAGGGGTGGATGCAGGTCTTGCCGAGCAGGCCGTTGGCCTGGTCGAGGGAGATCTCGCGCAGCAGCCCGTCCATGGCGTGCTCCAGCAGCTTCTCGCGCAGCTCGACGGCCTGCATCTCAAGGAAGGGGCTCTGCCGCAGCTGGGGCTTGAACATGCGCTCGGAGAGGCGGAAGTACTCCCACACCGGCCCGGTGACCGTGAATCCGGTGCCGTCGGCGCGGCCCAGCATGTTCACCACGTCGGCGATGACGGAGGCGACGACCTGGACGTCGTAGGCGGTCATGTCGGGGGCGCGGCGCAGGCCGTAGGAGGAGCAGAAGTCGGTGACACCGAGGCGCAGCGCGAGGACGCGGTCGCGGTACTTGTCGACGGCGCGGAAGATGCCCTCCAGCGTCTCCACGCGCGACTCGCGGTAGAGCAGCTCCGGGGACTCCAGGACCGGCATCGCGAAGAGCCGGTGTCCGGCGTCCGCCTCGGCGGCGGTCAGGGCCTCCAGGAAGGGCAGGCCGCGCTCCCCGGTGAACTTGGGCAGCACGAATCCGGACAGCAGCCGCACGGACGCGCCGAGCCGGCGCACGAGGTCGGGGATCTGCTCGGGGGTGCGTACCCGGATGAACAGCAGCGGGGGCTCGGCGCCCGCCCGGGAGTCGAGGTCGGCGAACTGCCGGACCAGGTTCTCCTCACCGGCCGCCACATCCGCGTCGCCGATGGAGTCCTCCAGGCACAGCACCATGGAGACCACACCGTTGCCCGCCTGCCGGAGGATGTCGTCGGCGAGCCGCGGCCGGGTGGCCGGGCTGTACAGCGTGGCGCCGAGGGCGGCGGCGAGCAGCCGGGCCGGGGAGTCGGCGGTGAACTCGCACGGCTCCCGGTGGAAGAGGCGCTGCCGGGCCTCGGGGGCGATGTGCCCGAAATGACGCATAGGACTCCCCCAAGAGTCGCAACCCGGGATTGAGGATTCGGTAAAGGGTGGCCGGTAATAGTACGTAGGGTGACCTGTCCGAGGTTCCCTCCTGGCGTGAATTTCCGGTAACTCCACTGTGTCGGTCACCGGCACCCCCCGCATTGTCGTGGCCAGGACCGAGAGGGCAGGATGACGGCATGACGCACGCGATGCTGAAGGGGTCGAACGTCCCGCTGGAGGCCACCACGGTGCGCGCCGTGCTGCGCTGGACGCCGGGGACGTCGGTCCCGGACGTGGACGCCTCGGCGCTGCTGCTGGGCCCCGGCGGCCGTGTGCGCTCGGACGAGGACTTCGTCTTCTACAACCAGCCCCGGCATCCCTCGGGGAAGGTGTGGCGGCTGGGCAAGAAGCGGGTCACCGAGGGTCTGACCGACACGATCCAGGCGGAGCTGACCGGGGTCGAGCCGGAGATCGGGCGGATCCTGCTGGTCGCGTCCGCGGACGGGATCGCCTTCGACCGGGTGCCGAACCTGAGCATCACCTTGTACGACGCCGCCGTCGCCGACGCCGAGCCGTGGGCGGTGTTCGAGATCAAGCCGGAGACCGGCGCGGAGACGGCGATGATCTGCGGCGAGCTGTACCGCCGCGGGGAGGGCTGGAAGTTCCGGGCGCTGGGCGAGGGCTATTCCAACGGTCTCAAGGGCCTGGCCACGGATTTCGGCATCTCGGTGGACGAGTCGGAGGAGCAGGCGCCGCCCACGGTGGACGAGGGGGTCACGGTCTCCCGGCCGCTGCCCCCGGAGCAGCCGACGTCGGCGGTGCCGCCGCAGCCGGGATACGCCTTCCCCCCGCCGGCCTCGGCACCGACGTACGGCTATCCGGGACCCATGCCCGTGCCCTTCACTCCTGACCCGAACTTCCGGCTGCCGCCGCAGGGCCCGCAGTTCATCGGGCGGTAGCGGCCGGCGGCGGGGACTAGACCTTCGTCTTGTAACCCCGGCCCCACTGGAGCCCCCACCCGTACAGCCGGTCCAGTTCGGCCTGGAAGCCGTAGACGAACTTGACCTCGCGGCGGACCATCAGCTCGCCCTTGACGTTCTCGATGAGCAGGACGGCGCAGGAGCGGGCCTGGGGGTGCCGTTCGTCCAGGCTGATCTCCAGGCGGGGGCCGCTGCTGGGGTACAGGGTGACGAGGGCGTGGGTGCGGTCGAACGCCGGGGTCTGGTCGTAGATGTAGACGAAGACCAGGATCCGTTTGATGGACTCGCGGTGGTCGAGGTTGATGTACATCGTCTCGCCGGAGCCGGAGCCGAACCGGTCGTCACCGCTGATCTTGATGTACGGCACCGCGTTGATGTCGCCCAGGTAGTCGCCCAGCGGCTGTACGACGCCCTTGGTGCCGTCGGTCAGCTCGTACAGGCAGCCCAGGTCGAGGTCGACGTCGACCATGCTCTGTCCGTGGCCCTGGATCTCCGGCGGCTTCAGGGCCTTGAGGGGGTGCCGCAGCAGGCTGGGGCGCTGGGCGCCGAAGTCGGAGGTGCGCATCCGCCAGGTGAGGTTGACGCGCAGATGCCCGGTGGCCGCGCCCTGCTTGGTGAGGGAGGCCGACTGGCGCCGCTTGGTGAGCTCGATGGCGTTGGTGGCGTTGCCGGAGTCGAAGTCGACCGCGCGTGCGCCCAGCAGTCCGTCGAAGAAGCCCATGTCCCGCCCCCAGGTCGTCGTCCGCATGAGTTCGGGGCGGCCGGCCGTGCCCGCCGCCCCGAACAGAGCGTTCCTCATGGATCAGGGTGTCACACCCCGGAGGGGACCTCGGCCTTCTCCCCGCTGCCGCCCCCGGCCGCTTCGAGGGCCCGGTTGCGCCGTACGGAGGACCAGAAGGACAGGGCGATCAGGACGACGCCGACGAGGCCCGTGATCACCTCGTTGATCTCGTACTGGATGGTGACCATCAGGATGATGGCCAGGGCGCCGATCGCGTAGTGGGCGCCGTGCTCCAGGTAGACGTAGTCGTCGAGGGTGCCCTGGCGGACCAGGTAGACGGTGAGCGAACGGACGTACATCGCGCCGATGCCGAGGCCGAGGGCCATCATCACGATGTCGTTGGTGATGGCGAAGGCGCCGATCACACCGTCGAAGGAGAAGGATGCGTCCAGGACCTCCAGGTAGAGGAACATGAAGAACGCGGCCTGGCCGGCCAGCAGGACGGCCGACTTCTTCTTGCCGGTGCGGGCGGCCTCTTCCTCCTCCTCGTGCGCACGCTCCTCCTCTTCCTCCAGGCGTTCCTCGAAGAAGCCGGAGAGACCGCCGACGATCATGTAGGTGATCAGGCCGGCGATGCCGGAGATCAGGACCGTCTGCGCCTTGTCGATGTGCGCGCCGCCGTGCTGGTGGGCGTGGGTGGCGAAGGTGAAGGAGGTGACCAGCAGGACGATCAGGGCGATGCAGACCGACAGCATGTCGACCTTGCCGAGCTTGGCCAGCGGCCGCTCGATCCACTGGAGCCACTTGATGTCCCGGTCCTCGAAGATGAAGTCCAGGAAGATCATCAGCAGGAACATGCCGCCGAAGGCCGCGATCGCCGGGTGGGCGTCGGTGACCAGCTGCTGGTAGCGGTCCTTGTCGGCGAAGGCGAGGTGCACCGCGTCGATCGGGTTGAGCTTGGCAGTGATGGCCACGATGACGACGGGGAAGACCAGCCGCATGCCGAAGACGGCGATGAGGACGCCGACCGTGAGGAAGATCTTCTGCCAGAAGGCGTTCATCTTCTTCAGGATTCCGGCGTTGACCACCGCGTTGTCGAAGGACAGCGAGATCTCCAGGACGGCGAGGATCGCCACCACTCCGAAGGCCTCCCACCCCCCGTAGAAGACGGCGGCGACCAAGCCGAGCGCGGTGACCGCGAACGACCAGCCGAAGGTTTTCAGTAGCACTGGTTACCCCATCGTGTTGTGGGGGCGCCTCCCATTCCCATGAGGGTCTCCCCCGCGCCGAGCACGGCTTTACGAAACGTTGACCCCAAAGTCTAGAGCGATGCCGCGCAGCCCCGACGCGTACCCCTGACCGACCGCCCGGAATTTCCATTCGCCCTGGTAGCGGTACAGCTCGCCGAAGATCATGGCGGTTTCGGTGGAGGCGTCCTCGCTGAGGTCGTACCGGGCGAGTTCTTGACCGTCCGACTGGTTGACCACCCGGATGAACGCGTTCGAGACCTGTCCGAAGGTCTGTCCGCGCTCGTCGGCCATGTGGATGGAAACCGGGAAGATGATCTTCTCGCACTGGGGCGGGACCTTGGGGAGGTCCACCAGGATCGACTCGTCGTCGCCCTCGCCCTCACCCGTGAGGTTGTCGCCGGTGTGCTCGACCGAACCGTCCGGGCTCTTGAGCTGGTTGTAGAAGACGAACCACTCGTCGCCCATCACCCGGTTGTTGGCGCCGCACAGCAGCGCGCTGGCGTCCAGGTCGAAGGGGGCGCCGGTGGTGGAGCGCGCGTCCCAGCCGAGCCCGATCATGACGTTGGTGAGGTTCGGTGCGGCCTTGGAGAGGGAGACATTGCCTCCCTTGGCGAGCGTCACGCCCATGATTGCTGGTCCTCCCCTGACAGTGCTTCCTGTTTCCTGCGCGTCCGGCGCCGGCCGTAAACGGCGCGGCGCCGGACGGTGTCCCAGCTCCCGGACGTCAGACGTTGACGCCGAAGTCCTGGGCGATGCCGCGCAGCCCGGACGCGTAGCCCTGGCCGATGGCGCGGAACTTCCACTCCGCGCCGTTGCGGTACAGCTCGCCGAAGACCATGGCGGTCTCGGTGGAGGCGTCCTCGCTGAGGTCGTAGCGGGCGATCTCGGCCTCGCCTGCCTGGTTGACGACGCGGATGAACGCGTTGCGCACCTGGCCGAAGGACTGCTGGCGGTTCTCGGCGTCGTAGATCGACACCGGGAAGACGATCTTGTCCACGTCGGCTGGCACGCCGGCGAGGTTGATCTTGATCTGCTCGTCGTCGCCCTCGCCCTCACCGGTGATGTTGTCACCGGTGTGCTCCACGGAGCCGTCGGGGCTCTTGAGGTTGTTGAAGAAGACGAAGTGCTGGTCGCTGATGACCTTGCCGGAGTTGTTCAGCAGCAGCGCGCTCGCGTCGAGGTCGAAGTCGGTGCCGGTCGTGGTGCGCACGTCCCAGCCCAGTCCGACGATGACGGCGGTCAGGCCCGGGGCCTCCTTGGTCAGCGAGACGTTGCCGCCCTTGCTGAGGCTGACTCCCACGAGTCCTCCATGTGGTGTCGAGGGGCGGGGAGCCCCGTCGTGCTTCGGATATGGGATCAACGAGCCGATCCTAGTGACGAGTTCCCGCCCCCCGCAGACCCTGGACCCGAAGGTTCCCAGGTTCGGCCGACCGGCCGACTAGAGGGTGTCGAGCGCCTTCACGTACTCGTTCAGGTCGCGCGCGTCCGGCAGTCCGTTGACCACGGTCCAGCGCACGACGCCGTCCTTGTCGATGATGAAGGTGCCCCGCACCGCGCAGCCCTTGTCCTCGTCGAAGACGCCGTAGTCGCGCGAGACGTTGCCATGCGGCCAGAAGTCGCTGAGCAGCGGGTACTCCAGACCCTCCTGCTCGGCGAAGACGCGCAGGCTGTGGATGGAGTCGTTCGAGACGGCGAGCAGCTGGGTGTCGCGGTCGGCGAACTTCGGCAGGTTGTCACGCAGCTCGCACAGCTCGCCGGTGCACACGCCGGTGAAGGCGAAGGGGTAGAAGAGCAGGACCACGTTCTTCTCGCCGCGGAAGTCGGCGAGCCGCACGGTGCGGCCGTGGTTGTCCTTGAGCTCGAAGTCGGGCGCCTTGTCTCCGACCTGGATCGCCATGTCGTGCTTCCCTTCGGTGGGCTGTTCGGGTGAGAGCACAGCAAACGCTCTGGTCCACCCTACGCAGCGATCACCTGGGTTCCGGACGGGCCGGGGCGAGATCCGGCCCGTCCGGTAGCGGTCACCGCTTCGACTTGGCCGCCTTCGGCGTGGCCAGCCGGCTGCCGCTCCAGTCCTTGCCGACGCTGACGCTCTTCGCGGCGGTCAGGCCGGCCGTCGTCGCGGCTTCCGAGATGTCGCTCGGCTCGACGTATCCCGAACGGCCGGTCTTCGGCGTGAGGAGCAGAATCGCGCCGCCCTCTTCGATGTACGTGGTGGCGTCCACCAGCGCATCCGTCAGGTCGCCGTCGTCGTCCCGGAACCAGAGCACGACGGCATCGGCCACGTCGTCGTATTCCTCGTCCATCAGGTCGCCCTCGACGGCTTCCTCGATGGCCTGGCGGAGTTCCTGGTCGACGTCGTCGTCGTAGCCGATCTCCTGGACCACCTGTCCGGGCTGGAACCCCAGCCTGGCGGCAGGGTTCGTCCGCTCCTCCGCGTGGTCCGCGGTCGCGCTCACGGGTTGCCTCCTGATCATGTCTGGTGAATATCTCAGCCACGCGCGTGCGCGAAGCATTGGCCGTAGTCCACACGGGCGGGGCGGATAGCGCAAGTACCCGGCCGTCCGGACCGCCGAAACGGTGACGATACCGGCCGTGTCGTGGCAACTCCTGGCACCGTATCTCGATTCCTCGCCACCCACATCACCCGCATGTGCCCGGTTTGCGTTCAGCGGAATCATCCGCGCATGGAACCATCGAACAACTTTGCCAAGCGCGTCACACCCCGGGCGTATCGTTGCGTTTTGACCGGCGGTGTGCTCCGGCGGTACGCGGGGTGGCGCAGGTGGAGATGACGGACGTCCCCCCGAGGTACACGATGGGGAACGGCGCGGGCACTGGCAGTAGGCATGAGCGGCAGCGTCTACGAGCAGTAGGCACGAGCAGCGACAACCGGCCCTCCGACAGGTAAGGAACAGCGTGGCTTCCGGATCCGATCGCACCCCGATCATCATTGGCGGCCTTCCGAGTCAGGTTCCTGACTTCGATCCCGAAGAGACCCAGGAGTGGCTCGACTCCCTGGACGCGGTCGTGGACGAGCGCGGCCGGGAGCGGGCGCGCTATCTCATGCTGCGGCTGATCGAGCGGGCCCGCGAGAAGCGCGTGGCCGTGCCCGAGATGCGCAGCACGGACTACGTCAACACGATCCCGACCAAGAGCGAGCCGTTCTTCCCGGGCAACGAGGAGATCGAGCGCAGGATCCTGAACGCGACGCGCTGGAACGCGGCCGTGATGGTCTCGCGCGCCCAGCGCCCCGGCATCGGAGTGGGCGGGCACATCGCCACCTTCGCCTCCTCGGCGTCCCTGTACGACGTGGGCTTCAACCACTTCTTCCGCGGCAAGGACGAGGGCGACGGCGGCGACCAGGTCTTCTTCCAGGGCCACGCCTCCCCCGGCATCTACGCCCGCGCCTATCTGCTGGACCGGCTCACCGAGAACCAGCTGGACGGCTTCCGCCAGGAGAAGTCGGCGTACCCGAACGGGCTGTCCAGCTACCCGCATCCGCGCTCCATGCCGGACTTCTGGGAGTTCCCGACGGTCTCCATGGGCCTGGGCCCGCTGGGCGCGATCTACCAGGCGCGGATGAACCGCTACATGGAGGCGCGCGGCATCGCGGACACCTCCAAGTCGCATGTGTGGGCGTTCCTCGGCGACGGCGAGATGGACGAGCCGGAGTCGCTCGGCCAGCTCACGCTCGCGGCCCGGGAGGGCCTGGACAACCTGACCTTCGTGGTCAACTGCAACCTCCAGCGCCTGGACGGCCCGGTGCGCGGCAACGGAAAGATCATCCAGGAGCTGGAGTCGGTCTTCCGGGGCGCCGGCTGGAATGTGATCAAGCTGATCTGGGACCGCTCCTGGGACCCGCTGCTCGCGCAGGACCGGGACGGCGTCCTGGTCAACAAGATGAACATGACGCCGGACGGGCAGTTCCAGACGTACGCCACCGAGTCGGGCGCCTACATCCGCCAGCACTTCTTCGGCGACGACCACCGGCTACGCGCGATGGTCGAGAACCTGAGCGACGACCAGATCCTGCACCTGGGCCGCGGCGGCCACGACCACCGCAAGATCTTCGCTGCGTTCAAGGCGGCCGATGAGCACAAGGGCCAGCCGACGGTCATCCTGGCCAAGACGATCAAGGGCTGGACGCTGGGCCCGAACTTCGAGGGCCGCAACGCCACGCACCAGATGAAGAAGCTGACGGTCGACGACCTGAAGCGCTTCCGGGACCGGCTGCACCTGCCGATCTCCGACCGGGAGCTGGAGTCCGGCCTGCCGCCGTACTACCACCCGGGGCGGAACTCGGAGGAGATCCAGTACATGCACGACCGCCGCAAGGGCCTCGGCGGGTACGTCCCCACGCGCGTGGTGCGCTCCAAGGCGCTCGCGCTGCCGGACGACAAGGCGTACGCGACCGTGAAGAAGGGCACCGGTCAGCAGTCCATCGCGACCACGATGGCCTTCGTACGGCTGCTCAAGGACCTCATGCGGGACAAGGAGATCGGGCGGCGCTTCGTACTCATCGCGCCGGACGAGTACCGCACGTTCGGCATGGACTCCTTCTTCCCGAGCGCGAAGATCTACAACCCGCTCGGTCAGCAGTACGAGTCGGTGGACCGGGAACTGCTCCTCGCCTACAAGGAGTCGCCGACCGGCCAGATGCTGCACGACGGCATCTCCGAGGCGGGCTGCACGGCCTCGCTGATCGCGGCGGGCTCCGCGTACGCGACGCACGGCGAGCCGATGATCCCGGTGTACGTCTTCTACTCGATGTTCGGCTTCCAGCGCACCGGCGACCAGTTCTGGCAGATGGCCGACCAGCTGGCGCGCGGATTCGTCCTCGGGGCGACGGCGGGCCGTACGACGCTCACCGGCGAGGGCCTGCAGCACGCCGACGGGCACTCGCAGTTGCTGGCCTCCACGAACCCGGCGTGCGTCGCGTACGACCCGGCGTACGCCTACGAGATCGCGCACATCGTGCAGGACGGGCTGCGCCGCATGTACGGCAGCTCGGCGGAGCACCCGCACGGCGAGGACGTCTTCTACTACCTCACCGTCTACAACGAGCCCATCCAGCATCCCGCGGAGCCGGCCGGGGTGGACGTCGAGGGCATCGTCAAGGGCATCCACAAGCTGTCCGACGGTCCCGGCGGTGCGGTCCCGGCGCAGATCATGGCGTCGGGCGTCGCGGTGCCGTGGGCGCTGGAGGCGCAGCGGATCCTCGCGGAGGACTGGAACGTACGGGCCTCGGTGTGGTCCGCGACGTCCTGGAACGAGCTGCGGCGTGAGGCGGTGGCCTGCGAGCAGCACAACCTCCTGCACCCGGAGGAGGAGCAGCTCGTGCCGTACGTGACGCGCAAACTGAGCGGTTCGGAGGGGCCGTTCGTGGCGGTGTCCGACTGGATGCGGTCGGTGCCGGACCAGATCGCGCGCTGGATCCCCGGTCCCTACCAGTCCCTCGGCGCGGACGGCTTCGGCTTCGCCGACACGCGGGGGGCGGCGCGGCGCTTCTTCCACATCGACGCGCAGTCGATCGTGGTGGCGGTGCTCACAGAACTGGCGCGGGCGGGCCGGGTGGACCGCTCGGTGCTGAAGCAGGCGATCGACCGGTACCAGGTGCTGGACGTGACGGCGGCGCACCCGGGGGCGGCGGGGGGCGACGCGTAGCGGTGCCGTAGGCGCAGCCGAGTGGCCCCGCAAGGGGCTGCTCGGCTGCGCGACAAGCCACGACGGATCAGCCGCAGACGCGCACCGCCCCCCTCCTGCCGTGCGCGTCTGCAAACCCGGCTGCCGGTGGAACTCTGTCCCGGCCCGGCCGCGCCGCGCCAGCGAACGCCCCTCACATCACCCGGCCGGGCGACCGGGGTCAGATGGCCGGGGTCGGATGGCC
>NZ_MUNF01000176.1 GCF_002154555.1 Streptomyces murinus
TGGGTGACCGCCGTCGGCGGCACGCCACGCTCCAGCCACTCGGTGACGGCCGGAGCCAGTCGGTGCACGTCTCGTTCCGCCAGCAGAAGCCGTGGGTCGTGGGCGCGCAGGCCCGCGAGGAGGTCGGCCGCCGGTGTGCGCCGATCCGGTGCCGGAGGCGGCCCGGGCGCGGACGCCGGTACGGCCACGGGGGTGGGCGGGGGCCCGGACGCAGGCGCCGATCCGGGGTCGGCCTCAGGCTCGGCCGGGGGTGCCGCCGCGGCTCGCAGTGCGCTGCGGGGCTTGTTGTACGAGATCGCCCGGGTCCTCACTTGTCCCGATTGAAGACGCTCCCTGGGACGCGCGAGGTATCCGTGTTCTTCCAACTCCCGCAGCGCCGCCGCGATCCGGATCTCGCCCTCGCGGAACTTCGCCGCCAGCGCCTTGATGCCGATCGGGGTGCCCTCGGGCAACGACTGGATATGCGTGGCCAGGCCGATCGCCGTCAGCGACAGCTCCGGGTGCTGGGCCAGGTGATTGCCGACGACGGTGAAGTTGTCGTAATGCGGCTCGTTCACATGGGTGACGCCCGACGAATGCCGGGACTTGGGGTGCGAGGGCGCGTTACGCTGCTTGTCAGTCACGGGGAAGGGGGTCTTCTTCCTTGGTGATCAGGCCCTCGCACAGGGATGCCAGTCCCGGCGAGGGCCGATGCATGTCTACGGGTTGTCATCGCTGACGCTGCACCACAAATGCCCCGCCGCGCCAGTTTCGTCCGGCATATTCACTCCGCCGAGTGAGTGACGGGGGCGGTGGGGGCGGGTTCGGTTCTTTCCCCGGTTCTTTGGTCTTTTGGGATCGCGCACGACCGGGTCATGGACCACCGAGTCCCGGTACAAGCCGCACTCCCAGACAACCTGGCTGCCGCCTCCCTGCCCACCGGGTCGCGGAGCCCGAGGTCCCGGTCGGATGGGGGTGGCCTCCAGAAGGTGATTTCTGCCGATCCAGCCATCCGGCTTGCGGACTCTCCCTAGCCTGGGCGTGACATGGGACACACGGAGGGTTGAGCATGGAAGACGAAGAGGCCGAGGCCGTTCTCAAAGCGGTCGGGCGGCAGATCAAGGTCTGGCGGGAAGCCGCCGGCCTCAAGCAACCTGAGTTCGCAGCACGCATCGGGTACAGCCCGGATCTTGTCTCCGCAGTCGAGCGGGGCGTCCGCACACCTCAACCCGAGTTCCTCGACAACGCGGACAAGGTGGTGGGCGCGCAGGGCAAGGTCTCTGCGATGAAGGTGGACGTGGAGAGAGCCCGCTACCCGAAGAAGGTTCGGGATCTGACCAAGCTTGAGGACGAAACCACCGAGATGGGAGCCTACTCAAGCCACCACATCCACGGCCTGTTGCAGACCCCGGAGTACGCCAAGGCTCTGTACGGGATGCGAAGGCCCGCTTACGCGGAAGACGAGATCGATCGCCTCGTCGCAGCCCGCATGGCCCGAAAGATCGTCTTCGATCGGGTGCCACGTCCGCTGATCACATTCGTCCAGGAAGAGGTGACACTACGGCGCCCCATCGGGGGCAAAATGGTGTTGCGTAAGCAGCTCGAACACCTGCTGGAGATCAGCCAGTTGAGGCACGTCGAGATTCAGGTGATGCCCACTGACCGCGACGAGGAGCATGCGGGCATGGCCGGTCCCTTCCGACTGTTGAAGCTCCGGGACGGCAAGACTCTGGGGCACCTGGAAGTCCAGTTGCACACTCGCGTGGTAAGCGATACCCGGGAGGCGCAGATCTTGGAGATGCGCTATGGGATGATCCGCTCGCAGGCCCTCTCCCCCCGGGAGTCGCAGGCCTTCATCAAAGAGGTACTGGGAGAAGAGACATGAGTGCGACGCTGATGTGGTTCAAGAGCAGCTACAGCAGCAACGACGGCCCCGACTGTGTGGAAGTGGCCCTTACCCCCGCCACCGTCCACGTCCGCGACTCCAAGGACAAGGACCGCGCCCGGCTCACCGTCGGCGAGGCCAGCTGGACGGAGTTCGTGGAGTTCGCGGCTCACTCCGCGTAACGCGCCTGGATCGCGTCCCGGGCCGACTCCACAACCGCCAGGCGGAGGCGGTCGGTTCCGGGGGCGGTGGGGGCCGCCTCTCCATGATGGCGCAATGGCAGTACGTCAATCGGTCTGTCGCCAGGGGAGAATCCAGCCATGACCACCACCGACCCCACGCGGCGCTCCAGACTCTCCAGCCTCTCCAGTCAGGCACTGGCCGCCGGTGTACTCACCGGGATACTCGCGCTGTACATCGCCCTCGTCGCGTTCGGCAACATCACGGACTTCGGCACGAACCAGCAGTTCGTACGGCATGTGCTGGCGATGGACAGCACCTTCAAGGACCACGATCTGATGTGGCGGGCGATCACCAGCACCGCGCTCCAGGACACCGCCTACGTCCTGATCATCGCGTGGGAGACGGTGGCCGCGCTGGTCCTGATCTGGGGCACGTACCTGTGGGCGGCGCGCCGGGACGAGGCGTTCGCGCGGCGCGTTTCCACCTATGGGCTGCTGATGCTCCTGCTGCTCTTCGGCGCCGGGTTCATCGCGATCGGCGGTGAGTGGTTCGCGATGTGGCAGGCGAAGGCGTGGAACGGCGAGGACTCCGCCACCCGCGTCTTCCTGCTCAGCGGGGTGGCGCTGATCGTCAACCACCTGCCGGGCGGAAGGGAACTCGGCAAGGAAGCCCCTACTACTTGACCACCGTCACGTTCGTGCCCTGATCACCGAAGGCCCACAGGGCGGCGCCGTCCTGCTTGCGCATGCGGATGCCGCCCAGTTTCTTGCCCTCCGCGGGGGGCGGCGAGGCGCCGTCCAGAGCGTTGGAGAAGGCCACGTTCACGCCGTCCACCTTTGTGAAGTACATGACGTGTTCGATCTCCACGCCGTCCGAGCCCTTGAGGGACTGGGTGCGCAGCGTGATCGAGTAGCGGCCGGGGGCGGGCGGCACCGTCCCCGGCCACACCTCGAACGTCCTGATCTCCTTGCCGGTCGCGTCGACCAGCCACAGCCGCTTCCCCGCGAGCGAGTACACGATCCGGCGGCCGTCCCCCGAGTCCGCCGGGAGCGCGGGCGGCCCCGCCGGCGGCTTCGGCTTCGCCGAGCCATGGGTGCCCGCCGACACCGAGGTGCTCGGCTTCACGCTCGCGGCCGTGGGATGCGGCCCGTGCTCCGCCTGCACGGCGAGGGCGACGACGGCCACGGTCGCCCCCACCGTCAGACCGGAGACCCAGGCCCAGGAGGGCAGTCGGGCAGCCACGGGTACGCATCTCCTCCGCTATGGGTCCCCCACACGGTCCGGGGGTCGGATCATCGTACTCAGTCGCCCCCGCACCGCGTACCGGTCGCCCCCGCACCGCGCCCCGGCACCACGCAGCCGGTGCTCAGTCGAGCACGGGCAGCAGCTCGGGGAGGTGGCCGTCGGAGTCCGCCGCCGCCTGCCGCCGCTCGTCCGGCACCTCGCCGTAGAGCGTCGTGCGCGGTTTCGCCGGGCGGCCTGCCGCCTCCGCGACGGCCACCAGGTCGCGGACGGACTTGTACGAGCCGTACGACGAGCCCGCCATCCGGGAGATCGTCTCCTCCATCAGGGTGCCGCCCAGGTCGTTCGCGCCGGAGCGGAGCATTTCCGCCGCACCCTCGGTGCCGAGTTTGACCCAGCTTGTCTGGATATTGGGGATCCAGGGGTGCAGCAGGAGGCGGGCCATGGCCGTCACCGCGCGGTTGTCGCGGGTGGTCGGGCCGGGGCGGGCGATGCCGGCGAGGTAGACCGGTGCGTTGGTGTGGATGAAGGGGAGCGTGACGAACTCGGTGAAGCCGCCGGTCTCCCGCTGGATCCCGGCCAGGGTGCGCAGATGGCCGAGCCAGTGGCGGGGCTGGTCGACATGGCCGTACATCATCGTGGAGGAGGAGCGGATGCCCAGTTCGTGGGCGGTCTTCACGACCTCGATCCAGGTGGCCGTGGGCAGCTTGCCCTTGGTGAGGATCCAGCGGACCTCGTCGTCCAGGATCTCCGCCGCCGTGCCGGGGATGGTGTCGAGGCCCGCTTCCTTCGCGGCCGTCAGCCACTCCCGGATGGACATGCCGGTGCGGGTGGCGCCGTTCACGACCTCCATCGGGGAGAAGGCGTGCACATGCATGCCGGGGACGCGCTCCTTGACCGCCTTCGCGATGTCGAAGTAGGCGGTGCCGGGCAGGTCGGGGTGGATGCCGCCCTGCATGCACACCTCGACCGCGCCGACGTCCCACGCCTGCTGGGCGCGGTCGGCGACCTGGCTCAGGGAGAGGGTGTAGGCGTCGGCGTCGGTACGGCGCTGGGCGAAGGCGCAGAAGCGGCAGCCGGTGTAGCAGACATTGGTGAAGTTGATGTTGCGGGTGACGATGTACGTCACCTCGTCGCCCACCACCGACCTGCGCACGTCGTCGGCGATCCGGCACAGCGCGTCCAGCGCCGGGCCGTCCGCGTGGAAGAGGGCGAGGGCCTCGGCGTCGGTCAGCCGGGCGGGGTCGTCGGCCGCGGTGCGCAGGGCCTCGCGGACGTCGGTGTCGATGCGCTGCGGCGCCATCCCGGGGGCGGCCGCCTCGCGCAGGGCGTCCCAGTCGCCGTACACCTCGTCGTAGTCGTCACGGCGGTCGCTCGTACGGCCCTCCGTGTCGATGGTGCGGTGCAGATCGGTGCGGCCGGTGGGGGTGAAGGTGTCCTCGGGCTCCTGCCAGGGCAGGCCGGTGGGGAGCACGCCGGGGCGGGCGAGGCCGGTCTCCGGGTCGGCGAGGGCGGCGACGTGCGGGCGCAGCCGGGGGTCCAGCCAGGGCTCGCCGCGCCGGACGAACTCCGGGTAGACGCAGAGGCGTTCGCGCAGTTCGAAGCCGGCCGCGCGGGACCGCTCCGCCAGTTCCTCGATCTGCGGCCAGGGGCGTTCGGGGTTGACGTGGTCGATGGTCAGGGGCGACACCCCGCCCCAGTCGTCGATACCGGCGCCGATCAGCCGCTCGTACTCGCCCTCGACCAGGTTCGGCGGGGCCTGGAGGCAGGCGGCGGGGCCCATGATGTGCCGGGCGACGGCGATGGTGGCGACCAGTTCGTCCAGTTCGGCGTCCGGCATGCCGCGCATCGCGGTGTCCGGCTTGGCGCGGAAGTTCTGGATGATCAGTTCCTGGATGCCGTGGTAGGCGCGGGAGACCTTGCGCAGCGCGAAGAGGGACTCGGCGCGCTCCTCGTACGTCTCGCCGATGCCGATCAGCAGGCCCGAGGTGAAGGGGACCGAGGAGCGGCCCGCGTCCTCCAGGACCCGCAGCCGTACGGCCGGTTCCTTGTCCGGGGAGCCGTGGTGCGGGCCGCCGGGCTCGGACCACAGCCGGGTGGCCGTGGTCTCCAGCATCATGCCCATGCTCGGCGCGACCGGCTTCAGGCGCTGGAAGTCGGTCCAGCTCATGACGCCCGGGTTGAGGTGGGGCAGCAGGCCGGTCTCCTCCAGGACGCGGACGGAGATGGCGCGGACGTAGGCGATGGTGTCGTCGTAGCCGTGCGCGTCGAGCCACTCGCGGGCCTCGGGCCAGCGGTCCTCGGGCTTGTCCCCGAGGGTGATCAGGGCTTCCTTGCAGCCGAGCGCGGCGCCCTTGCGGGCGATGTCGAGGACCTCGTCCGGGGACATGAACATGCCGTGGCCGGCGCGGCGGAGCTTGCCGGGGACGGTGACGAAGGTGCAGTAGTGGCACTTGTCCCGGCACAGCCGGGTCAGCGGGATGAAGACGCTCTTCGAGTAGGTGATGACGCCGGGACGGCCCGCCTGTTCGAGGCCCGCGTCGCGCACCCGGGCGGCGGAGGCGGCGAGGTCGGTCAGGTCCTCGCCCCGGGCCTGGAGCAGCACCGCGGCCTCGGAGGCGTCGAGGGCGACGCCGTCACGGGCGCGTTTGAGGGCGCGACGCATGGAGTTCTCGGTGGGACGGCCGGGTCCTGGGGTCGCGGGAGTCGTCATGGCTCCACGATACGTAGGGGATGATCGGGACGGATGAGGGGCGAGGGGGCGGTCCCGCGATGGCGGGACCCCGTCTCCTTTTCTTCTGGGGGAGTTCACGTACGGCCCGCACAATGAGGGCCATGTGTGACGACACGCACGATCACGCCGGGGGAATCGCCAGGCGCGCGCTGTTCGTGACCGGCGCCGCCGCTGCCCTTACGTTGGGATCCGTGAACTTCGCGGCGGCGGACGGCCAGGACCAAGGTCGGGGCCAGGGCCAGGAGACGCGGACGGTGCGGGGCACCCTGCCGCCCGGCGCCCCCGACTTCGTGTACGTACCGGTCGAAGTGCCGTCCGGAGTACGGGAGTTCAAGGTCTCCTACACCTACGACAGGCCCTCGGTCCCGGCCGGCACGCAGGGCAACGCGCTCGACATCGGCCTCTTCGACCAGCACGGCACCGAGCTGGGCGGCAAGGGCTTCCGGGGCTGGTCGGGCGGCGCCCGCACGGAGTTCTTCGTACGGGCCGACGACGCGACCCCGGGCTATGTGCCGGGACCGGTGCGCGCGGGCACCTGGCACATCGCGCTGGGCCCCTACACGGTGGCACCACAGGGACTGTCGTACGAGCTGACGATCACCCTGACCTATGGCGAGAGCGGCGAGACCCCCCGCCCGGTGTACCCGCCGTCCCGGGCCAAGGGGCGGGGCCGGGCCTGGTACCGGGGCGACTGCCATCTGCACTCCTGGTACTCCGACGGCCGCCGCACCCCCGCCGAGATCGCGGCCCTCGCCCGGGCGGCGGGCCTGGACTTCATCAACTCCTCGGACCACAACACCCATACGTCCCACCCCCATTGGGCGGACGAGGCCGGTGACGATCTGCTGATCATGCTCGGNNCGAGCCCGGCACCTTCGTGGACTGGCGCTACCGGGCCCGCGACAACCGCTGGGCCCGCTTCGCCCGCGATATCCGGCGCGCCGGGGGCCTGGTCGTACCGGCCCATCCGCACGCCACCTGTGTCGGCTGCGGCTGGAAGTTCGGCTTCGCCGAGGCGGACGCCGTGGAGGTGTGGAACGGCCCCTACACGCCCGACGACGAGGTCACCCTCGCCGAGTGGGACAACCTCCTGGTCGCCTCGGTACGGCAGGGCCGCCCCTGGCTCCCGGCGATGGGCAACAGCGACGCCCACCGCGATCCGGACGCGGTCGGGCTTCCGCAGACCGTCGTCCTCGCCGACGATCTGACCCGCCAGGCCGTCCAGGAGGGCATCCGCGCGGGCCGCTCCTATGTCGCCGAGTCCCAGCACCTCACCGTCTCCCTCACCGCCACGGGCGGGCGGGGGC
>NZ_MUNF01000177.1 GCF_002154555.1 Streptomyces murinus
CGGGCGCGGCCGAGGACGGCCCGGCCCTCGTGCAGCAGTTCGCGGCGGGCGTCGGCCACGGCGGCGTCGGTGGCCTCGGCGGGGCGGAACAGGACCGTGCTGATGACGGGGGTGTCGTACAGCTCGAAGCCGGGGTGTGCCTCGATGAGCGCGGCGAACTCGCGGGCCAGGTCGCAGACCTGGTCGACCAGGGCACCGAGGCCGCGGCGGCCGAGGGTCCGCAGGGTGACCGCGGCCTTGAGGATGTCGGGGCGGCGGGTGGTGCGCAGGGAGCGGCCGAGCAGGTCGGGGTGGCCGGCCTCGGTGTCGTCGTCCGCGTTCAGATAGTCGGCCCGGTGGTGGAGTACGGCGAGTTCGGCCGGGTCGGCGACGGCGAGCAGGCCGGCGGCGACCGGTTGCCAGCCGAGTTTGTGCAGGTCGAGGGTGACGGTGTGGGCGGCGTCGAGTCCGGCGAGTTTGGCGCGGTGCCGGTCGCTGAAGAGCAGTCCGCCCCCGTAGGCGGCGTCGATGTGCAGCCGGGCGCCGTGGGCCGCGCACAGGGCGGCGATCTCGGGCAGCGGGTCGATGAGGCCGGCGTCGGTGGTGCCGGCGGTGGCGGCGACCAGCAGGGGGCCGGAGAGCGCGCTGAGGGCGGCGTCCAGGGCGGCCGGGTCGAGGGTGCCGCCGGGGGCCGGGACGAGCACCGGGTCGGGCAGTCCGAGCAGCCAGGCGGCGCGGGCCAGCGAGTGGTGGGCGGCGGCGGCGCAGACGAGCTGGACGCTGCCGTGGCCGGCCTCGCGGGCGAGCAGCAGGGCGAGTTGGTTGGACTCGGTACCGCCGGTGGTGACCAGGGCGTCGGCCAGTCCGGCCGCCCGTGCGAGGGCCTGGGTGACGACGGCTTCCAGGGCGGTGGCGCCGGGGGCCTGGTCCCAGGAGTCGAGGGAGGGGTTGAGGGCGCTGACCGCGAGGTCGGCGGCGGTGGCCACGGCGAGCGGCGGGCAGTGCAGATGGCCGGCGCACAGCGGGTCGGCGGGGTCGGCGGCGCCCTCGGCCAGAAGCCGTACGAGAGCGCGCAGACCGTCCGGGTCGCCCTCGTCCGGCAGTACGTCCCCGAGGGCGTCGGTGACCCGCCGGGCGGTGACATCGGGTCCTGCGTACCGGGCGCCCCCGGTCTCGTACAGCAGCTGCGCGGTGACCGTGCCGACGTCCACGAAGCCGCCGGTGCCGGGGTGCTTGGTGATGACGCTGCTGCCGTCGGCGTGGATCTCGGCGAGCGGGAAGCCGGGCTGCCGTACGTCGCCCTCCTGGAAGAACGCGTAGTTCCCGCCGGTGGCCTGGGTCCCGCACTCCAGCACATGCCCGGCGACGACGGCCCCGGCCAGCTTGTCGAACTCCCCCGGACCCCAGCCGAAATGGGCGGCGGCGGGTCCGGTGACCAGGGCCGCGTCGGTCACCCGGCCGGTGACGACGATGTCCGCGCCCGCCCGCAGGCACGCGGCGATGCCGAAGCCGCCGAGGTAGGCGTGGGCGGCGAGGGCGCCGGGGTGGTCGGCGGTCAGGTCGTCGCCCTCGACATGGGCGACCCGCAGGGGGATGCCGAGCCGGTCCACCAACTCGCCTATGTGCGCGGCGAGTCCGGCGGGGTTGAGGCCGCCCGCGTTGGTGACGATCCGCACCCCGCGCTCCTGGACCAGCCCGAGGGCACCCTCCAGTTGGCGCAGGAAGGTGCGGGCGTATCCGGCGCCGGGGTCCTTGAGCCGGTCGCGGGCGAGGATCAGCATGGTGAGTTCGGCGAGGTAGTCGCCGGTGAGGACGTCGAGTTCGCCGCCGGTGAGCATCTCGCGCAGGGCGTCGAAGCGGTCGCCGTAGAAGCCGGAGAAGTTGCCTATCCGCAGGGGGTTCACCGGCCGGATCCCGCCGCCGGGCCGGCCGTCTCCTCCGCCGTCTCCTCCGCCGTCTCCTCCGCCGTCCTCGGCTTCCGACCGCTTCCCGGGGGGCCCGCGAAGACCTGGGCGATGTCCAGCCAGCGGTCCGCGTCCGGGCCCACGGCGGTCAGGGCGAGGTCGTCGCGGTGGGCGCGCTGGGTGACGAGGAGGCAGAAGTCGAGCGCCGGGCCGGTGACGCACTGCGGGGCGTCGTCGGGGCCGTAGCCCCATACGGCACCGCTCGGCGCCGTGAGCCGGATACGGAACTCCTCGGCGGGCGGGGTGAGTCCGTGCACCGAGTACGCGAAGTCCCTTGTCCGCACGCCGAGTCGGACGATGTGGGCGAGGCGGTCGGTGGGGGCGCGGGTGACGCCGAGCGCGTCGGCGACGTCCAGGCTGTGGGCCCAGGTCTCCATGAGGCGGGCGGTGGCCATCGAGGCGACGGCCATCGGCGGCCCGAACCAGGGGAAACGGACGCCGGGTTCGGCCGCGCGCAGGGCCAGGTCGAGGGCGTCGCGCCCGGACCGCCACTGCGCGAGGAGTTCCGCGGGCGGCAGCCCGGCGCTCTCCTCCGCGCCCTCGTCCACGAAGGAGTCGTAGCGGGCGAGGGCCTGCTCGACCAGCGCGCGGAACGCGTCCGCGTCGGTGACGGCGGCCAGCGCCGCACGGTCGGTCCAGGCGAGGTGGGCGATCTGGTGGGCGACGGACCAGCCGGGCGCGGGAGTGGCGAGCGTCCATTGCTCGGGCGTCAACCGGGCGACGAGCAGGTCCAGTTCTTCGCTCTCGGCACGCAGGTCGTCGATGACGGGCGTCGGGTCGGCCATGAGGGGAGCATCGCAGCGGGCGCGGAAACAATCAAGCGTGCTTGCATGATTTATTGAGCCGAACTTGGCCGACGTCCCCCGGGGGCGTCGGAGGGCCGTTTCGGGGGTGAACCCGGGTTCACCCCAGGAGTGAGGTGAGGGTCTCGGTGAAGGAGTTCGCCGAGTACTCGGCGTGCGCGCGGATCCGCTCGGCCACGGCGGCCGCGCCCCCGCCCTCCACCAGCCGCACGATCCGCTCGGCCCGCCGCTCGCGCCCCTCGGGGCTGTCGGCGACGGTGGGGAGGTAGAAGTCGGCCGCGTCGTACGCCATGTGCAGGACGTGCTTCTTCACATCGCTGAGCGTCAGATAGTCGCGGTCGGTCGTCGGCACCGGCTCGGGCGCGCCGACGCAGACCACCGGGGTGCCGGCGCCCCAGGCGTTGACGCACAGGTGGTAGGTGTCGGTGATGACGAGGCGGTAGCGGGGCAGGACGCCGAGCAGGTCGCCGACCGTCGGGTCGCCGGGGCGGGTGGGGAGGTGCCCGACCTGTCGCGGGGCGGCCCCGTCGAACCAGGGGATCCACTCCAGGGGCGCGTCCAGCCGCTCCGCGAGCCCCTGACAGAACCCGGGGAGCCAGTCGGGGATCTTCGTACGGGCCCCCAGGAACACCCCGATCGCCCCGCCGTCCGGGAGGTCCTTCGACCAGGGCGTGACCGGGAGGCCGGCCAGGTCGCCGGGGCGGTTCAGCAGGGCCGCGTCGGAGCCGAAGTGGTCGGTCGGGCGGTCTCCGCGCAGCTGCCCGAGCTTGGCCGCCGACAGCGGATCGCGCATCCAGACCCGGTGGCTCCGCGTCATCAGCCGTGTGAACAAGGGGCCGTACTCCTTGTCCTCGTAGTCCGACTGCGTGTTGTGCAGGATCGTGCCGCCGTAGCTGAGGGTGCGGTCGAGCAGGTCGTCCGGCTGGTCGGCGAGCAGCAGCGTCCGGTGGAGCAGGGCGCGGGCGGCGCCCCGGTCCTTCACCAGCCCGTAGTCGAGGAGCCGGTTGGCGGCGTCCTGGACGAGGTAGTGCCGGGCGTGCAGGAAGTCGCCCCAGAAGACGACCGCGTCATGCTCGCGCAGGGTGTCGACCTCGTCGATCAACGACCGGAACCGGAAGGGCAGTTCCGCCCCCCGCACACCCTCCCGCAGCCCCCGCAACGGCACGGTCTGCGGCAGATGCAGCGTGTACCAGCTCGCCTCGACCCCGTCCCCCATCCGCCGCCGCATCGCCTCGAAGGCCAGGTCGACGGTCAGCATCCCGGTGTTGCGGTAGCCGATGTTGGGCGCGGTGATGACGGCGACACGTGCCATGCGTTCCTGTTCCCCTGCCTGTTGCCGACGCCCCCGAGGACGCCGTGGACCCCTCCCCGCCAACGTACACATCACCACCGCCGCCGGACCGGTCCACCCCCGCCCATTCGGCCAACCCGCCACCGGGAAATCCGGGCGCCGGACGGGCGGCCGGTGCCGTACTTTCGGCGGATGGCCGATGAGAACGGGTACGTCGATGGGGACGGGTACTTCGGGGAAGCGGTCGCGGCGGGGTACGACGCCTCGTCCGCGGAGATGTTCGCGCCGCGGGTCGTGGGACCGGCCGTGGAGTTCCTGGC
>NZ_MUNF01000178.1 GCF_002154555.1 Streptomyces murinus
GACAGCCCGCAGGCACCCCCGAAGCCCACCTGGGACCCCCGGCGCCCGGAGCCGCCCTTCCCCTGGCTGCGGCCCACGATCCGTATACGGCTCACGCTGCTGTACGGCGGCATGTTCCTGATCGCCGGCATCCTGCTGCTGTCGATCATCTACCTGCTCGCCGCGCAGGCCATCAGCACCGGCAACCAGCCGCTGTTCAAGATCGTCAGCTTCCAGGAGCTGAAGGTCTCCAGCGACAACTGCCCCGCGATCAACACCACCAGCCTGCCGCTGGCTGACTTCAACAACACGATCAGCCAGTGCGTGGACCACCAGCGCCAGGCCGCCCTGGACAACCTGCTCAGCCGCTCGCTGCTGGCCCTGCTGGGTCTCGCCGTGATCGCCTTCGCGTTCGGTTACGCGATGGCCGGCCGGGTGCTGTCCCCGCTCGGCCGGATCACCCGCACCGCCCGCGCGGTGGCCGGCTCCGACCTGTCCCGCCGGATCGAGCTGGACGGCCCGGACGACGAGCTCAAGGAGCTGGCGGACACCTTTGACGAGATGCTGGAGCGCCTCCAGCGGGCCTTCACCGCCCAGCAGCGCTTCGTCGGCAACGCCTCGCACGAGCTGCGCACCCCGCTCGCGATCAACCGCACGCTCCTGGAGGTCCATCTCTCCGACCCGGGCGCGCCGGTGGAGCTCCAGCAGCTCGGCAAGACGCTGCTGGCCACCAATGAGCGCAGCGAGCAGCTGGTCGAGGGCCTGCTGCTGCTCGCCCGGAGCGACAACCAGATCGTGGAGCGCAAACCGGTCGACCTGGCGGAGGTGGCCGGTCAGGCCATCGACCAGGTCCGCTCCGAGGCGGAGGCCAAGGGCGTGGAGATCCGCGGCGAGCGCGCACCGGCGGTGGTGCAGGGAAACGGCGTGCTCCTGGAGCGCATCGCGCTGAACCTCGTACAGAACGCCGTGCGGTACAACGTGGCCGAGGGGGGCTGGGTCGAGGTGGACACCGAGGTCCAGCACGGCCAGGCGGTGCTCACCGTCTCGAACACCGGTCCGGTGGTGCCGGCGTACGAGATCGACAACCTCTTCGAGCCCTTCAGACGGCTGCGCACCGAGCGCACGGGCAGCGACAAGGGCGTCGGTCTCGGCCTGTCCATCGTGCGGTCCGTGGCCAGGGCGCACGGCGGGCACATCGCGGCGCGACCCCGCGAGGGCGGTGGCCTCGTGATGCGTGTGACACTTCCGCTGTGATCCATTGCCCATTCCGTCGACACACGCGGGAGATGTTCGCTTCACGCGGAATTTTCCGGGGGCTGAATGGGCTTCTGTTTGTGTGATCGATCACATGGGCGGATTTCCGGCCATGTACGGTCAGTGATCATGACAGAGGGCAGAAAGCCTGAAAAGTCCTGGTTTTCAGGGCTCTTGATCACGGGAAGTACACGATGAGGCGCCTTTGAGGTGCGGTATTCGAAGCGTGTACGGTCCTCACCGCCATCCAAGCCGATCACTCTTGAGGGATCGGGTTGGGTGTCGATTGAGTAACAGCCCTTGATGTGAGGCAAAATCTCCGCCTCAGGTCGGGCACAAGTCCGGCCTCTCACGCGTTACGTGCGCTGGAGACACCGCAGACACCCAGAGGGGGAGAGCGATATGGCAACCGACTACGACACTCCACGCAAGACAGACGATGACGTCGACTCGGACAGCTTGGAAGAGCTGAAGGCCCGGCGGAACGACAAGACCACCTCCGCGGTGGACGTCGACGAGTTCGAGGCCGCCGAGGGCCTGGAACTGCCCGGAGCAGACCTCTCGAACGAGGAACTGGCCGTCCGGGTGCTGCCGAAGCAGCAGGACGAGTTCACCTGCATGAGCTGCTTCCTGGTCCACCACCGCAGCCAGCTGGCCCGAGAGAAGAACGGTCAGCCGATCTGCCGCGACTGCGACTGAGGACGGGTCGGCCATGACTGGCTCGACCCCTCCCCGGAAGCGCCGCTTCTCCCTGCGGAAAGCGGACCAAGGGTCGCCCGACGGCCCACTCGGCGCGCGTGACGACGAGCGTGGCTCCCCGGACACGGGGGCCCCGCTCGAACCGACGGCGGACCGGACCGACCATCCGGTGCCGAAGCGAGGACCCGTGCCCATCGCCAGGCGACAGGCACGGGTCATCGGTGGCAAAGCCCGGGTCATCGCCCGGGAAGGCGCCCGCAGGAGCGGTGACCGCGCTCGGGCGGGCCTGGCGTACCTCGCGGACCGTGTCATCGACATCGCCCCGCGGGTGCCCGTACGCGACCTCGCGACCCTGCGCAGGCAGTTCCCCGGTCTCGGACCCGAGGAACTCGCCGACAAGCTGGTGGCGGGCGCCGCGGCCGGGACCTCGACCATCGGGGCCGGGGTCGGCGCGGCGGCGATGCTGCCCGTACCGCCCGCCCTGCCGACCGAACTGGCCACGGAGATCACCGGGGTCGCGGCGGTCGAACTGAAACTCATCGCGGAACTGCACGAGGTCTACGGCCACCGGCCGCCCGGCAACCTCAAGGTCCGCAGCACCGCGTATCTGTCCTCCTGGTCGGGGGAGCGCGGCATCGACGTGATGAAGCCGTCGACGTACGACGCGGCCCTCGGCGGCCGCATGAAGCGCGAACTGCGCCAGCAGATCATGAAGCGGATGGTGCGGGACATGCCCACACTGATGCCCTTCATGGTGGGAGCCGCGGTCGGGGCGGTCCTGAACCGCCGGGACACCAGAAGACTCGCGGCCCGCGTCCGCGCCGACCTGCGCAAGATCCAGGTGCCCTGGGAGGAGCTGGAGCAGCTGCCGCCCCTGGAACAGCCTGCGAAGCCCCTGAGACTGCGCGGTCTTCACAAGGGACTCTGACCCACCCCGAGACCCCCTGAGCCCTTCCCGGGCCTGCTCCGGCCCTCCTGGGCCCTTTCGCGGGACTTCCCGAGGAGCCGGTTCCTAGCTCTCCGCCGGAGTGGGCGCGTTCGCCTTGCGCGCCGCCTCGATCGCCGCCGCCAGCTGCTCCGGCTCACGCGTCGACAGGTACAGGTACGGCGTCGGGTCCTCGGGGTCCGTGACGATCACCCGCAGCGCCCTCGGGATGTACGCGCGCAGCAGCAGGAACGCGCGGACATCGGCCTTGTGCGTGCGCCAGGCGCGGGCCTCCTCCGGGTCCAGCACCTCGGACTCGCCCAGCGCCGACACCGGGATCTTCGCCTCGCCCGCGATCAGCGAGTCGCCGACCACGCGGATGCGCGGAGATCCGTACGAGCTGGCGACCACCGCGGCCGCGGCCGTACCGCCGACCAGGCCGCCCAGGATCGGCAGGGTGCCGAACGGGAAGAGGATCAGGGCGAAGGAGACGCCCACGAGAAAGCTGATCAGCCACCACGAGCGGGGGGCGGTGAGGCGTTCTTCGTACGGGGTCGCGGAGTGCTGCATGGAGCCAAGCTTGGCACGCGTTCCTGTACGAGCTCGGCGCGGGATCCTGTACAGGCCGACGCGCGGGTAAGGTCTGCGCTCGTGAGTGGTAGTTCCGCAAGCCTTCAGCCCCCAGCCGACGCGGTGAAACCGGTACGGCACCCCGACGCGCCCGCACCCGGGGACCTTCTCGGCGCCCACTACGAACACTGTTTCGGCTGCGGCCCCGGGCAGCCCCACGGGCTGCACCTGGAGGCACGGGCCGGTGAGGGCGTCGCCCTGACCGCCGAGTTCACGGTCCAGCCCGCCCACCAGGGCGCTCCCGGCCTCGCGCACGGCGGGGTGCTGGCCACCGCCCTGGACGAGACCCTGGGCTCGCTGAACTGGCTGCTGCGGACCGTCGCCGTGACCGGCCGCCTGGAAACCGACTACGTGCGGCCCGTCCCGGTCGGCACCACACTCCATCTCGCGGCCGAGGTCACCGCCGTCGCCGGGCGGAAGATCTACTCCCGTGCCGTCGGCCGCCTCGACGGCCCCGACGGACCCGTCGCCGTCCGCGCCGACGCCCTCTTCGTCGAGGTGAAGGTCGACCACTTCATCGACCACGGCCGCCCGGAGGAGATCCAGGCCGCCATGAGCGACCCCGACCAGGTCCGCCGGGCCCGTGCCTTCGAGGTGAACCCGTGAGCCCGCAGGAGCCCGTGCGCCCCGCCGGCCGCCCCCCGCTGGACGTGCGGATCCGGCGCGTGGATCCGGACGTACCGCTTCCGGCGTACGAGCACCCCGGGGACGCCGGCGCCGATCTGCGCACCACCGAGGCGTGCGAGCTGGCCCCCGGTGAGCGGGCCCTTCTGCCCACGGGAGTGTCGATCGCCCTCCCGGAGGGGTACGCGGCCTTCGTGCACCCACGTTCCGGTCTCGCCGCCCGCTGCGGTGTCGCCCTGGTGAATGCTCCAGGGACGGTTGATGCCGGGTACCGTGGGGAGATCAAGGTGATCGTGGTGAATCTCGACCCGCGCGAGAGCGTGCGGTTCGAGCGCTTCGACCGGATTGCCCAACTGGTCGTCCAGCAGGTCGAGAGGGTCCGCTTCCAGGAGGTCGCGGAGCTTCCCGGCTCCGCGCGGGCCGAAGGGGGCTTCGGGTCCACCGGTGGCCATGCCGCGGTGGGCGACGAGAGCGGCACAAGCGGTCGGTCCGCCGAGGGCGGCCCGACGGGTGGGAATCGATACGCTTCGGTCGTATCCGACCGGGAAGGACAGTGACGTGTTCGGACGTCGCAACAAGAAGGGTGCCGCCGAGGACGCGGCCGGCGAGGCCGAGCAGGTCGTCGACAGCGTCGAGACCGAGGCGGACGAGGAAGCGGAGGCCGAGCGCGAGCGCGTCCGGCTGGAGCCCGGCCCGCGGCCCGAGGGTCCGTGGGACAGCACCGAGGTACGCGACCCGGCCGAGGGCCGCGTGGATCTCGGCGGTCTGTTCGTGCCGGGCGTGGACGGCATGGAGCTGCGGGTCGAGGTCGCGGGTGACGCGATCGTGGCCGCCACCGTCGTCCTGAATGACAGCGCCGTCCAGCTCCAGGCCTTCGCCGCGCCCAAGCGTGAGGGCATCTGGGGCGAGGTCCGCGAGGAGATCGGGGCCGGGATCACCCAGCAGGGCGGCATCATCGACGAGGTCGAGGGTCCGCTCGGCTGGGAGCTGCGGGCCCAGGTGCCGGTGCAGCTGCCGGACGGCACCGGCGGCTTCCAGGTGGTGCGGTTCGTCGGTGTCGACGGCCCCCGCTGGTTCCTGCGCGGTGTGATCTCCGGCCAGGGCGCGGTGCAGCCGCAGGCCGCCGGGCTCCTTGAGCAGATCTTCCGGGACACGGTCGTGGTCCGCGGCGAGGGCCCGATGGCGCCCCGCGACCCGATCGTCCTCAAGCTGCCGAACGACGCCCAGATGGTTCCCGAGGGGGTCCAGCAGGAGGAGGGTTCACGGTTCTCCGGGGGCATGGGACAGCTCCAGCGGGGTCCGGAGATCACGGAAGTCCGCTGACGGTCACCAGCAGACGGGTCGCGCCTTCGCGAGGTGCGGCCCGTTTTTCGCGCCCGCGCGCGGACCGGGAGCCCCCCGCCCATCAGGGTTCCGTCAAAGTGCTCTCGTACGCCCGCCCCCGTCCGGTTTGTCCCCATCGTTGGCCGTAAGGTCGACGCTGCGTAGGCAGGGGTGAGCGGAAGACAATGGAGCCATGGCACGCGGGAAGCTGCGGATTTATCTCGGGGCGGCGCCGGGGGTCGGGAAGACGTACGCGATGCTCGCCGAGGCGCATCGGCGCGTCGAGCGCGGTACGGACTGTGTCGTGGCGTTCGTGGAGCACCATGAGCGTCCGCGCACCGAGGTGATGCTGCACGGCCTCGAACAGGTGCCGCGCAAGGAGCTGGAGTACCGCGGGGGCGTCTTCGGGGAGATGGACGTCGACGCCGTGCTGCGCAGGGCGCCCGCCATCGCCCTGGTGGACGAACTCGCCCACACCAACATCCCCGGCTCGCGCAACGCCAAGCGCTGGCAGGACGTCGAGGAACTGCTCGCCGCCGGGATCGACGTCATCTCGACCGTCAATATCCAGCACCTGGAATCACTCGGCGACGTGGTCGAGTCCATCACCGGGGTGCGCCAGCGCGAGACCGTCCCCGACGAGGTGGTACGGCGGGCCGGCCAGATCGAACTGGTCGACATGTCCCCGGAGGCGCTGCGCCGCCGGATGGCGCACGGGAACATCTACCAGCCCGACAAGGTCGACGCGGCGCTGTCCAACTACTTCCGCCCCGGCAACCTCACCGCCCTGCGCGAACTGGCGCTGCTGTGGGTCGCCGACCGGGTGGACGAATACCTGAACCAGTACCGCAGCGAACACCGGGTCTCCAAGATCTGGGGTTCGCGGGAGCGGATCGTGGTCGGGCTGACCGGCGGACCCGAGGGCCGTACGCTCATCCGCCGCGCCGCCCGGCTCGCCGAGAAGGGCGCCGGCGGCGAGGTGCTCGCCGTCTACATCGCCCGCAGCGACGGGCTGACCGCGGCCTCCCCGAAGGAACTCGCCGTCCAGCGCACCCTCGTGGAGGACCTCGGCGGCACCTTCCACCATGTGGTCGGCGACGACATACCGGCCGCGCTGCTGGACTTCGCACGCGGCGTCAACGCCACCCAGATCGTGCTCGGCTCCTCGCGCCGCAAGGCCTGGCAGTACGTCTTCGGACCCGGCGTCGGCGCCACCGTCGCCCGGGAGTCCGGCCCCGACCTCGACGTCCACATCGTCACCCACGAGGAGGTCGCCAAGGGCCGCGGACTGCCCGTGGCCCGCGGCGCCCGCCTCGGCCGTACCCGGATCCTCTCGGGCTGGGCCATGGGGGTCGCGGGCCCCGCCGTGCTCGCGCTGCTGCTGAACACCGTCGACATCGGCCTCGCCAACGACATGCTGCTGTTCCTGGCCGTCACGGTCGCGGCGGCCCTGCTCGGTGGCCTGCTGCCCGCCCTCGCCTCGGTGGCCTTCGGCTCTTTGCTGCTGAACTACTTCTACACACCGCCGCTGCACCGCTGGACCATCGCCGACCCGAAGAACATCGTCGCCATAGTGATCTTCTTCGGCGTCGCCGTGTCGGTCGCCTCCGTGGTGGACCTCGCCGCCCGCCGCACCCACCAGGCGGCCCGGCTGCGCGCCGAGTCCGAGATCCTGTCCTTCCTGGCCGGCAACGTGCTGCGCGGCGAGACCAGCCTGGAGGAGCTGCTGGAGCGGCTCCGGGAGACCTTCGCCATGGAGTCGGCGGCCCTGCTGGAGCGGCAGAGCGACGTCGAACCGTGGACCTGCGCGGGCCGTGCCGGCTTCGGGCCCGTCCTGGAGCGCCCCGAGGACGCCGACGTCGACATGCCCGTCGGCGACCACATGGCGCTCGCCCTGACCGGCCGGGTGCTGCCCGCCGAGGACCGCAGGGTGCTCGCCGCCTTCGGCGCCCAGGCCGCCGTCGTCCTCGACCGCAGACGTCTCCAGGAGGAGGCCGACCAGGCCCGGACGCTCGCCGAGGGCAACCGCATCCGCACCGCCCTGCTGGCCGCCGTCAGCCACGATCTGCGCACCCCGCTGGCCGGGATCAAGGCCGCCGTCTCCTCGCTGCGCTCCGCCGACGTCGACTGGTCCGAGGAGGACCGCGCCGAGCTCCTGGAGGGCATCGAGGAGGGCGCCGACCGGCTCGACCACCTCGTCGGCAACCTCCTGGACATGTCCCGCCTCCAGACCGGCACCGTCACCCCGCTGATCCGCGAGATCGACGTGGACGAGGTCGTACCGATGGCCCTGGGCGGCGTCCCGGAGGACAGCGTCGACCTGGACGTGCCCGAGACCCTGCCGATGATCCTGGCCGACCCCGGGCTGCTGGAGCGCTCGGTGGCCAACCTGGTGGAGAACGCCGTCAAGTACAGCCCGGGCGGCCGGCGCGTCCTGGTCTCCGCCAGCGCCCTCGCCGACCGGGTGGAGGTCCGCGTGGTGGACCGCGGCCCCGGCGTGCCGGACGCGGCCAAGGACCGTATCTTCGAACCCTTCCAGCGCTACGGCGACGCCCCGCGCGGCGCGGGCGTCGGGCTCGGCCTCGCGGTCGCCCGGGGCTTCGCCGAGGCCATGGGCGGCACCCTGACCGCGGAGGACACGCCCGGTGGCGGCCTCACCATGGTCCTGAGCCTGCGCAGCATCCACGGGCGGCAGCCGGTCACGGAGTCCCCCGAAGCGGCGTCCACCCCCGCCCCGGCCCACGGTGGGCCGGGCAGCGCGGAACCAGAAAGGCAGACCCTATGCTGAGCCCGAGCGGGGACCGCACCCCCACGCGGGTCCTCGTGGTCGACGACGAGCCGCAGATCGTGCGCGCCCTCGTGATCAACCTCAAGGCACGCAAGTACGACGTCGACGCGGCCGCCGACGGCAGGACCGCCCTCGATCTCGCCGCCTCCCGCCACCCCGACGTCGTCGTCCTCGACCTGGGCCTGCCCGACATGGACGGCGTCGAGGTGATCAAGGGCCTGCGCGGCTGGACCCGGGTGCCGATCCTGGTGCTCTCCGCCCGCCACTCCTCCGACGAGAAGGTCGAGGCCCTGGACGCGGGCGCCGACGACTACGTCACCAAGCCCTTCGGCATGGACGAGCTGCTGGCCCGGCTGCGCGCCGCCGTGCGCCGCGCCGAGCCGGTCGGCGCCGGCGAGGACGATGTCACCACCGTGGAAACCGAGGGGTTTGCCGTCGACCTGGCCGCCAAGAAGGTGCACCGCGGCGGGCGCGACGTCCGGCTCACCCCCACGGAATGGCATCTCCTGGAGGTGCTGGTCCGCAACACAGGGCGCCTGGTCAGCCAGAAGCAGCTCCTCCAGGAGGTGTGGGGGCCCTCGTACGGGACGGAGACGAACTATCTGCGCGTCTACATGGCGCAGTTGCGGCGCAAGCTGGAGGCCGATCCCTCGCACCCGAAGCACTTCATCACGGAGCCCGGGATGGGGTATCGGTTCGAGAAGTGAGTTTCGATGGGCGAAGAGGCGCGTACCGGGGAAGTGTGAGCGGGGATACGGCGCTGTCGGCGGGCCCCGGTACGCTTCAGATATGAGTGCTGTTCCTCGTTCAGAAAAGCCGGCCGGCCGGTTCCGGCGCATGCTCGACCGGCTCTCCACGTCCCAGGAGGACCTGGAGTCCGAGGAGCTGCGCGAGGACGCCGAGACGGCGGGTTGTACGAAGATCGGCGACTGCCAGGACCGGCAGATCGTCACCGTAACTGGTACCTTGCGCACGGTCACCCTGCGTCCGCGCGCCGGAGTCCCGGCCCTGGAGGCCGAGCTGTTCGACGGCTCCGCGGCGCTGGACGTGGTGTGGCTCGGCAGGCGTTCCATCGTGGGCATAGAACCGGGGCGCAAGCTGATCGCATCGGGCCGGATCTCGCTGAGCCGAGGCCGCCGGGTGCTGTTCAATCCGAAGTACGAACTGCGACCCCTCGGACGGGAGTAGCCGGTGACGTCCCTCGACAAGCCGACCGAAGACACCGACCAGACCCCGCCCGGCGAGTCCGGCGAAGGCGACGCCCGTGCGGTGACGGAGGCGGCGCTGTTCGAGGCGTTCGGCGGCGTCCGCGGCATGGTCGAGACGGTCGTGCCGGGCCTGCTGTTCGTCGCGATCTTCACGGTCAACAAGGACCTGCACATCTCGGCGATCGCCGCGCTGGCCGTCTCCCTGGTGCTGGTCGTGGTCCGGCTCGCCATGAAGGACACCGTCAAGCACGCCTTCAGCGGTGTGTTCGGCGTGGTCTTCGGCGTGGTGTTCGCCATGTTCACCGGCAATGCCAAGGACTTCTACCTCCCCGGCATGCTCTACACGCTGGGCCTGGCGCTCGCCTACATCGTCACCACCCTCCTCGGGGTGCCGCTGATCGGTGTCGTGCTGGGCCCGGTCTTCAAGGAGAACCTCTCCTGGCGCACCCGTAACCCGGGCCGCAAGAAGGCCTACGCGAAGTCGAGTTGGGCCTGGGGCCTGATCCTGCTCGCCAAGTGCGCGATCCTCTTCCCGCTGTACTGGTGGTCCGACACCACCCGGCTCGGCTGGGTCCTCGTCGCCCTGAAGATCCCGCCCTTCCTGCTGGCCGTCTGGCTCACCTGGGTCTTCCTCGCCAAGGCGCCCGCGCCGATCGACGTCTTCGCGGAGATGGAGGCCGAGGAGCAGGCCGAGAAGGCGGAGAAGGAGCGCAAGGCCGCGCTGGCCGCGGAGAGCGGCGAGCCCGAGGCCATGCCGGGCCGCCATCGCAGGCAGGCGTGAGCGCGGTGCCGTAGCCGGTCGGCGGCTGTGCCGCGCGCCGTGGACGGTCGGCGGATGCGCTCCGCACCGTAGACGGTCGGTAGCCGTGGTCCGCACCGTGGACGCTCGGCAGCGATGCTCCTGCCGTGGACGGTCGTCACGACGACGAAGGGCGCCCTTGTCACCAAGGGCGCCCTTGCGCGTGCTCAGGGCCCTCAGGCCCGTCCGCTCCGGTCCGTCAGCCTTCTTCGCGCTTGCGCACCGACAGCAGCTCCTCCAGCTGCTCCTCCCGGGCCTGAGCCGCCACGAACAGCAGCTCGTCGCCCGGCTCCAGGGAGTCATCCCGGGACGGCGTCAGCACCCGGGTGCCCCGGATGATGGTCACCAGCGAGGTGTCCTCGGGCCAGCGCACGTCCCCGACCTGGGTGCCGGCCAGGGCCGACTCCTCGGGCAGCGTCAGCTCCACGAGGTTGGCGTCGCCATGGCTGAAGCGCAGCAGCCGTACCAGGTCGCCGACGCTCACCGCCTCCTCGACCAGGGCGGACATCAGACGCGGGGTGGAGACGGCCACGTCCACGCCCCACGCCTCGTTGAACAGCCACTCGTTCTTGGGGTTGTTGACCCGGGCGACGACACGCGGGACGCCGTACTCCGTCTTGGCGAGCAGTGACACCACCAGGTTGACCTTGTCGTCACCGGTGGCGGCGATCACCACATTGCAGCGCTGGAGCGCCGCCTCGTCCAGGGACGTGATCTCGCAGGCGTCGGCCAGCAGCCACTCGGCCTGCGGCACCCGCTCCACCGAGATGGCGGTCGGGGCCTTGTCGATGAGCAGGATCTCGTGGCCGTTCTCCAGCAGCTCGCCCGCGATCGAGCGGCCGACGGCGCCGGCTCCGGCAATGGCGACCCTCATCAGTGACCGCCCTCTTCTTCCGGGCCCCCGGCGAACGCCGCCTCGACCGCTTCCACGTCGTCCGTCCGCATCATCACGTGCACGAGGTCGCCCTCCTGGAGCACCGTCTGGGAGGTGGGCAGGATCGCCTCTCCCAGCCGGGTCAGGAACGCCACCCGGACGCCCGTGTCCTCCTGCATCTTGCTGATCTTGTGGCCGACCCACTTCGGGGAGGCGTGCACCTCGGCGAGCTGCACCCCGCCGGTGGGGTCGCGCCACAGCGGCTCGGCCCCGGAGGGCAGCAGCCGGCGCAGCATCTGGTCGGCGGTCCAGCGGACCGTGGCCACGGTCGGGATACCGAGACGCTGGTAGACCTCGGCGCGCCGGGGGTCGTAGATACGGGCGGCCACGTTCTCCACGCCGAACATCTCGCGCGCGACCCGCGCGGAGATGATGTTGGAGTTGTCGCCGCTGGAGACGGCCGCGAAGGCGCCCGCCTCCTCGATCCCCGCCTCGCGCAGGGTGTCCTGGTCGAAGCCGACTCCGGTGACCCGGCGGCCTCCGAATCCCGGTCCCAGCCGACGGAAGGCGGTCGGGTCCTGGTCGATCACGGCGACCGTGTGCCCCTGTTGCTCCAGGGTCTGGGCGAGAGCGGAGCCTACTCGCCCGCAGCCCATGATGACGATGTGCACGACCGTCCTTCCGATGTCAAGAGTCGTTGGCTTGGCCTGAACAGGTTCTCAGACTGTCGCCCAAGCTACACACGCATCACCCTCACCGGGCACCCCCGTGCCCGGGTAGCGCCCGCGCACCGGGCTCAGAGGGGCTCAGACGGGCTCAGAGGGCCTCATAGAGGCTCATCCGCTCGTCTTCGAGTGATGCTGCGCACGCTGCACACGGTCAGGATTCCGAGGCCGGCCAGGGCGAGCACCGCCCCGATCAGCTCAGCGGTCGGCGGCATGGGGCCTCCACGGGTCGGTGACAGACGGGGTTTGCCATCTAGGCACGACCCGGGCCCGTGCCACGGAATCCGTACATCACTCCACCGCCGAGTTCACCCATGGGGAAGATATTGCGGACAGGGTGGGCGGCTGCCAGTTCGAAGGCTTACGATCCTCTCTCGTGTCCAAACTGACCGACGTGCCCAAACGGATCCTGATCGGGCGCGCACTGCGCAGTGACCGGCTGGGGGAAACCCTCCTGCCCAAGCGCATCGCACTGCCCGTCTTCGCTTCCGACCCGCTGTCCTCCGTCGCCTACGCGCCGGGGGAGGTTCTGCTGGTCCTGTCCATCGCGGGCGTGTCGGCGTACCACTTCAGCCCCTGGATCGCTGTCGCGGTCGTCGTGCTGATGTTCACCGTGGTCGCTTCCTACCGCCAGAACGTGCACGCCTACCCGAGCGGCGGCGGCGACTACGAGGTGGCGACCACCAACCTCGGCCCCAAGGCGGGCCTCACCGTCGCGAGCGCGCTGCTCGTGGACTACGTGCTGACGGTCGCGGTGTCCATCGCCTCCGGCATCGAGAACCTCGGCTCGGCCGTCCCGTTCGTGGTCGAGCACAAGGTGCTCTGCGCGACCGTCGTGATCGTCCTGCTGACGCTGATGAACCTGCGTGGCGTCAAGGAGTCCGGCAAGCTCTTCGCGATCCCGACGTACGTGTTCGTCGGCGGCGTCTTCATCATGATCCTGTGGGGCGCGTTCCGCGGCCTGGTGCTCGGCGACACCATGCGGGCGCCGACCGCGGACTTCCACATCAGGGCCGAGCACCAGGGCCTCGCGGGCTTCGCGCTGGTCTTCCTGCTCCTGCGCGCCTTCTCCTCCGGCTGTGCCGCCCTGACCGGCGTCGAGGCCATCTCCAACGGCGTCCCGGCCTTCCGCAAGCCGAAGTCCAAGAACGCGGCGAGCACGCTCGCGGCGATGGGCCTGCTGGCCGTCACCATGTTCTGCGGCATCATCGCCCTGGCCGCGACGACCAAGGTGCGCATGGCCGAGAACCCGGCCACCGACCTGCTGCACAACGGCCACCCGATCGGCTCCGGCTACGTCCAGAACCCGGTGATCTCCCAGGTCGCCGAGGCGGTCTTCGGCAAGGGCAGCTTCCTGTTCGTGCTGCTTGCGGCCGCCACCGCGCTGGTGCTGTTCCTCGCGGCCAACACCGCGTACAACGGCTTCCCGCTGCTCGGCTCGATCCTCGCCCAGGACCGCTACCTGCCCCGCCAGCTGCACACCCGCGGCGACCGGCTCGCCTTCTCCAACGGCATCGTGCTGCTCGCCGGCGCCGCCGCGTTGCTGACCGTGATCTACGGTGCCGATTCCACGCGTCTGATCCAGCTCTACATCGTCGGCGTGTTCGTGTCCTTCACGCTGAGCCAGACCGGCATGGTCCGGCACTGGAACCGCCACCTGGCGGTCGAGAAGGACCAGGCCAAGCGGCGCCACATGATGCGCTCGCGGGCGATCAACACCTTCGGCGCCTTCCTCACCGGCCTGGTGCTGGTCGTCGTCCTGGTCACCAAGTTCACGCACGGCGCCTGGGTGGCCCTGCTGGGCATGTGCATCTTCTTCGCGACCATGACCGCGATCCGCAAGCACTACGACCGCGTCGCCGAGGAGATCGCCGCGCCCGAGGAGCCGGACGACGACCTGGTCCGCCCCTCCCGTGTGCACTCCGTGGTGCTGATCTCCAAGATCCACCGGCCGACCCTGCGGGCCCTGGCCTACGCCAAGCTGATGCGCTCCGACAGCCTGGAGGCGCTCACCGTCAACGTGGACCCGGCCGAGACCAAGGCGCTGCGCGAGGAGTGGGAGCGGCGCGGCATCGACGTACCGCTGAAGGTCCTCGACTCGCCGTACCGCGAGGTCACCCGGCCGGTGATCGAGTATGTCAAGGGCCTGCGCAAGGAGTCCCCGCGGGACGCGGTCTCCGTGATCATCCCCGAGTACGTGGTCGGCCACTGGTACGAGCACCTGCTGCACAACCAGAGCGCCCTGCGCCTCAAGGGCCGCCTGTTGTTCACGCCCGGTGTGATGGTCACCTCCGTGCCCTACCAGCTGGCCTCCTCCGAGGCGGCCAAGATGCGGGCCCGCAGGCGCCAGGAGTGGAGCGCGCCCGGCGCGGTCCGCCGCGGCCCGGCGGGGGAGCGGCCCAAGGAGCCGTCGGAGCCGTCGGGGTCGTCGGGTTCGTCGGGCTCGTCCGCGAAGGACTGACGAGGCACCGGGGTACGGGACCGGGGCGGCGAGGCCGTAGACTGGTGGGCTGTTGTCGGTCCACCGGGCTGCGCTCGACCGCCCCGGACCCGTCTCCGCAGCTCGTCTGCTTCTTTGCCGTCCTCCGTCGCGAACCCGATCCTCTGGAGCCACCCACCATGCAGGCAGAACCGACCACGTCTCTGGTGGGCGAGGAGTACGAGGTCGAGATCGGCCCCGTCGCCCACGGCGGCCACTGCATCGCCCGTACCGCCGAGGGCCAGGTCCTCTTCGTCCGGCACGCGCTGCCCGGCGAGCGCGTGGTGGCGAAGGTGACCGAGGGCGAGGAGGGCGCCCGCTTCCTGCGCGCGGACGCCGTACGCGTCCTGGAGGCGTCCAAGGACCGCATCGAGGCGCCCTGCCCCTTCGCCGGGCCCGGCCGCTGCGGCGGCTGCGACTGGCAGCACGCCAAGCCGGGCGCCCAGCGCCGGCTGAAGGCGGACGTGCTCGCCGAGCAGCTGCGCCGGCTCGCGGGCCTCACCCCCGAGGAGGCCGGCTGGGACGGCACGGTGGTCCCGGCCGAGGGCGACAAGCTGCCCGCCGGCGAGGTGCCGCAGTGGCGCACCCGGGTGCAGTACGCAGTCGACGCCGAGGGCCACGCCGGTCTGCGCCGGCACCGTTCGCACGAGGTCGAGCGCATCGACCACTGCATGATCGCGGCGCCCGGTGTGTCGGAGCTGGGCATCGAGAAGCACGAGTGGGCCGGCATGGAGTCGGTCGAGGCGATCGCGGCGACGGGCTCCCAGGACCGCCAGGTGATCCTCACCCCGCGTCCGGGCGGCCGCCTGCCCCTGGTCGAGCTGGACAAGCCGGTCTCGGTCATGCGGGTCGACGAGAAGTCCGGGGGCGTGCACCGCGTGCACGGCCGCCCCTTCGTCCGCGAGCGCGCGGACGGCCGCACCCACCGGGTCGGCGCCGGCGGCTTCTGGCAGGTCCACCCGAAGGCGGCGGACACCCTCGTCACCGCGGTGATGCAGGGCCTGCTGCCGCGCAAGGGCGAGATGGCCCTCGACCTCTACTGCGGCGCCGGCCTCTTCGCCGGCGCCCTCGCCGACCGCCTCGGCGACAAGGGCGCGGTCCTCGGCATCGAGTCCGGTAAACGCGCGGTCGAGGACGCCCGCCACAACCTGGCCGACTTCCCCCGCGTCCGCATCGAACAGGGCAAGGTCGAATCCGTCCTCCCGCGCACGGGCATCACCGAGGTCGACCTGATCGTCCTCGACCCACCCCGCGCGGGCGCCGGCCGCGACACGGTGAAGCACCTCGCGTCCCTGCGGGCGCGCCGCATCGCCTACGTGGCGTGCGATCCGGCGGCGCTGGCGCGGGATCTGGGGTATTTCGGGGAGAACGGGTATCGGGTGCGGATGCTGCGGGCGTTCGATCTGTTTCCGATGACGCATCATGTGGAGTGTGTGGCGATCCTCGAACCGGCCGCGAAGGGTTCCTGACCTGCGGCTTCCGGGCGGCCCGACCTAGTGCTGCCTGGGGAGAAGTGGCTCCGACCCGCGCTGTGGCTGCGGCCTCCTCGAACCTGTCGACCGCAAGAAGGACGGCCGACTGTGCCGTCGTGATGTGCTCGGATCTCGGAGTCTTGTCAGAATCGGCGTTCCCGTCCGTCTTCCCGAGGGACTCATATGTGCGCCTGTACGTGGGGGCCCGAGGTGAAGACCTTGAGCCCACACGTACCGTGTCGGGCTGTCCGAGTCGCTGCTACGGATTCAAGTGGGCCGGTGAAGGGCCCGGATCTCTTTCGAGTTCGACGGTGTACAGGGGCTCCTCCTCCATCTCCAGGAGGCGCGTCGACTCAGTCGTCGCAATCCGGTATTGACGGCCGACGCGTATGACGGAACAGGGGAAGGCGCTTTCACGGACCAGTCGGCGTCGGTGAAGCTGAGCTGCCTGACACCTGGGCGTTTCACCGCCGCCTGGTACGACGCCGTAGTGGCAGAGCGCCGATGGGTCGCCTTCGCCTGGAGCGTCGGGCATGCCCGACGACTTCGTTCGGCCTGAGGCGATCGGTCAGGCTATCGAGTACTTCCTCTCCCCACTGTGTTGTGGATGCCTGGACGTGTGGTGACGCGTTCAGATCGGCCGCCCCTCCAGGACGGATAACCTCCGGTTCGAAGTCTGTGTGCGGTGCCGAGTGGTCGGTGAGTCTGCCCGTCATCGCGCGGTGGTCCTCCCCCGCGATCTCCTCCAAGTAGGCGGAAGGAGCAGCCTCTCGTGCTGCCGCGCGGGCGAAGTGCCAGCCGCTGCCGCATGCTGTTCTGATCAAAGCCTCGACCGGGCACGGTGATTCGGGATCCATGGTCCGCAGTTCTTCCAGCAGAGCAAGGGCCATCTCCGCCTCTACGCCGGATCGGTCGATGTGCACCCGATCGCAGATTCGATAGGCCGTGCCGCTCAACCGTGGTGGGGCCAACCAGATCGCCAGGAGCTGCCAGGGACCCTGCAGTGTGACTTCAGCGCCGGCCGCTCGGAGTGTCTGCTGCCACACCGTTGTGGCGATCTGTGCGTCGGCGTTTGGACCGTACAGCGCGTCATGGGCTCCGGGGGGACACGACTGGATCGGTTCGCCGTTCTTCTCTGTGGTGGCAGTCGGTAGTACTCCTTCGTTGAAGTGAGGATTCTCGAAGTGGCGGATGACTGCGGCGAACGCACCGCGGGACAGCGGACAGTTCATTACTGTTCTCCCTCGGCATCCGGGAGTGACCCGGATGCCGATGAGTAGGGATGTGGTCACAGTGCCGAGGTGTCTCAGCCGGTCTTCGACGGCGGAACCGACGCCGCGGCCGGCGGCGTCGTGACGCTCTGGGGCTGTCCCTTGCGCGCGGTTCGGCGCTCGGTGGGAGGGAAGCCTCCGGACTGCAAGAGACGGCTTCCCCGGCGGCTGTGCTGACGGTTGGTCATGGGTGTGACCTTTCGATGGGTGGGGGCCGACATCGCCTTGCGCGGCGAGCGGCTGACGCCATCGTGCCCGGCCGGCGTGGAGTGCCGTGGCCCCGAATCTGAGGGAGATCTGAGCCTGATCTGAAGTCGTGCACGGGCCCGAGGGTGTAGAAGGTGCTCCGGACACGCGCAGAATCAGGAGTGCCGTTCAGGTGGCGGTGACTGCTTGAGGTGTGTGGGAGGGGAAAGAGCGTGGAGGGGCGCGTACTCGGCCTGATCCGTGTAGAAGGATCAAACGGTGAAGGGATTTCCGGCGCTGGGAAGGCGGCTGCGCTGTTCGGACTACTGGTGACATCGCCAGGGTGCCGGTGTACAACCGGGGAAGTCTCCGAGGCTCTTTGGGCCGGCACGAGATATTCGCGGGACCGCGTGTATCGGGTCATGTCGGATCTGAGAGAGGAGTTGGGGGAGCGAGTCGTCCCGCGGATCAAGTCGGGGATCTGTTCGATTGTCATTCCGGATGAGAGTGTCGATCTTTTTCGTTTTCGTGCAGGGGTGCGGAAGGCCGCTCGCCTTCCGCCGGTGGAAAAGTTCGAGCAACTGTGTGCCGCGTTGGAGGAATGGTCCGATAGTGAGCCGTTGTGCGGATTGCCAGATGAAACGTTCGGGACGCGAAAGTCTGACTTGCGAGAGGAATGGATGGATGCTGTCCATTCCCAGTTGGAGGCGGCACTGGAGGCCGATGAAGAGAAATGGCTGCGTGCGGAGACGGCGAAACTTTTTGAACGCATACCGGAGCGAGACTGGATCTTTGGGTTCTATCTGGCTGTCCATGGCCGGGAGTTGGGGCACGTGGCGCGGGAAAGACTGATCAAGCGGTGGGTGAAGCGCTACGGGGCTCCTGACCCGAACTCCGACCTGCAGGACGTCATCTACGAGCTGCGTGGTACTCCGCGTCGTACACGCGGAACGTCCCTTCGGCCTGTTCCGAACCAGTTACCCCCGGGCAAGCTGAGACCCTTCGGGCGTGACGCGTTGATTCGTGATCTCCAAGAGGTCGTGAAGGAGCGACAAGATGCGAACAGGCCGACGTTGATCGTGCTCAGGGGGCTGGCCGGCATCGGGAAGAGCACGGTGGCACTCCGGCTGGCGGACGCATTGCGGGACAGATTCCCGGACGGGGTTCTTCATAACAATCTCCGAGGATTCGCCGGCGGCGATGTGACGCCTGCCGACCCCGAGGAGATTCTGGACCAGTTCCTGGCGGCCTTGTCGCCTCGTACCCGTGCGACGGGCCTGGACGGCAAGAGCGCCGCCCTGCGTACGGTGCTGGCCGACAGGTCGGTGCTCATGGTGCTCGACGACGCGGTGAATGCCGCGCAGGTTCGTCCGTTGTTGCCAGGCTGCGGCGCCAGCGCGGTGATCGTTACGAGCCGCAAGGCCCTCGGGGAACTGGGCGCCGGGCAGGACGCGCACTTCTGCACGGTGGGCTCGCTGGGCGACGACGCCGCCGCCGCAATTCTTCTGGAGCGCCTTCACGCACCGGAACAGGAAGCCCGTCGCTATTTCGTCAGCGAACTGGTCGAGTTGTGTGATCGTCACCCGCTGGCACTCACGGTGGTCGCCCGGCGGCTCGAGCACCGCTCGCTACAGGGCATCAGCGCCCTCGTGCGCGACCTCAGGGAGGAGAAGGACAAACTGGATGTCCTGCATTTCCCCGAAGAGGATTTGTCAGTGCGGATGGCGCTGGCCTGCTCCGAACGTGCGCTGTCCGATGCGGCACGCCGTCTTCTATGGCAGTTGGCAGTTCACCCCGGCCCCAGTATCTGTTGGGACGCCGTTATGGACCTCGACCCGGCAGGTGAGCCGACCCGTGCCGACCGGGCCGTGGAGGAACTCGTGGCAGCCAGTCTGGTGGAGTTCCGATCGGACCGCTACAGCCTTCACGACCTGGTACGCGCCTTCGCGCGCCACGAGATCGATCCAGGCGTCGACGGGCCACGGAGGGATTTCGAAGAGGCCACTGTACGGCAGGTCCTGGAACACCAGTTGCAGAATGTCCGAGCCTGCGACAGGCTGCTCGACCGGTATCGGACACTTCCTGTCGGTGACCCGGACGCAGTGCGCGTGTGCGTGCCCGAAAACCTCGCACATGCCATGACCCTGCTGGACGCCGAGTACGACGCCGTCCAGCTTGGTATTCAACTGGCCTACCAAAAGGGGCTGGAGCTCTACACATGGCTGCTGCCGATGGCGTTGGTCACCTATCAGTGGTGCCGCCACCGCCTGGGCGACGCGCTGCGCGGGCTGGCGTCTGCCAGAGAGGCGGCCGAGGGCGTTGCTGCTCCCGTGGACTGTGCCATGGTCTACCGCATGCTGGCCGGCACTCACTGGCGGCTGGAAGAGTTCGAGATGGCCGCGGCTCAATTGCAGCGGGCTGTACTGCTGAGCAGGCAGGACGACAGTGAGAGCGGTCGGCTGAGCCTTGCCCGTTCCCTTCACACGCTCGCCCTCACTCTCCGCAAGCAGGGGAATGGAGCAGCGGCGGAGGGACACCACAGAGAGGCTCTGGAGCTGTACCGGATGCTGCCCGACCCCAGTGGCGAGGCGGCGGCGCTGAACGGCATCGGCACCCTTCATCACGACCGAGGGGAGGACGACGAAGCGCTCCGTCTGTGCGAGGAAGCCCTTCGCGTGGTCGGGGCGGCTGATCCGAGGGGCAAGGCTGACGTGCTGTACACCCTCGCTGAGATCCGTCTCTCCCGTTCCGAGCGGACCGAGGCGCTCAACCTGTACCGGCAGGCGTATGAGATCTTCCGCGAACTGGAACATTGGCATGACGAGAGCAAGCTCCTGTGGCGCTACGCCGATGCCTTGGTGGCGGTCGGCCGCTCGCACGAGGCGGTGCAAGCTCTGGAACGAGTCCTCGTGCTGCGCGAGCGCATGGGCGGCGACGGCACGCGGGAGGTACGGGACCGCCTGGAGAAGTTGCGGTGAGGCGGTCTCTCCTCTGTCGGCGGAGCGCCGTGAACACTTCACATGGCGAGCGAAGCGAATTCGTCCTGGAGCGTGGCGAGAAGGCTTGGGCCCGGGACTGCCTGTTCCGGAATGGCACGTCCCGATCACCTGTTGTACGAGGGCAAGTCTCGCAGGATGAGCTGAGCCCGGAACAGGTGACGGCGGCCGGGGCTTCCTTGGTGAGGGTGGAGTCGGCGAGTTGTGCATCCACCGAAAATCGGAGCGAGCCGTGGCGAACGAGGTTGTCGGCGGGCTCGTGACCGGGCCCGCCGGGGGGACATGGGTATGGGCTCACGTGATGTGGAGGTCCGGTGTGTCCAGTGGAGCTGGAGCGTTCATGATGTGATCGCTCCGAGGTCGAACGAGAGCTGTACAGCTCCGTCGTCATCGTCCGGCTCTGATGGTTGGTCCTGGGTGGTCGGGAGGACGTACTCGGAGGCCTTGCGGGCCAGGTGGAGGGGGAGAGGCAGAGCGAGCAGAGGATCACGACCGGGAGACTGGCGCAGCCGATGAGTGAGAGCCGCCCATAGTTCGGGATCGTCTTCGGGGCCGCTTGCGGCGACGGTGATCTCCAGAAAGGCGGGGTTCCAGGCCAATTTGCCGGTGTCGATGGTGATGCCGGTCTTCTCACCGTGAGCGTAAGAGCGCAGAGCCCAGCGCGATGCCTTGACGGATACCCCTGAACCGGGGCCCGCTTTCTCGCTCGTGCTGCCGAACACCCGATGCCGTTGGTCGCAGCCGGGTGGCTTCCACAGGCCGGTCGGGATGCCGAACCTCCTGTTCTTCGTGCCGGTGTCGGCCTCGGCGTCCTCCCCGTGGCCCCACCATTGGGGTGTTTCAGTGCCGGAATGGTCCCGGACACGGACCACGCGGAGGCCGGGGCCTTGAAGGGCGACTCGCTGCGCCTGTTGGCCGTGCAGTTGGATCACATCCGGCTGAATGTGGCTGTTCTGCAACCACGGCCACAGTTGCCGGGTGTTCTGCGCGTGAAGCAGTAGAAGTGTGGAGCGGTCGCGTAGGTTGAACAGGATCTCCTGGATCGTGGACGCCAGAGCACTGCGGCGCCGTTCGATACGACTGCCCGGGGCCGTGCCACCCTCGAAGCCGGTGTCTTCTTCTGCGTCGTCCAGGTTGCCCGGCTCGGACGGATCATCCGTGTTCCACTCGGAAGACTCCACGCTGTCCTCCGCCGTGGGCAGTTCGGCGGATTCCGCCAGGCGAATCAGAAGCTCGGCGTACGGCACCCATGCGCCAGACCGGTAGTCCCAGCCGGTGATCCGTTCGATGGCAGGCGCGGTGGGGCGGATGCGTACGGCGATCGGCACGAGGTCTGCCTGCCGGGTCGGTCCATCGCGCCGCCGTCTCACCAGCCACAGTGCTGCGTACTGCATATCGTCCGGGACGACCGGGCCGAGACGGTGGTCGGGCACGGCGCGATGGCCGAGTTGGCGCAGGCCGTCCATCCAACAGGCCTCGAACTTCTTCGCCCGAGTCGTCTCGGCGTTCGAGAATCTGGAGGCCGCTAGCCGGGGATTCACCACGAACTGCGTCACCCGTCCGGCGTCTCTGAATCCCAACCGCAGGGCGAACTTGGGGTCGGCCGAGCGTGGTGAGTACGCGTCCTTGTGGTGGATCTCGACAAGTGCCAGCGTGACCCGGTTTTTGGCCGGAGCCTCGGGCAGCCGACGCACGACCTGCTCACGGCGAGCCGCGAGAGCGGTGCGCAGCACGCTGGTCCGCACATGGCCGTCGGCAGGGAATGACAGGCCGTCGGCGAGTTCACCGACGGCGGTCAGGTGTAGCTCTACCGTCAGCTCGGGAGTTTGCCAGGAGAGGGTCTCGTCTGTTCCGTCCCCTGTCTGGCCCTGCCGTGTGACGTCCACCTTCTCCGGGAGGCCGAGCACGGTCCGGAGGGCGAGCACGCCGGCATCCCGGTTGGGCTGGGTGAGCCAGAGGAACTCCAGTCGCAATGGCTCGCCTTCGAGGGCGCCGGCCACTTCTCGGCGCAGGGCCGCAGTCTCCTCCGCGTCCCGGGCCTCGGGCCCCTTCTGACTCTTCCGCGTGCTTCGTCGCGAGTTCAGGTAGCGGTCCGCCCGTACCTGGTCGGGTGCCCGGACCAGGCCTTCGGGCAGTGCCTGTTCGAACCACTCCATAAGCGGTACACGGTCGCCCGGCATGAGCCCAGGTTTTACGCCGTGGGAGCCCATCGACGTGCTGTGCACCACCGCGGCGGCGACAGGCCCCGTCCGTTCCAGCCAGTCCACCGGGCTGCGCAGGAGCTCGCCCGGTTCCGGGAGCGGCCGACGGAGTCGTAACCGGGTGAGCATGCCGTTCGGGCCACCGGACTCCCAGATCCGGGCGCCGACTGTGTGGTCGTAAGCGAGGCGTCCCACGGAGAAGCGGGCGGCGGGCCGGCCTTCCTGACCGTCACCGATCCATGGGGCGTCTGCGAGCAGATAGACGGACGCCGCTCGACGGGGCGGGAGGTACAGGCCGTTTCGGCCGGTACGAGTCGCCCATCGCCGGACTCCGGAGCGCACATGGATCTGGGGGGCCGGGGAGAAGGGGACGGTCTGGAGTGTCACGGTCAGCAGCGCCGAGAACCACCAGACCGTTCCGTTCTGGTCGTCGTAACGATCGGGAGGCCAGGAGAGCAGTTCGGCGCCCCGGTCGGAGGGTCGACGAGCCACCCCGCGAAAGGTGAGAGAGCCGCCCTGGTAGGTGAACGGGTCCGGACGTCCCAGCACCATGTCGGCGATCGCGTCGGGCAACAGCTGGTAGAGCCGGTCCTCCGGAACGGCCGTGCCGCTCGGCGTCGTGGTCCTGGAGAGCATGGGGACATCCTGTTTCTCCCATTGCAGTTCGCCGAACCGCAGATCACGTAGCGCTTTGCGTACCTCCAGGCGATGCTCGGGTTCTGGCCGCAGGTCCTGTACCCAGGTGGTCAGCAATGCTGAAAGGACGTCCTGGGGAATCGGTGTGCGGGCATAGAGCCAAGGCTCGTCCCGGGTGACGTCGATCCATTTCGCCACCGACACCACTTCGGGGGCCAGTGCCTGGAGGAGTGCGTTCAAGCGTCCGACCGGCACGGCGTGGCAGGTGCCCGGTCTCCGCAGTCCCAGCCGGTACAGATCGAGGAGACGCTTGCGATGGAATTCGGGAAGGGACAACGTTTGGTAAGCGACGGTCCAAGCGGCCTCTGCGACTGGGGTGTAGCGGGCGAGGCGGATGGCGTCGTAGCGGATCATGCGGCTCCTCGAGTGGTGCGGCGCGGAGCATCCGGCCGGTACGGAGGGAGGTTTCCCAGTGCCTGGTAGAGGGGCTCGTAGAGCATTTTCACCAAATGCCGGTCGGCCGGTGTGTGCGGACCGTCCTCGTCGAAATACGGGGCAAGGACATGGAGCAGGCTGGCGAGCAGACCGGTGCGGAAGTCGTCGGGCCCTCGGCCGGCGGCCTCCCGCTCAGCGAATCGGGAATCCACGAAGACCACGCGGGCCGGGACCCCACCACGTACCAGACGCCCGATGACCTGCCACATCACCACGAGCCGATCCCAGGTGAAGGCGACCTTGTCCTCGTCGTTCAGCTCCCGCCAGGCCATCCTGCGAGTCAGCAGGTGCTTCCAACGGATCCGGGCCTCGCGGCGGAATGACCGTCCCGCGGTGTCGAGATCGGGAGCGGAGGCGACCAGCCTGTCGAATTCGCCGTTGGCCATCAGACGCATGGCCCAGCTGTTGATGCCCTGGACCGCGATACCGATATCGTACGGGCGGGGATGGGGGCGGGCGAGGAAGAGTACCGAGCCGATGGCCGCCTGACCGGCGTCGTTGAGAATGTTGTGGCCCCGTTCCACGGACATGAGCGGGGCGATGAGGATCTGGGCGTCCATGGTCCCGAAGGCTGAGACATCGCCGCGACGCAGCGTCATGGACTGGGCTGACGCGAGGGGCTCACCCGGGTCGACGCCGCCGAAGGACACCTCCAACTCGGCGTCGTCCGGGATGAGTCTGCACACCCTGCCCTTCCAACGAGGGATGCCTTCGAGGACCTCGAAGGCCCGGCGGGCCTCGTCGTAGGAGCCGACGAGAAGCAGGAGGCGCTTCCGGCGGGTGCTTGGGATCAGTCTCAGTTCTTCCTCAAGCGTGCTCTCGAACTGCCCCTCACGGGGGCGGGCAAGCCCGTCGAGCATCAGCTCGAGGACCTTGGGACGCAGGTCGGGGCGGGTGCCGGAGAGGTGTAGGGGGCGCCCATCAGGTCCAGGGACGAAGACCTTGCGGAAAGTGGTCTGAAGCAGTGCGCGGTGCTCCTTGGGCGAAATCTTCAGAATGGCCCTGACCGGGGCGAGCACGTGTGCTCCCGCCGCCGTACCGGCCCAACTGGTCCCAGACATAAGGAGTACGTGAGCAGTCGGGCTGCCGTCGAGTGCGGTGATCCGGTGCAGCCCGGTGAGCAAGGCGCGACCCACGCCGGTGCAGCGAAAGAACCGGAGTTCGGCTCCTGCGGAGCCTCTCGTGGCGTCCAGATTCTCGGTGAGAAGCTGAAACCCCAGAATGTTGCCCATGGGGGACTCTGGAAGGAGCGGGCCGTAATCGAGCGGCGGCCGACGCGCGAGTTGGTTGTCGGTCGATTCCAGGTTGAGCGCGGTCTCCACTGTCGGCCACAACTCTGTGATGACATCGAGGCGTTGTTGCAGGATGCAAACCAGCACGGTGAATTCGAAACGCAGGGTCCTGCGGCGCATTTCCGCGTCGGTTCCGGGAGCGAGCCCTGAGAGCCGGGTGAGCGTGGCGCCGGCCTGGAGGCGGGTGGTCTCCTCATCCAAAGTGTGGAGAAGCGCGCGGGCCAGGGCGACCAGGTCGGTGAGTTCCGGATCATCCGTCCCCTCCCCGCCGAGGGGGTCGTCCCGGAAGGTGTCCAGCATCTCCGTGACGGCGGTGCGCCTCGCGTCGGCCGCGTCCTCGGGTTCCCCCACGGTCCCGGACTCCGTACCGGGATCGTCGTCCGGCTGCTCGTCGAGATCGGCCTCCTCGCGGGACTCCTCCTCGAAGTCGATGTCGGGCTCGTCGTCCTGGTCCGGGGCGTCGGGGGCAGACGGCTTCGGGAACCAATCGTCGAGCAACTTCTGCTGCAGTGTCCATGAGCTGAAGTAGTCGTCCCTGATCCATCGTTGCAAGCTGGAGTGACGCATCAGCATCGAGTACAGCCTGTTGGTGGCGGCGATCGAGGCGGTCAGGGACGAGGACCAGCGGTCCACGTCCGCGTCGGACAGCTGAAGGCGTCCGTATCGCGCGAACTCGTCGGTGGTGTGGGTCTGGAGTTCGTCCAGCCACGAATCCGGGGACCGCCCGACCAGGGTCGCCGAGGGCACGAACATGGTGTCCAGCTGCATCTGTACCCGGTCGGCCTCGTCCACGATGATCAGGTCGCTGCGGACGCAGGCGACCTCCAGGAACCGGGCTCGCTCCCGATTCTGGTGTCGGGGTGTCAGCCCGTAGACGAGACTCGCGGGGTTGGCCACCCAGATGTCGGCGTCGACCAGATCGTGGGCACCACGATGACGAGGACACGCGCCCCACAAGGGGCAGCCTTCCGCAGTGCCCATCCGGTCATGGTCTGCGTCGTCCGGAGCGGCTGTGGGCGAGCTCGTGGGAGCGTGTTCGGCGCCGTCCGGCGGTACGTCATCCTGCGCCCGGCCCTCCTTGCGGGTATTCGCGGGGTAGAGGCGGGTGCAGGGGGAGTCGGCGATGTCGAGTGGCTCCAACGCCTCCCTGCCGCGCAGAGCGTCAAGGGGGCAAGCGGTGCTCAGGTAGGTGAATTGCCGGGCCTCGTGGCTGAGCAGGGAGCCTGCGCCCGCGCTGGTGAGCCTGCGGTGCATACGCTGGATGTTCCGAGTCCGGGTGGACGTACCCAGGACTGGTGCGACCTTCAGTTCCAGGCGGCGGAACAGCTCCACCAACCTCATCTGTTCGGCGACGTCGCCCACGACGATGGTGACTCTGCGCCCCTGCCGGACGGTCTCCACGGTGAGTACGTCGCGCAGCGTGCTCTTGCCGGCGCCGACCATGCCCACCAGATGGAAGAGGCCCGATACGGACAGCGTGTCCTTCTCGCCGAGCGAGCCGAAGGCCGATCGCGCGGAGTCGAGTACGTCCAACTCGATACGCCGTACGCGCTGGACCCAGGACTTGCGGGGGTCCGTGACGAGCAGTTTCCGGTCCATCCACTCGGCGGTCGCCTTCAGCTGGGCCAGGGTCGTCTCGATCGGCTCTGCCGTGCCGGGAGAGGGAACGAGGACGTGTGGGCGAGCCGTGGTTACGGGCAGATGCCGGGGAAGGCGTACGGACGTGATGAGCTTGCCCTGCGGAAAGCGGTACGACCTCCCGGGCCGGGCGAGCGCCAGCCGTGGCCGACGGTAGAAGCGAGGGGCGGAGGTGAGGGCCTTCTCGTACAGCTCCCAGCGCTCGGCCAGGACGGAGACCTTTTCCCGGACCGCGGTCGTGTGGATGTCGGTGAGCCGGTAGCCGCGTACCTCGGTGGGGAAGGAGGCGTACAGCCGCAGAGCACGCTCCCAGGTGCGGGGACGCCGCAGCGGCCACAGCAGGTGTCTTGCGACCTTGAGTATCCGCTCGCGCTCCGCGGTCCTTTCCTGCGCGAGGGCGAACGGGTAGCCACCCAGCAGGGTCCACGCGGCGATCGCCGGCTCGCCGGGGCACAGTCGCTCCAGCAGGTAGAGGCCGAGCTCGACACGGAGGAGGCGAGGGGCACGAGACGGGCCCGCTTCCACCGGCCAGGCAGCACGGATCCGGTCGGCGTGCCCAGAGCCCCAGAATGTACGGTCGCGCATCAGAACAGTCCCTCGGCCGGTTCGTCGCTCGTGGTGTCGACGCCGGGCAGCCCGGCCCCGGCAGCCTTGCGTACGGTGTCGATGAGTTCCCTGTCACTGATGAGGGCCGGTGACCGGGTCGGCCGGTAGCGCTCGAAGACCGCGCGGTACGTCGGCTGCTCGCGCAGCCGGGCGGCCGGGATAACCCAGAAGCACCGGTCGTACGAAGGGCCGGACAAAGGTGGAGCGGCCCGGCGGCCCAGCAGCGCCGCGCTCGTCCAGTCCTTGTGCTCGACCGCCAACGTGGACCCGTCCGTCAGCCGCACGCGCATGCCGTATGCGCCGAAGTCGGGCCACAGCTCCACGTCCGCGCCGCACTTGACCAGCCGGCGTGCCAGCCGTTCCTCCAGGATTCCGGGGGCTGCCACCCACTGGCGCAACGGCCCGATCAGGAGGTGCACGCCTCCGTCGTCGTCGGCTCTGAATTCCCGACCTGGCCGGACGGAATCCCGGTCCTGGCACGAACGTCGCTCGCACCACATTCCGCCCTCGGTCGTCGGATGCAACAGGGTGCGGCAGCGGCCGCAGGCCGTGTAGATCCTGCGCTTGCGGTCGAGGTAGGACGCCGGAGCCGGCTGATAGATGTCGTGGAGCAGTTCTCCGAGAGGCCCCAGGAGGCCGCCGTCGGCGCTGGGGAGAGTGACGAGATCGCGATACGTCAGGACCGGGCGTCGGATCAAGAGGCTTCGGAATGCCTGATATGCCTCGGGGTACTCCTCTTCCCGGCAGCGCGTGGCCGCCGTGCTCATGAAGGGCCGTTCGGAGAGCGCGGTGGATTCCTCCGAGTCGACGGCCCATTCGTAGCAGAGCTGGGTCGGCCGGCGGGTCGCCTTGTCGAGCAGCAGGGATCCCGGCCGGACCGCGTCGGCGGGCAGGGTGAACGTCCAGTCGTCGATGGGGCGCAGAGCCGCCCAGTCGACCAGTGCGGGGAGGCTCTCGGGTGGGGCGGCCTTCAGCAGGAGGCAAGCCAGAACGATGTCGTTCAGAGCCTGCTGTGCTTCCTCGGGATAAGGGCGGCTCAGCGACTCCGTACCCGTGGTCTCGGCAAGGCGGACCATGGCGGTGGCAACTCCACGAAGCAGGCGGATGCCTTCCGACTCCGCCCATGGCGTGGGGTGCACAGCCTGGGTCTGGTGCATCTCAGCCTTTCGGCGCGCTGGAGGTGGGGGCGGCGGTGTCCGTGGGCGGAGCCGGGCGGCACCAGACGGCCATTTCGCAGCTTCGGCAGTGGCGGCCGGGACGGACCGGGGCGTCAGTATCTGCGTGCCAGTCGGTGACCAGTTCGTGAATGGCCCGACGGGCGGCAGCGCGATTCTCAGGGGTGAGGGGGTCGATGATCACGAGCCGTGCGCCGGCTGGACCCAGGACCTCCAACTCCACACGGGCGGCCGAGGCGTCGTCGTTGAGGACGGGGCTGGTGCTGAGGAGCACGGCGAGCGCGAGTTGGGGTCGTGCGCGGAAGATGTCGGCGTCCTCGGGCGGCGGGTCGCGCCGCGCGTCCGTCTTCGTCTCCCGGTAGACCCAGGAGGGGCCGTCCCGGTAGATCATGTCCGGCTTGGCGAGTACGAGGACGTCGGCCGAGGTGTCATGCAGGACGAGCGTTCGCTCGTGCACGACTTCGTGCACCGTGGACAACTTGTACGGACAGTGGCGAGCATGCGCGGCGATCATCCGTGCCCCGAGTTCCGCTTGTTCCTCCGGCACGGTCCAGCGGCCGGCTGACCAGGGCGACCGGCCGTCCGGTGCGTACTCGGCCAGGCAGGCGGTCCGGGGATTGGTTTCGTGACGACGTTGGATCCACTCGTGCACCGCATGGCCTCGGATGACATGCGGGGGCAGTGCGCGGCCCTCGGGGTCGGGCAGGCGAAGGCGCCGCAGGTGCTCGCGGGCCGGACATTTTTCGTCGTGCCCCGGACGACCCATATAGGAGCGCCCGTTGGTGACAGACCAGATACGGCGCGGCTTCGTCCGGTCCTCGATGCCCAATATTCCGCCGATTCGACTCAACGCGGGGCAGCCGGGAGCGTACTTACAGTCCTCGCAGTCGAAGCCGGGAAGAAACCCACCGCCGCCGACGGTCTTGGTCAGCTCAGGAGCACCGTACGTCGTATAGCGCTGCGCGACTTCCTCGGGGCTTTCGCGGAGCAGTTCGAGACGTTTCCCGTCGAGGCAGCTCACCTCGGTGATCCGTACTTCATCAGGATCTCGCCAAGCGGCCTCTCCGACGTCGTGGACCGGTTCGGCGCCGTGACTCCATTGGCGAGGGGCGGGCAAGCGGTACGGCTTGCCGCAGCTGACGACATGGGCGGCCGCGGCCAGGTCCGCGCGCTCCTCCGGGCCGACGTCGGCAGGTCTCGTACGGTCCGCTGAGCCCACGTAGCGGGCGACCGGCACGCACAACTCGCGGACTCGCCCGTCTGCGGAGCCGTAGGGGCGGCCCCAGACACATTGCTCGTAGCGCTTCGCGCCGCGGGCATCGGCCCTTTCCAGAGCTGTGACGACGACCCAGGAGCAGTCCACGGGCAGGAGCCCGGGGGGCCTGCCCTCCAAGTACCGATCGACCGCGAACCGAGTCCAGGCGGCGAGTCCTGGATTTGCCGCCGGCTGTTCGTGCGTGGCTGCCAGGGCCTGGTGGAGGGCTTCCTCGGGCTGAAGCCCCCGGTACTCGATCAGGTCGAGCGCGGTCCCCATGGGTCCGAGGCTGAACGTCTCTCTCCGGTCAGGCTTGTAGGCGGGCAGGGGGCCCCGGGGAAGCCGGAACCCGGTACGCGCCTTGAGGGCCTTTTTGTATGGGCAGTGGCCACTGTCCTGGCGTAAGGAAGAGGCCGCGAACACGCGGATCAGTCTGTTGGAGGTGGGCCAAGTGCTTTCGGGGGGTGGGGTCCATGCTGCCATGAGTCCTCCGCTGTGTCGGCCTTGATGGAATGCATCCATGGGAGCATCCCTTGTGAATATGGTCAACAGACACGTTTGAGTGATGTTTATTAACGAGTGACGCGCTAAGGTTCCTCGGAGATCTTGCGTGAGGAGGGCGGGATGGTGAACGAACCCACAGTCACGGCAGCCGAGATCGCCCGGATCGCGGGGGTCGGTCCTGCGGCTGTGAGCAACTGGCGCCGGAGATACGCGGAGTTTCCCACCCCTGTGGGCGGTACGGCGGGGAGTCCCCGGTTTCTGCTCTCGGAGGTGGTGAATTGGCTGGAAGAGCGCGGCCGGTCGGTTCGCATCACGCCGGCCGACGAGGCGTGGCGGGCGATGGAAGCAGTGCGGGACCCGGGGCGCCCGGGCGCGGTACTGGTGTCGGCCGGGTTCCGACTGCTCGGCGAGGAGCCATGTCGGCGCCAAGCGGGAGCGGAGGACGGTGCGCTCCCTCTGCCTTCCGCTCTGGGTGCCCACATCGATGGCCTGCGGAGGGAACTCGGTGCCGCTGAGGCCTTCGAGCAACTCCTCCGCCGTTGGACGGAGGCTCACGCACGCCAGATTGCAGTGACACCGCCTCCGGTGGCGGCCTTGATGTGTGCGTTGGCCGGTTCGACGGACGGTGAAGCGCCGGTGTCCGTACTCGACCCGGCGTGTGGCACCGGTGGTCTGCTCCTCCAGGCCGCGGAGAGCGGGACGACCGCCCTGCTCGGCCAGGACCTCGACCGCGACCTCGCCGAGATCGCCGCCGTCCGGCTCAGGCTTCACGGATACGACGTGTCCGTGAAGCCCGGCGATTCCCTGCTGGGGGACGCCCACGCCATCTCGCGTGTGCAGGGCGTCGTGTGCGACCTTCCCTCCGGCCAACGGGACTGGGGTCGAGCCGAACTCGGCTACGACACCCGGTGGACCCATGGTCTACCGCCGAAGGGAGAGCCGGAACTCGCTTGGCTTCAGCACGCTCTGGCACATCTCGACGACGGCGGCCGCGCTGTCCTCCTCATACCGGCGGGTGTGGCCGCAAGGCCCTCGGGGCGCCGTATCCGGGCGGAACTGCTGCGGCGCGGCACCCTTCGGGCGGTCGTGGCTCTACCCTCCTGGGCCTCCAGGGCTCCGGGCACCCATCTCTGGATCGTCGAGCGCTCTCGGGCAGGGGCGCCACCGGAGGATGTGCTGTTCGTCGACGCGGATATGTTCGTCGGCCCGGATGCGGAGCGGCCAGGCACCAGGACGGACTGGGAGAAGGTACAGGCGGCGGTCACTTCGGTGTGGCGCCGGTTCCGTGCGGGAGCGGATCTCGATGCCGACTTCGCCAGCAGGGTGCCGATCACCGTGCTTCTCCGTGACGACGTGGATGTCACGCCGGCGCTGCATGTGCGTACCGAATCCGGCGGCGCCATCGATATGACGCGATGGGAGGAGGAGCGTTCCGGGTGGCTGCGCTTGCTGAACGGGCTGCCGAGCACGCTGCCCGTCGTACGGGAGACGCCCATGCCGCCGACCGGTCCGGGCGAGGGTGGCACCTCGCCTCGTGTCTCGCTGGACGAGCTCATTCGGTCCGGTGCTCTCAGCACATGGCGGGGCTCGACACCCCAGCACACGATCGACGGCACGACGGTGAGGGCGCCTCTGCTCGCACTGGACGACGGGCTGTCCCGTTCCGGGCCGAGCGGTTACACCTACGTTGTCGAGAGTGAGCGGCTTCGCGAGGGAGACGTTCTGGTCTTTGCGGCCGCACCGGAGAGCGCGCGTCCCGCCGACCCATGGGAGTACGGCGCCGCGGTCGGGCCGGGAGTCACCGTCCTGCGTTCCGAACGGACTGTGCTGGACCCCTGGTTCCTGGCCGGGACGATGACCGGCGGCGCGGGTCCCGGACGCTTCGACGCTTCGGCGGTCACCGCCGGTCGCCGGAGCCGCCTGGACACAGGACGCCTTTTCCTGCCGGTGCGGTCACCGGAGGAACAGCAGAGGATCGGCCAGGGGTTCCGGGACATCGCCCGATTCGAGGAGTCCCTCGCCGCAGTCGTCGACCAGGGACGCAGCATCGCCCGGCAATTGGCCGAGGCGCTGGCGGCGGGGCTGGTCGACCCGATCGATGACAGACGGAGATGAGATGGCGTGGGTAAATGCTGCCGGTAGGTTCGAGATTCGCGCCGGGCGGGTCCTGAGATCCCGCTATCGGCTGGACAGCCCTATGGGGAATGGGGGCATGGGGACGGTCTGGCAGGCGTACGACCAGTTGCTCAGTCGAAGGGTGGCGGTGAAGTTCCTGACTCCCGATCCGGTCGCCACGCCTGAACATCGCAGCGAGACAGTCAGGCGTTTCCAGCAGGAGGCCGGAGTCACCGCGCGGTTCACGCACATCGGAGTGCCGGCGGTGCATGACTGCGGTGAGGAGGGCGGGAACTTCTACCTCGTGATGGAGTTCGTATCCGGGATGTGTCTGGACGACCTGATCGAGGAGTGCGGCGTACTTGAACTCCCCGTAGCCGTCAGTGTCATCGTGCCGCTCTGTAATGTCCTCGCCGAGGCGCATCGCGAGGGCATCGTGCACCGCGATGTGAAACCGTCCAATGTGATGGTCTCCGAGGAGGGTTACACGAAACTCCTGGACTTTGGCATCGCCCGGGTGCCAGGAGCCATGGGTGACACCCGACTGACGAGAACGGGTGGCACTCCTGGCAGCCCGCTCTACATGTCTCCGGAGCAGTTCCAGGGCGGGGAGATCACCGCCCGGTCGGACCTCTACAACCTCGGCTGCCTGCTGTACGAGATGCTCACGGGGCACCGCGTCCTCCAGGATGAGCAGGATCTCTGGGAACGGCGGAGGCTGGGCCGGGGCACCCATGCGTCGTTGGGCGCTCTCACCGTCGGACTCCCTGATGAGGTGTTGGACCTGGTCGATCGGCTGCTCGCGGTGGATCCCGCGCGTCGCCCAGCCACTGCGGACGAGGTCAATCGTGTCCTGCGGGCCTACCTGCCTTCCGCAGGCGACCCGCCTCCGGCGGGGCTTCTGCCGTGCGATCCGACCCGGCCGTTCCGCGCGCTCTTCGCTCCCGAGGAGCCCCGCATCCTCTTCGCTGTCGAACCGTCCTCCGCTCCGCAGACGTTCCGTCCGCGGGCCGACGTCAAGGATCTCCACCACGAGGTTCGGAACCTGCTTGGGGAGGACCCGGGCAAGGCGGTCGACCTGCTCACCGAAGGTCTCCCCGTTTTCGGAAAGCAGTACGGCTTGAGATCCCCTGAAGTCCTGGATCTGCGCGTCGACTTGGCGGAGGCTCTGGTCGCCTGTCACGACGACGACAAAGCACGAGTCGTGTGCGTGGAGATCCGGGAAGACACTCTCGGTGTGGAGGTGCTCGCGGTCCATCACGCACGAGCGGAGGGGATTCTCAAGATGCTCGATTCCGAGGAGCGAGGAGCCCAGATGACACCGCGCAGTTGACTGTTCCGTCTGTTGATCCGCCCGGGCCCCGTCGCCATCCTCGAACCGGTCGAGAAGGGTCACCGATCTTCGGTCGAGTCTCGGGAAGTGTCAATGGCGGGCTTCCGCGCCCCGCGGGCCCCCGTCACGACCCACCGGCACCGACGTGCGAACACCCCGCCCGCGCCTTCCCCCGAAGGAGCGGGCGGTTCGTGTCGCCCGGTGGGGGTGGGTCAGACCCGTACCCCGAACATGAACGGTCCGCCGATCGTGTCCATCGACTCGTAGCGCACGACCGTGCCCGTGCGTGGGGCGTGGAGGATTTGGCCGTTGCCGGCGTAGAGGCCGACGTGGTGGAGGTCGTTGAAGAAGAAGACCAGGTCGCCGACCTGGAGCTGGCTTCGGGTGAGGCGGGTGCCGATGCCCGCCTGTTCCTCGGAGGTGCGCGGTATGTGGACGCTGGCTTGCGCGTAGGCCCAGGAGGTCAGGCCCGAGCAGTCGTAGGAGGCGGTGCCGGTGGCGCCGCGGAAGTAGGGCTTGCCGAGCTGGGTCTGGGCGGCGGCGAAAGCGGCGGCGGCCCGGCCCGAGGCGGAGTTCTCGTTGCCGAGCTGCACCCGTTCGGTGGCGGAGCGGCTGGCCCGGTGCTGTTCGTCGGCGAGGGCCGACTTCTCCTTGGCGGTCAGGGTGTTGAGGAGCTTCTGCGCCTCGGCGAGCTTGCCCTGCATCTCCTGCTTCTTGTGGCCCAGCTCGGTCCGGGTGCTGGCGAGGTCCTTGAGCTTCTCGGTGGCCTCGGCGCGCTGCTGGGCGAGCGTGCGCTGCTTCGCCTGGATCTTCTTCAGGGCGGAGACCTGCTGGCCGCTCAACTGGTCGAGCGTGGATGCCTTGTCCAGGAAGTCGTCCGGGTCGGAGGACAGGAAGAGCTGGACGGAGGCATCGAGGCCACCGGAGCGGTACTGCGCGCTGGCCATCGAGCCCAGGCCGTCACGCAGCTTGTTCAGCTCCTGCTGGCCGCGCGCGACGCCGTCCTGGATCGCGGAGATCTCCTTCTGGAGCTTCTGCTGCTTCTCCTTGGCACCGTTGTATTTCTCGGTCGCCTGCTCGGCCTGCTCGTAGAGCTTGTCGACCTTCGCCTTGACCTCGTCCTTGCCGGGCTTCTGGCTCGGTGCGGCGTTGGCGGCCTGCGCGCTCAGGGCCACGGCCGCGGCTGCCGCGGTGGTCAGTACGGTGACACGGGTTCGGCTGGGCTGCTTCGGTCGTCGATGGGAGGCCACAGTGGCTCACTCCTTGCTCCTTCAGCCGCCTGCCAGCACGGCGGTGGGCGGGGCCCTCCGCCGGCACTCCGTCTGAGTGACCACCGAAACGGGGGTTGGAGCATGACCTTAATGAATTTCTTACCATTGGATCAAACGTCCGGATGACTTCATGGTCGGTCATGGCGACGAAGCCGCCCGCTGCAACGAGCGGACGGCTCCATGGAATTGAGCACCCCCGGCAGTGCTGCCGACCGGCCCGTGCCTCACCTCGCGGCCGTGGTCTCCTCCGAAGCCGACGAGGCCGACGAGGCGGACGATGTCGACGAGGCCGACAACGCCGACAACGCTTCCAAGGCCGCCGCGGCCTCCGCCTGGCGCGGGCTGCGTAGACCGGTGAGGTCGTCGCGCGCGGCGAGGAGGGTCGCCCGGGCGTCCGGATGGCCCAGCGCGCTGAGGACGTGGCCCAGATCGAGGCGGGCAGGGCCGGCCCACGCGGGCATCTGGGCGGTCTCGAAGGCGGCGAGGGCCTGGCGGAGCGGGGGTTCGGCCTCGGGCCAGCGTTCCAGGGCGGCCAGGTCGTTGCCGATCTGCTGGCGGGCGACCGCGTGGTACAGCGCGATCAGCTCGTCCGTACGGCCCGGGATCCCCGAGCGGCAGATCCGCTCGCTACGGCGATGGGTTTCCAGGGCCTCCACCGGCTGACCGGCCTGACGGAGCAGGGTGCCCAGGGAGTTGAGGATCGTCAGCTCGGCCAGCCGGGCCTGCGCGGACTTCTGCGAGGCCAGGCAGTCGGCCCCCGCCCGCAGCCGCGCCTGCGCCTCCGGTACCAGGCCCTGCCGGTGCAGCGCGCCCGCGCCGTAGCCGAGTGCCCAGCCCTCCTGAAGGCCGTCCCCGCAGTCACGGGCCGCCGCCAGCGCGGCGTCCGCGGAGGTCAGCGCGTTGTGGGGGTCATGCACGCACATGTTGTAGGACCAGGCGAGGTAGTTCAGGTGGATCGCCTCGTCCCGTCTGCTGCCCAGCAGGCGCGCGGAGTCGGCGGAGCGCTGGAACACCTCCACCCACTGCTCCCAGTGCTGGTTGATGTCGGAGAACCAGTGCATGGCCTGCGCCGTGTCCAGGACCTGCTGATGACGGCCGGTCTCGTGGGCCCGGCGCAGCGCCGCCAGCCACTGGGCGCGCTCGGCCTCCAGCCAGGCCCGCGCCTCCTCCCGGCCGGCGGGGGCTCCGTCCGGGTCGGGGTCGCCGTGCGGGTCGGGGTCGCCGTGCGGGTCGGGGTCGCCGTCGTGCGCACCGCCCGGCGGGCTCCCCTCGTGCTCCACGTCGAAGTGCAGCGCGGCGGCGGTGGCCCGGCGCAGCATCCACCGTGTGGTCCGGTCGAGGGCGGCGTCGCGGATCTCGGGGCCGTCCTCGATCGCCACCTGTTCGGCCGCGTAGAGCCTGAGCAGGTCGTGGAAGCGGTACCGCTCGGCGGCGGCGCCGCTCTGGAGCAGCCCGGCGTCGGTCAGTTCCTCGGCGCAGGCGACGGCGTCGTCGTAGGACAGCCCGGCCAGGAGCGCGCCGGTCTCCGGGCTGAAGTCCGCCCCCGCGGCCAGCGCGGCGCGACGCAGGAACGTCCGTGCGTCCGTGGACAGTTGGCGGTACGAGAGGGCGAACGCGGCACGCACCCGCAGGCTTCCGGCCTGGAGGCCGTCCAGGCGGCGGCCCTCGGCGGCGAGGCGGGCGACGAGCTTGCTCAGGCGTTCGTGCGGGCGGCTGAGGAGCCGTTGCCCGGCGATCCGCACGGCCAGCGGCAGCTGGCCGCACAGGTCGGCGAGGTCGCGCGCGGCCTGGGCCTCCGCCCGCACTCGCTCCGGGCCGATGATGCGGGTCAGGAGTTCGACCGCCTCCTCGCGCCGCAGCAGGGCCAGATCGGTGCGGTGGACGGATTCCAGACCCGCCAGGGAGTGCCGGCTGGTGACGATGGTCAGCGCAGGTCCGGCGCCGGGCAGCAGCGGGCCGACCTGGGATTCGTCGACGGCGTTGTCCAGCAGCAGGAGCATCCGCCGGTCGCCGGTCAGGGAGCGCCACAGGCCCGCGCGGTCGTCGGTGCCTGCGGGTATCGCGGCGTCGGCGATGCCCAGCGCGCCCAGCAGCCGGGCGAGCGCGTCCCGGGGCGTGGTCGGCTCGGGATCCATGCCGTGCAGGTCCAGCGCGAACTGCCCGTCCGGGAAGTGCGGGGCGAGCCGGTGCGCGGCGTGCACCGCGAACGCGGTTTTCCCCAGGCCGGGTTGACCGGCGACCACGCTGACCCCCGGCCGGTCGGGACCGGTGTCCCGCGCCAGCTCCAGCAGTCCGGCGAGGGCCGGGCCGCGGGCGGTGAAGTCCTTGATGTCGCGCGGCAGCGCCAGGGTGCCGGTGGCGGCCGGGCCGGTGGCGGTGCGGGGGCGCGGACGGCCCACGGCGGCGGACTTCTCCAGGTCGGCCGCCTCGGCGTCGTCCAGGCCCAGGGCCTCGGCGAGAACCTGGACCGTACGACGCTGCGGCCCCCGGGTACGCCCGCGCTCCATGTCGGCCAGGGCCCGCACGCTCACCCCGGCGGCGTGTGAGAGAGCCTCCTGGCTCAGCCCGGCGCGGGTCCGCAGATGGCGCAGCCGCTGCCCGAAGTCTCCCGTGAGAGGCGTGCCGTCGCGCACCGTCGAAGTCCCCTGACCGTCCGGCCCGTCCGGATGCGAGCCCCGGCAGAAGTATGGCGGACGACAGTTCTGCCGGTGGAACCGCATGGGACGCCGGGACCGGGGGTGGTGAACTCGACGCAGGGCACGGACCACCGAGTTCTCGGACCACGCGCACACCGGTCCCGGCGAGTTCGCGTGCACCCCGTCGCCCGGCTTCGCACACCCGCCGTACGACTTCGCGCGCATCCTGCCGCCTGACTAGCGGCCGGGCCAGGGCGAGGAGAACCACGGACCCACGGATCGCGGATCCATGGATCACAGACCCACAGATCACAGACCCGCGGATCACGCATCACGCATCACGGACCACGGATCACGAACGGCACGACCTTGGCCGGGGCCACCGCGCCTCGGTCCTTCACCACTCATCGGGGGAATCTCCATGAACACGCTCCACCGCACCGCCCTGCTCGCCGCCGCGGGCACGGCCCTCGTCCTGTCCCTCACCGCCTGCCAGGGTGACGGCGACGCCAAGTCCGCGCCCAAGTCCGGCACTTCGGCGAACGCGCAGTCGCCGAGCGGCAAGGCGACCGACGCGTCCACTACGACGGGATCGACCAACTCGGCCGGTTCGGGAAGCTCTTCGGGCTCAACCGGTTCCAACGGCAGCGGCGGCTCCACCAAGTCCTCCGGCTCGTCCGGCTCTTCCGGCTCTTCCGGCTCCGCCTCCTCCGGCGAGCAGGCGTCCGCCTCCACCCCGGTCTGCGCCGCCGGGGACCTCCGCATCACCGCCGCCACGCAGGACGGCCCGCCGTACACCCACATCGTGCTCACGGCGAAGAACACCTCCCGCCACTCCTGCCGGCTGACCGGCTTCCCGCACATCCAGTTCCTGGAGAGCCACAAGCAGGACGTGCCGGCCGTCGCCAAGAGCAAGCCGGAGGCGCCGGTCGTGCTCGCGGCCGGAGACCCGGCGTACGCCCTGGTCAAGCTGTCGGACGGCGGGCGCGAGGAGAACAACGAGCCGGTGACCGCGTTCTCCGTCATGCTCGCGGGCGACCCGACGGTCATCGCCGTCACCGCGCCCGGCAGCGAGGGCATCGCCGTCGACCCGGCGAAGGCCCTCACCGGCTACTGGACCCCCGAACTCCGCAACGGCGCGGACGACTTCTGAGCCGCGTGGCGGGCCGGGGGGCCCGTCGCGCAACCAACGGTCGCACCGGCGTCGGCGCCATGCTCCGGGCCCGCGCCGGTGTGACCGTGTGACCGCTTCACGGCAGCGTCGCGGCAGCGTGACCGCAGCACGCCGGTGTGACCGCATCACGGCACGGCGTCAACTGTGGACGCCGAACAAACCTGCCCCCAAAGGGCGTTGACGGTCGAACCCGGGCAGGATCAGGAACGTCCCGCTGGCCGTCGTCGTCGTGAAGTCCAGCAGCGCGTCGGCGGCGTCCATGTGCGTGAGCGTGGCGGTGAACGTCCGCAGATCGTTCTGGAAGCTGATGAAGAGCAGGCCGGGGGCGGGCTCGTCGATGCTGTAGGAGCGGCGGAGCATGAGACCGGCGCCGACCACATTGGCGTGTGCCCTGCGCACATGGGCGTTCGCGGGGACCAGATAGCGGCCGTCGGGCGTCTTGGCGCCGAGGTCCGGGCCCGAGGCGACGGCGCCGCCGGAGAGCGGAGCCCCGCTCGCCCGGCGCCGCCCGAAGACCGCCTCCTGTTCGGCGACGGACAGGGCGGCGAACCGCGGCAGGTCCAGCTCCATGCGTCGTACGACGGCCAGGGTGCCCCCGGCGACCGCGGACGGCCCGGTCAGCCACAGGTCGCGGCGCTGTTCGGCGGCCGTGTGCGGACCCACGATGCCGTCGATGAAGCCCAACAGGTTCCGCGGCGCGGCGAGTTCCTCGCCGACGGGCACGTTCGTACCGCGGCGCCCCGACTGCCGCCAGCGTTCATGGACGCGGTCGCCGGCCCGGTTCAGGAGCGCGGCGGCGGCGACCGGGACGACCAGCGGGTCGCTCGCGCAGATCTGGATCAGCAGGTCACCGCCGCGCGCCCCGGGGGCGATCCGCTCGCGGGAGAAGCGCGGCAGGTCGGTCGCGCCGGGTAATTCGGCACCGGCCGCGCGCACCAGCCGGGGGCCGACGCCGACGGTCACGGTGAGGTCGCCCGGCGCCAGCCCCAGCAGCCGGGGGTCGGTCCCGTCCGTCAACGTACGGACGGTCGCGCCGAGTTCGGCGAGCAACGGGCCGGCGGACACGGCCGTACCGAGGTCGGCGACCACGACCAGCAGGTTGCCCTGGGCGGGTTGGGGGAGCGTGACTCCCGCCTGATGCCCGCCCAGCGCCGGAACCGGAGCGGGAGTCGAAGCCGGGACCGCCGTCGCGGAAGCACCGTGCCGCCCCGACCCGGCGACGTCCGCCGTGCACCCGGCGGTGAGACCGGCGGCCATCACGGCACCGGTGGCATCGAGGAACGCGCGGCGTGACGGGCGGTGATCGGCTCGGTGCATGGGGTGCAGGGTGCCACACCCGAAACGCCCATGTGGCTCAAGTTCCGTATTCCGGTGCGCAATTCACCATCGTGCCAGACTGGGATCATGCCTCGATCAGCTCTTCGCGTGATGACGGCGGCGGTACTCGGCGCGCTGGTGTTGGTGGCCGGCTGCGCTGGTGGTGGCGGTGGCGACGGGGGAGCGGGCAAGGGTCGGCGGCCGGACGGCGCGCAGGTGACGATCCAAGTGCCCGCCGACGCCCCGACGATCGCGGCGGCGGTGTCCCTCGCCCGCCCCGGCGACCTGGTGCTGGTCGCCCCCGGCGTCTACCACGAGTCGGTACGGATCAAGACGCCCCGCGTCACCCTGCGCGGCGCCTCCCGGGACAAGGTCGTCATCGACGGACGGCTGCGGCAGCCGAACGGTGTCGTCGTGGCGGCGCCCGGGGTGGCCGTGGAGAACCTGACCGTGGAGAACAACACGCAGAACGGGGTACTGGTGACCGGTTCCGCGGCGGCGGTCGCCGGACTGCCGGGGCGAAACGGCGGCTACGACACGGGAGATGAGCCGGTCACCTTCCTGAAGTCGTTCCTGGTCTCGTACGTGACCGCGACCCGCAACGGGCTGTACGGCATCTACGCGTTCTCCGCCCAGAACGGTGTCATCGAGCACTCCTACGCCTCGGGCGGCGCCGACTCGGGGATCTATGTCGGACAGTGCAAGCCCTGCCGTGTCGTGGTGCGGGACAACATCGCCGAGCTCAACGCGGTCGGGTACGAGGGCACCAACGCGAGCGGCGACATGTACGTCGTCGGCAACCGCCTCGTCGGCAACCGCGTCGGCCTGACCACCGACTCCGACCACCAGGAGAAGCTCCTTCCGCAGCGCGGCGCGGTCGTCGCCGGGAACCTGATCGCGGACAACCAGCAGACCCGGACCCCCGAACAGGCCGACGGGGGCTGGGGAATCGGTATCGGTGTCGACGGTGGCAGCGACAACCGGTTCCTGCGCAACCGGATCACCGGCAACACCAACGCAGGGTTCGTGATCACCGCGACCGCCGACGTACCGCCCGCCGGCAACCGGATCACGGACAACACCTTCGCCGCCAACGGCATCGACATCGGCTGGACGTTCCCCACCGCCACGCACGGCAAGGGCAATTGCCTGCACGGCAACGCGCTTCGTACGACCGTGCCGGCGCGGCTCGCGGCGACGGCGACGTGTCCCGTGGCAGCCAACTCGGCTTCACCGAGCGGTACTTGGACGGTACCGGCGGGGCCCCGAGGCATCCCGTTCACCGAGGTCGCCACGCCCGCCCCGCAACCGCAGTTCCCGAACGCCACGACCACCGGCGCCACCGAGGTGCCCGCCGTTCCGGCACTCCCGGACATCGAGAGCATCCCGCTGCCGCCTACGTCCCTGCTCGCCACCGGGGCGCGGGTGCGGACCTCCTGAACGACGGGCACGGACTCGGCCACCCCGCCAACGGCCCCCTTGCCACCGAGGCCACCCCACGCCGCCCGCTACCCGGCCGACGTAACCCCAGGCGCCGCCCGCACAGGAACATATTTCCGATCGTCGAAATCGATGACCACCGGTTGCGCCTCGGAAGCCACACCGGCCCGCACTCGATACATGGTCCCGTCGCCGCCGATCCAATACCGCACGGCACTACCGGAATTGGACCCGAGGGTGAATGAATTATCGGACGTCGCACGAGCGTTCGGCCCAGCCATGACGTCCACCGAATGACCCCGCACCTTGTCCTTCCCGACCATTGCCGCGCCATTCTGCGGCAGCAGCTCCGCGTTGTCCGGTCGATCACTGCCCAGCCCGAGCGCGATGGCCAGTGAACTGTCCAGTGAGCTGCCGGACTTCTGGAGCGGGCGGCGGTACCAGCCGGACGCGGGCGGCGCGGGCGGTGCCGTGGCCGGGGCGTCGGTCATGGGGTGGACGAGCACGGCGGTGGCCGTCCACTGGATCAGCCCGTCACTGGACGTGTCGCGCCCGGCGCCACGCACCACCCCGTACCCGATTCCGGCCCGGTAGTCGACGGACCCGGTGACGACCAGCCCGCCCGCGGCACTTGGCACGGTGATCGTCACCGCGCGGCCGCCCGCCTGGTAGTTGAGGAAGCGCGTGATGGCGAGCCGGTTCGCCTCGTCCGCCGTCAGCGCGCGCCGACCGGCCGAGTCACCGCCGCCGTCGATACCGCCGACGCCGCCGCCGATGAGGAAGAACGTCGTCCCCGCGGCGGCCACGAGGACGAGCGCGCCCGCGGCCCAGACCGATCGCGCCCATCGGCGGCGCCCGTCCTCCGTACCCCGCCGGAAACCTCGCACGACTTTCGGCCCGATTCTCTGCCCGATTCCCTTGGTCCGCACGCGGCGCGATGCTAACAGCTGCCGCGGACGTGTCTTCGGTTTTCCCGTTTCGGCTATATGACGTCCCGTCAACTTGTACTCTCCGAGCGGGGGTTGCCGTCAATTTGCCGAGTCGGGCGACGACGTAGACAACGCAAAGGAATGCGATGCCATTACGTAGGCTGCTGCGGGTGGGACTGTCCAGTCTGTTATTGATGGGCGGCGCCACCGGTACGATCGCGACAAGCGCCGGGCAGGCCGGCGCCTCGACCTCCGACGGCACACTGACCGTCGAGACACTGCGGGACTTCTTCGGCACCGGCGTCATCAACACGACCATGGACGTCCCGCAACGGGGCATGAAGGTCGACGTCACCGACCCCGCCGGACACCATGTCAACGGCGTCACGGACGCCACCGGAAAAGTCGTCGTCCAGCCCTCGGACAAGGGGCTGACCGGCGGCCGGTACCGCGTCGACGTCACCGTCCCCGCGCCCTACAGCGACTACCTGCGGGCGGCGCCGGCCTCCACGGCGGCGAACCACTTCGACAGCTTCACCTCCTTCGTGGACGTCTCGGGCGGCAAGGACGCCTCGGTGATTACCGGCGTCTGGGACGCCGCCGACTACGCCCTGCCGGACTCCCGGTACTTCGTGCCGGTCCAGAACGGCGGCAGCGGAACGGACACCCGGGCACTGGTGGCCTTCGGTACGGGCGCCCGCGGCAACTGCCCCGACAAGGCGGCGTGTCCGGACGTACTCGACACCCAGGACCAGGTGGGCACCACGTTCGGGCTCGCCTACGACAAGGACCGACAGCGGCTCTTCCAGGCGGAGTTCGCCCGGCGTTACACCAAGTACGGGCCCGACGGCGGCGACGCGATCTACACCGTGCCGGCCGGCGGCGGGGGCGCCCCGAAGCTGTTCGCGAAGGTGCCCGGTGCCTCGGTCACCCCGCACGACACCGCCCGCTTGATCAAGGACGCGGGCTTCACCGACGCGCCCGGCAAGGAGAGCATCGGCGGCCTTGCCCTGTCCGAGGACGGCTCGACGCTGTACGCGGTGAATCTGCGCAGCCGGTCACTGGTGAGCTTCGACGCGACCGGCGCCGCCGCCTCGGCGCCCCGGGCGACCGTGCCGATCCCGGACCCGGGCTGCGCGGCGTCCGGCGACTGGCGGCCCTTCGGACTGACCACCCACGACAACACCCTGTACGTCGGCGGTGTGTGCTCCGCGGAGAGCACACAGAAGCGCGCCGATCTGAAGGCCGTCGTCTATGCCTACGACGGCAAGCGGTTCACCCCGGTGCTGACCCACGCGCTGACCGACGAGCGCGGCAACGTGCTCAGCGGCGACGCCGCCTTCCCGCAGGCCCACTTCTGGAACCCGTGGAACGGCAGCCTGAAGGACTGGGACAGCTTCAAGGTGAACAACACGATGATCGACCCGCAGCCGGAGCTGGCCTCCATGGCCGTCGCCCGTGACGGCTCGATGGTCCTCGGCTTCCGCGACCGGTTCATGGACATCGTCAGCTGGGGCGGCCTCGACCCGAGGCCCTCGAACGACGACGCCGAGAACGGCATGTCCGGCGGCGACATCAACATGGCCTGCGCCAAGCCCACCGGCGGCTACGACTGGGAAGGCACCGGAGCCTGCCCCAACCACGCGACTCCCGCCGTCGACGGTGCCGAGGCACCGGGCGTCGTCGAGTACTTCCCGGGCGACTTCTTCCCGAACGGCGGCTCCGCGACCCAGCCCGGACCGCACCAGGAGTCCTCGCTGGGCTCGGTCGCCTACATCCCGCAGCAGCAGTGGGTCGTCAGCACCCAGATGGACCCGACCGGCAACGTGATCACTGACGGCACCGGCTACTACGACATCACCACCGGCGCCGGACCCGGCAACGACCCGGCCGCCAACGCCTACCAGTTCATCGGCCCGAACCAGAACGGGTTCGGCAAGGCCGGCGGCCTCGGCGACATCGCGTACGCCGCGGCCAACGCGCCGATCCAGATCGGCAACGTGGTCTGGTACGACGGCGATCACAACGGTATCCAGGACGCCGGGCAGGTGCTGCTGCCGGGCGCGACGGTCAACCTGCTGGACGCCGACGGCAAGCAGGTCGCCACGACGAAGACCGATGCCGACGGTGAGTACTACTTCGGCGGGGTCGGCGCGGACTATCAGCTGACGCCCGGCGCGAAGTACACCGTGCAGTTCGACGTGTGCACGGCCGACACCAGCGGGGTACCGGGCCAACCCGCCGCCGACGAGCTGCGGTTCACCCTCCCGCGCGCCGGCACCGACCGGGCCCACGACTCCAATGTGACCCCGCCGACCACCGGGCAGCTGTGCAGCGGGCAGGCACCGGTCACCGCACCCGCGAAGCCGGGCGGTGTCGACCACACCATCGACGCCGGCGTGTACATCCCCAAGGCTGCCCCGCCGACCTCACCCCCGCCGACCACCACACCCCCGTC
>NZ_MUNF01000179.1 GCF_002154555.1 Streptomyces murinus
GGTGCGGGCGTCGGTGTAGGGGACCATGGGGTCGTGGGGGTCGTGGAGGACGAGGGTGGGGATGTCGAGTGCGGCTGCGCGGGCGGTGAGGTCCCAGTGGCTGACGGGTACCCCGTTGCGGCGGTGGAGTTCCCGGTAGATGCCTTCCACGAGTGGCGGGGTGAGGCGCAGGCCTGCTCCGTCCCAGCGTTCGAGTACGTCTCCGAGTGCGGCGGGCGGTGCGATGAGTACCGCGCATTCGGGCTGGTGTCCGGTGTGTTCCGCGATCGCGGCGATGGCGGCGATGGATCCGAGCGAGTGGGCTACGACGACGCGTACGTCGCCCAGGGTGTCCAGGACCGCGCCGGTGGCCTGTGTGTACTGGGTCATGGTGGCCTGGTTGCCTGTGCGGACTCCGTGTGCGGGTCCGTCGAAGGCGGCGACGCGCAGGCCGAGGTTGCGCAGTGGGGGGACGAGGGAGTGCATGCTGCTGCTGTTGGCGGCCCAGCCGTGGACGAGGAGGGCGCTGCCCCGGGTGGCGTTTTCGTTCCAGAGGAAGCCGTCGGTGACGTCTTTGTTGCCGTGGACGGTGAAGGGGGTCGCGCCGAGGGGGAGGGTGTTGTCGGGGCGTAGGCCGTAGGTGCGGGTGCTGCTGAAGATGTCGGTCGCCCATCGTGCCGCCACGCGGGGTGCCAGCGTGTTCGCTGTGCTGTGTGCGTGGCGGCGCAGCCACCGGCTGGTCACGGGGTGCTCTTGGTGGCCGGGGTCATGGTGGTCTTGGGTTCGATCTTGTTGCGGGCGAGGTCGGCGTAGTACCCGGATTCGGTGTCGTAGAAGTGGAGGTGGCGGACGATGTCCCACATCTGCCGGAAGGAGAAGCGTCGTTCGCGGACCATGCCGGGGTAGCGGGCTTTGAGTGTTTCCTGGGCTTTGGGCAGGTTGTAGTAGGGGATGACGGGGGCGACGTGGTGGGCGGTGTGGATGGAGATGTTGTGGGTGAGGAAGAGGAGCCAGCGGGGGTAGACGTAGTCGGTGGTCACGAGGAGCCGGCTGGCGTTGCGGGTCCAGTACTCGGCGGTGAGGTAGGGGATGTCGCTGGCGCTGTGGTGCATGAGGGTGGTGGCGCTGAACCAGGCGTGGGTGGCGATCCAGGGGGCGACGAAGTAGATCAGCAGTCCGGTGAAGCCGGTGAAGTACACCAGGAGTGCGGCGTAGGGCAGGGTGACGGCGGCGACGAACAGCAGGGAGCGGCGGACTTCGCGTCGCTGGCCGGCTTTGGGGAAGAAGCCGGGGCGCAGGGCGGATTCGGCCCAGTAGTTGATGGTGCCGCCCCAGAACGCCCAGGTGCGGGTGGAGACGTAGACGGTTTTGTCCCACAGGGACATGCGTTCGAACATGCCGGCGGGTACGGGGCGCCAGTCGGTGTCGAGTTCGAGGTGGTTGGTGCTGCTGTGGTGCATGTTGTGGACGTGCCGCCAGGCGTGGAACGGGTAGATCAGCGGCAGCAGCGCCACGTGCCCGATCGCGTAGTTGAACCTGCGCGAACGCGAGAACGAGCCGTGTCCGCAGTCGTGGGCGATGCAGTGCAGGCCCCAGCCGCCGAGCCCGGCCACGATCCACAGGGGGATCCACAGCAGCCAGGTCGGTGAGTAGGCCACGCCCACGATCGCGCCCGCGTACAGCAGCCAGCTGACCACGAACCCGATCAGGCCGCGGCTTACGCGGGGTTCGAAGTACTCCTTGGGTATCGCGCCGGCCAGGCGTTCGCCTTCGAGTTGTTCGGCCTGGCGCATAAAGGCCCGGAAGTTCTCCTCCGGTGCCGAAGGGAAGTCGAATGCCCCCATGGTGGTCGTTGTCCTTTCGGCGTCAGAGCTTGAGTTCGGCGGTGAGGTGGGCGGTGAGGGCGTCGATGGACTGGTATTCGTACAGGAGGCCGGGGGAGAGGCGGCGTTCGATGACTTTCTCCAGGGCGCCGGAGACCTGGACGGCCACGCGGGAGTCGAGGCCGTAGGCCTCGAAGGTCTTGGCGGTGTCGATGTCCTCGCGGGGTATCTCGACGTGGACGACCAGGTAGTCCACGAGCCACTGGCGCAGGGCCTGCTCGGTGAGGGGCCCCTGGGGACGCTGGACCTTCTTGCGGTTGAACATGGTGTGCCTTTCCTCGTCGTACTGCCTCGTACTGCCTCGTACTGGCCTTGTGCCGGGTGGGGCCTTGTATCGCCTGTGCCGGGTGGTGCGTTGTGCTTGCGGTGGCGTGTGCGGGTGGTGCGGGTGGTGCGGGTGGTGGGTGTGTGTGGCCCGGTGGGGTGTCAGGTGGTGGTTTTGGCTTCTTGTCTGCGCTGGGTGATGGTGGTTTTGTCGGGTTCGCGGAGGTTCCATACGATGTGGAGTTTGCCGAGGGCCATGAGGAGCCAGCCGCTGAGGTCGGGTTCCCACCAGGTGACGCCGTGGCGGTAGGAGCCGGGGAAGGCGTGGTGGTTGTTCTGGAGTCCTTCGCCGAAGGTGAACAGGGCGACGGGCCAGTTGTTGGCGCTGTGGTCGTCGTTGTCGAAGGGCCGCCCGCCGAAGGCGTGGCAGACCGAGCCGACGCACCAGGCCGCCTGGTTGGCGACGAAGATCCGCGCCAGACCGCCGAAGACGAGGCCGCCGAGCAGTGCCATCGGGGTCCGTACGACCGCGAAGTCGATCACGGCCGGCAGCACCAGGCCCAGCAGGACCCATTGGGGGTAGGTGCGGTTGAAGTACATCAGGCGCCGGCTGCGCAGGACGTCGGGTCCGAAGACGGTGACCTTGCTGGCTTCGGGGCTGAGCATCCAGGGCATGTGGGCGTACCACAGGCCGTGCAGGCGGGCTTTGAGGGCCCAGCCGTGGAGGTTGGGGGAGTGGGGGTCGCCTTCCTGGTCGCTGAAGCGGTGGTGGCGGCGGTGGGTGATGACCCAGAACATGAGGGGGCCCTGGGCGCCCATGGATCCGGTGATCATCATGAGGGCTTCGAAGGCGGGTGAGGTCTTGAAGGCCTTGTGGGCGAGGTAGCGGTGGAAGCCCACGGTGATGCCGAACATGTGGACGAAGTACATGGCGGCGAACAGCCACAGGTCGGTCGCGGTGTAGTGGCCGCTCCACAGCAGGTAGGCGGCGGCCGCGAACGCCGTCGTCAGGCTCGACCCCGTCAGCCTGCGGATCAAACGGTTCTCCGCCCTGACCACCATGACCCTGCCGCTGATCGGAACCGCGGCCGCCGCCTACCTGCT
>NZ_MUNF01000018.1 GCF_002154555.1 Streptomyces murinus
ACCATCAGGGTCAGGGCGTGCACGGTGCCGGTGGAGCGGGCGTAGCCGTGCGGGGTGGGCACGCCCTGACCCTGATGGTCGACTTCTCCGACGCGCCCGGCGAGGGCAGCGCGATGGACCGCTTCCACGAGTTCTTCCCGCGCACCCAGGACTGGTTCCGCACCTCGTCGTACGGCCGCCTGGACTACCGGCCCGAGACACCGGTGAGCGACTGGCTGCGGATGCCGAAGCCGTTCAAGGCGTACGGCATAGAGCGCGGCGCGCCCTTCGACCCCGGGTACCGGCAGCTGGTCCAGGACATCGTGACCGCGGCCGACCCGAAGGTCGACTTCCGCTCGTACGACCTGCTGAACATATTGGTCACGCCGAACGCGGGTCCGTCCGCGCTGGACACGGTGCTGTCGGTGACCTTCGCGGGGAACGCGGACGCGCCGGTGGCCGACGGGGTGCCGGTCGCCAACGCCTCCTTCATCTACTCCCGCCAGGACGACGGCTCCGGTTCCTTCCCGCACACCGGCTACCGGGTGCTGCCGCACGAGAACGGCCACACCTTCGGCCTGCCCGACCTGTACACGCAGGACGGCGGGGGCACGGTCGGGCACTGGGACATCATGAGCGAGGACTGGGGCGCCAACAACGACATGCTCGCCTGGGACAAGTGGAAACTGGGCTGGCTGGACGGCTCCCAGGTGGGCTGCGCGGCGAAGGGCGGCAGCGTCGAGTACTCCCTGACCCCGCTGTACAGGTCGGGCGGCGGCAAGCTGGTGATCATCCCGGTGAACGGCCACTCGGCGTACGCCCTGGAGGTCCGCGCGCAGGGCGGCAACGACGAGGCGATCTGCTGCCCCGGCGTCCTCATCTACAAGGTGGACGCGACCGTCGACACCGGCCGGGGCCCCATCACCGTCTACGACGCCCACCGCGACAGCGGCGGCTGCACCCGCAGCCCCAATGTCCAGGCCGAACTCTCCGACGCCCCCTTCACCCCGGGCCAGACCTTCAAGGACCCGCGGCACGGGATCGTGGTGCGGGTGGCGGGAGAGGACGACGGGACGTACCGGGTGCGGGTGACACGGACCTGAACCGTCGGGTGACACGGACCTGAACCGTCCCCCGGACCGGGCCAGAACCGTTCCCCCGGTCCGTGCCCGCCGTTCCCCGGGGCCGGGCCCGCGCTGTAGGGTCCAGCGGCTCGCACGCGGCGGGCCGGAGCAGGAGGACCCCATGGCGTTCGCCGACTACCAGAACGAGATCTACCTCGACGGCCTGCGCGGAGTGATACCGCGGCTGCCGATGACCTTCGCCGAGCTGGAGCCGCCCGCGCTGGCCGCCCTGCCGCCCTCGGTGCGGTCGTACGTCGCGGGCGGCGCCGGGGACGAGCACACCCAGCGGGCCAACGTCTCCGCCTTCGAGGAGTGGGGGCTGATCCCGCGCATGCTGGTGGGCGCGAAGGACCGCGATCTGTCCGTCGACCTGTTCGGGATGCGGCTGCCCTCCCCGCTGTTCATGGCCCCGGTCGGGGTGATCGGCCTGTGCGCCCAGGACGGGCACGGCGATCTGGCCACCGCCCGCGCCGCCGCCCGCACCGGGGTGCCGATGATCGCCTCCACCCTGACGGTGGACCCGTTGGAGGAGGTGGCCGCGGAGTTCGGCGACACCCCGGGCTTCTTCCAGCTCTACACGCCCACCGACCGGGAGCTGGCGGAGAGCCTGGTGCACCGGGCCGAGGCGGCCGGGTTCAAGGGCATCGTGGTCACCCTGGACACCTGGATCACCGGCTGGCGCCCCCGCGATCTGGCCGCGAGCAACTTCCCCCAGCTGCGCGGGCACTGCCTGGCCAACTACACCAGCGACCCGGTCTTCCGCTCCCGCCTCGCCAAGTCCCCCGAGGACGACCCCTCGGCCGCCGTCCTGCACTGGGCGCTGACCTTCGGCAACCCGCTCACCTGGGACGACCTGCCCTGGCTGCGCTCGCTCACCGATCTGCCGCTGATCCTCAAGGGCATCTGCCACCCGGACGACGCCCGCCGCGCCGGGGACGCGGGCGTCGACGGCATCTACTGCTCCAACCACGGCGGCCGCCAGGCCAACGGCGGGCTGCCCGCCCTGCACTGCCTGCCCGGTGTGGTCGAGGCCGCCGGTGAGCTGCCCGTCCTCTTCGACTCCGGGGTCCGCTCCGGCTCCGACGTCGTCAAGGCGCTCGCCCTGGGCGCGCGGGCCGTCGGCATCGGCCGCCCCTACGCCTACGGCCTCGCCCTGGACGGCGCCGACGGCATCGTGCACGTCCTGCGCACCCTGCTCGCCGAGGCCGATCTGCTGATGGCCGTCGACGGCTACCCCACCCTGGCCGACCTCACCCCGGACGCCCTGCGCCACCTCCGCTGAACCCCTGCCATCAGGCCGTACGCGCGGGTCGTACACGCCACCGCCCCGCCGCACGAGGTGCGCGGCGGGGCGGACGTCCGGCGAACCGGGCGGGCGGCTACTTCCCTTCGCGGGGCATGACCACCGCCGACAGCACGGCGGGCACGGCCCCGATGAGCAGCATGACCACGGGCCAGTTGGTGGCCGAGAGGATCCCGGGGATCACCAGCGGAGTGAGGAAGGCGCCCGCGAACACCATGGTGTTCTCCAGCCCGAGGGCGGTCCCGGAGCGCTCCTTGCCCGCCATGATCGCGATCTCGGCGTAGTGCACCCCGTGCCAGCCGCAGGACAGCAGACCGGCCACCACCATCAGCGCGGCCGCGATCCAGGCGGGCCCGGACTGGCACAGCGCGAGGCCGACGAAGCAGGCGGCGATGATCCAGCTGTAGGCGATGACGAGGGTACGGCGGTGCCGGCCGCCCCTGCTGTCCGTCCAGCGCCCGCTCCACACCCGGGAGACCGCGCCCAGGGCCTGGACGACGAAGAGCAGACCGGAGATGGCGGTGATGCCGACCCCGTGCACCTTGTGCAGATAGATCGCGGCGAACGACAGGACGGTGAACTGCGGGAAGTCCAGCAGGAAGGCGCTGAGCGAGATCCGCCAGATCTTCCAGCGGCGCAGCGGGCTGACGGTGGTGTTCTTGTGCCCGGCGGCGGGCAGCGGCGGCTCACTGGTGAGCGGCGCCGTGGTGGCGGCGGCCTCCGCGTTGAACGCGTACAGCCTGATCTCTCCGGTCTCGGTCGACTCGATCGACTCGATGGTCTCGGCGGACGTCTCCGCCAGGGGTTTGCGCAGGCTGTCCGTACGGCGGTGTTTCCACTGGGCCGGGATCGGGGTGCGGGCCGGTGCGGGCACGGGGGCCTCCTCGTCGTGGGGTCTTCGGGGGTCATCGCAGCCCTACCCCGAGAACGCCGTCGCACTCACTATTCACTCAGTACATGTATCTGGTGCATACTGATCCGCCATGAGCACCCGGCACATCCTCCTGGGCCTGCTGGAGGCGGGGCCGAGCCATGGTTACGACCTCAAGCGCCGCCACGACGAGCGCTTCCCGCAGGCGCGCCCACTGGCCTACGGGCAGGTCTACACAACGCTGCAACGCCTGGTCAGGGACGGTCTCGCGGAGATCGAGGGGACGGACGCGGACGGCGGTCCCGAGCGCACCCTGTATCGCTCGACGGCCGCCGGCGCACGCGAGCTGGCCCGCTGGGCCGGTGAGATCGCGCCGCCCGCGCCGTTCGTGGCGAACGAGATCTTCGCCAAGGTCGTCGTCTCCATCCTGGCGGGCGGCGATCCGGCCGCCTATCTGCGCGCCCAGCAGGCCGCGCACAAGGCACGGATGCGGGAGCTGACGGTGGTCAAGACGGGCCCGGACGCCGACCTGGCGACCGTGCTCTCGGCGGACTACGCCCTGAACCACCTCGACGCCGACCTGCGCTGGATGACCACCACGGGGGCCCGGCTGACCACATTGACCTCGGAGGTCGAGACGACATGAAGCACAGGGGGGACCTGATGAGCGGCGCGGAGCCGTTGCTGGCGGGCCTGGATCTCGTCAAGGCGCACGGCAGGACACCGGCGCTGCGCGGCGCCTCGATCGCACTGGCCGCGGGCGAGATCCTGGCCGTGACGGGGGCCAGCGGCAGCGGGAAGTCCACACTGCTGCACATGCTGGCGGGGATCGTACGACCGGACGAGGGCTCGGTGTCGTACGCCGGGCAGCGACTCGACCGACTGCCGGAACAGCGGCTGACCGAGCTGCGCCGCACCGAGTTCGGGGTGGTCTTCCAGTTCGGGCAGCTGATCCCGGAGCTGACGGCCGTGGACAACGTGGGGCTGCCGCTGCTGCTGGCCGGAACCTCCCGCACCGAGGCCCGGCGGCGGGCGGGCGAGTGGCTGGAGCGGTTCGGGGTGCGAGAGCAGGAAGAACTGCGGCCCGGTCAGCTGAGCGGCGGACAGGCGCAGCGGGTCGCGCTGGCGCGGGCACTGGTGACCGGTCCGAAGGTGGTCTTCGCGGACGAGCCGACGGGAGCCCTGGACTCGCTGGCGGGCGAGCAGGTGATGACGGCGCTGGTGCGCACGGCCCGCGCGGCGGGTACGGCGGTCCTGCTGATCACGCACGACGCGCAGGTCGCGGCGTACGCGGACCGCGAGGTGCGGCTGAGCGACGGTCTCGTGCTCCCCGCGGAGGTGGCGGCGTGAGCGTGTGGACGGAGGCACGGCTGGCCTGGTGGCTCGGCCGGGGTGCGGACCGGCGGGAGTGGTGGCGGGCCGGGCTGACCACGGCCGGGTCCGCGCTGGCGACGGGATTCGCCCAGGCCGCGGTGGCTTTGGCCGCGCTGCGGGGGCAGTACCGCGTCTCCGTCGGCGACGGTCTGCTGGACCGGCCGGGCGAGCGCTCGGGGGTCGTCCTGGCCCTTCTCCTGCTGCTGGTGCCGGTGCTGGGCTTCCTCGGGCAGTGCGCCCGGATCGGTGCCGTGCACCGCGATCGGCGGCTGGCCGGGCTGCGGCTGGCCGGTGCCACCCCGGCCCAGGTGCGCCGGATCGCCGCGCTGGAGACCGGTCCGGCCTGTCTGCTGGGCTCGCTGCTCGCCACCGTCGCCGCTGTCACGGCCGTACTGCGTCTGTGGAGCAGCCCGGAACCGGCGGCCTGGGCCGGCCTCGCGCTGATCGCGCTCGGGGTGCCGGTCGTGGGCACCGCGGTGGCCGTGCTGGCGCTGCGCCGGCTGGTGGCCTCGCCGCTCGGCCGGGTGCGCCGGGTGCGGCCGCGCGGCGGGCCGGGGCGGGTGCCGCTGCTCGCGGGCGGGCTGCTGTTCGCCCTTCTCGCGGCACTGGCCGCCTTCGGCGGTGCGCGCGGGTGGCTGCCGCTGACCGTGTTCGCGCTGGTCGTGATGGTCGGCGCGGGGACGGTGGGGCTGGCCGGGGGCACGGCGCGGCTGGCCGGGAGGCTGGTGGCGCGCCGGGCCCGGACCGCGGCGGCGCTGATCGCGGCGGAGCGGCTGCGCGACGATCCATGGGCCGCGGCCCGCACCCATGCGGCCGTCCTGCTGGTCACGGTGGTCGGCACCGGCTTCGCGGGCGTGCGGCAGACGCTCCTCGCCGATCTGCACCGGATGCGCCGGGACCATGGGCTCGGCATGCCGATGTCCTTCTACACCACGGGCATCGACCTGACGGGAGCCGCGATCCTGGTCGCCCTCGCGATCACCCTGTGCGGGCTCGCCGTGGCGACCGCCGAGTCACTGGCGAGCCGTCGCCGGGGGCTGGCCGCGCAGGTCGCCGCCGGGGTGCCGCGGGCGGTGCTCGGCCGGGCCCTGCTCCTGGAGGCCGCCCTGCCGCTGCTGCCCGCGCTGGTCCTGGCGGGCGCCGGAGGCATGCTGATCGGCACCGGGTACGCCACGCTGACCGGCGGCACCGTCACCGTGCCGTACGCCGCCCTGCTGGTGCCGGTCCTCGTCTACGCCTGCTGCCTGCTCTCGGCGGCCACCGCCCTGCCCCTGCTGCACCGCTCGGCACGGCCGGGGGAGCTGCGGTACGCGTGACGCCGTGCGGTCCCGGGGGCGCGGGGGGGCTCCCGGGACCGTGCCGTCAGCCGAGCGAAACGGTGAACTCCGTCCAGGCACGGGGGTCGAGACGGAGCAGCGGCCCGTCGGGGGTCTTGGAGTCGCGGACGGCGACGACGTCGGGGACGTTGCGGGCGACTTCGACGCACTCGCCCCCGGTGTTGCTGTAGCTGGACTTCACGAAGTCGAACTCGGGCATGAGGTCAGATCTCCTGGCGAATGGTGTCGATCAGCTGGGCCGAATCACGCTGGGCGCGGCTGAGCCGGGCCGTGCGCTCGAAGAAGGCGTCGTACGCCGTGCTGTCGGACTTGTTCTCCGCCCACACCGTGGACGTGTTGGTGTCCGCGTGAACGACGTCCACCGCCTCACTCTCAGCGAACGAGATGATGGTAAACGAAGCGGTGAGACACGGGTGCCCGCCCGCATGGAACGGCAGAACCTGCAAGCGGACGTTGGGCAGTTCGGCCACCTTCAGCAGGTGCTCCAGCTGGGCGCGCATGACGCCGGGGCCGCCGATCAACTGCCGCAGTGCCGCCTCCCAGACGATGGCGTACACCTCAAGTGGGTGCTCGTCGTACAGACGTTGCTGACGGCGCATGCGGATCTCCACCAGGCGCTCGATCTCGTCCGGGTCCTCCCAGACGCCCGCGCCTTCGCTGACCGCGAGCGCACGGGCGTACTCGGCGGTCTGGAACAGGCCCGGGATCAGGGAGAGTTGCCATGTCCGCACTCGACTGGCGGCAGCCTCCAGTGCGATGTACTCCGTGAGCGCACCCGGGTGGGGCGAGTCCTGCCACCAGCCCTTGGCCTTACGGCGTTCGCGGTCCAGCCTGGCCAGGTCAAGGAGCCGGCCCACCGCTTCGGGATCGTCGAGCCCGTAGCACTCGCAGAGCACGCGGATGTCCGGGTCCCGCATCGGAACCCAGCCCTGTTCCATCTTCACGATCTTCGAGTTCGTCGCGTTGATCGCCTCGGCGGCCTGCCGTTGGGTCTTGCCCGCCGCGTCCCGCAGCCGCAGCAGTTCTCCACCGAGCCTGCGGCCCAGGACAGTTGACGTTCGGTTACCCAGGGATGAGGTACGAGTCACGGCCCCAGTCTGTCGCATCCTGACGGCACGTCACTCGTTGGAGACAATTATCTCCGCAGACATTGCATCCATAACTCAAGCCTCGCTACCGTCAGCCTCCGGTCGCTCACTCAGCGAATTCACCGGAGGCTCCCCATGCCCGACGCCACCCCCTCCCCCATCC
>NZ_MUNF01000180.1 GCF_002154555.1 Streptomyces murinus
GTGCAGCACGGCGAGGGCTCCGGCCAGGCCCGCCGCGATCCACAGCACCGCGTCCTCCGGCAGCCCGCCGGCGGCCCCGACGACCTCCGCGAGCGAGGGCGCGGGCCCGGCACCGCCGGCGTCCTTGCGCACCGGAACCCCACCGGCCCGCGCCCCCTGCCCCGACCCGCCGCCTAATGGATCACTGTCCGCCGAACGCCTCATCCCGTCCCCCATGACCAGCAGAAGTTTCAGGACGAGTCTGACCAAATCCGGCTGCCGCTACAAGGACTTGGACACCGGGGTCCCGGTCCTTCACCACACCGGCACGGATCCACGTCGTCACGCCCGGTCGGCGTAGGACGTCAGCCGCTCGGCGAACTCCGCCATCAGGGCGCGCAGTTCGTCGGGGCTCTCGATCACGAAGGGGCGGTCCAGGGAGGCGAGGAGAGGGGGGAGCCAGTCGAGGCGTTCCGCGTGGAGGCGGACGCGGAGCCAGCGTTCGGCGGTCGGGGCCCGGTCCCCCGTGGGGTCGTCCAGGGTGGCGACGGTGGCGGGGAGGCGGGTGCGGAGGTGGGCCGGGGTGCCGTGGATCCGCAGGGTGACCTGGTGGCGGTACTCGGCGGTGGCGAAGGCGGCCAGGACACGCTCGGCCGGGTCGGGGCCGGAGGGCGGTTCGAACGTGCCGGGCAGGGTGCGCGCGGCACCGATGCGGTCCAGGCGGAAGGTGCGGTCCTCGGCGCGGGAGGCGTCCTCGCCGGTGACGTACCAGCGGCCCGCGTGCGCCACGATCCCGTACGGGTGCAGGGTGCGTTCGCTGCGCCGGTCCGCGCGGTCGGTGTAGCGGATCGAGACCGGGCGGCGGTGGCGTACCGCGTCAGCGAGGGTGAGGAGGACGGCGCTGTCCGGGGGCTGCGCGGTGTCGGACGTGCCGGGCTCGTCCGTGAAGGCCAGGGCGTCCAGGAGGGTGTCCAGGCGGCCGGCGAGGTGCCGGGGCAGGACGCGCCGGATCTTCGCCGAGGCGGTCTCGTTCGCCGTGCGCTGCGCCGTCGTCAGGCCCGCCCGGCGGCCGGCGATCAGACCGAGCAGGACGGCCAGTGCCTCGTCGTCGCCGAGCATGAGCGGCGGCAGCCGGTATCCGGGGGCGAGCCGGTATCCGCCGTAGCGGCCGCGCACCGACTCCACGGGCACGTCCAGGTCGATCAGCTGGTCCACGTACCGGCGCACGGTCCGGCCCTGGACGCCGAGGCGGTCGGCCAGCTCGGCCACGGTCCGGGTGCCGCCCGACTGGAGCAGTTCGAGGAGGGTCAGGACGCGGCCGGTGGGTCGGGACATGCGCACAATCTAACGCCGATAGTGGACCGATTCTGTCCCCTATTTCTCCTAACGTGCGGGACGCAACCCGAATCCGGCACCGCAGGGAGACCCCCATGGACTTCGTCTCGATCCGCGTCATCACCGGCGACGTGGCACGCCTCGTCGCGTTCTACGAGCGCGCCCTGGGGGTGCGGGCCGCGTGGGCCACCGAGGACTTCGCCGAACTCCGGCCCGCGGGCGCCACGCTCGCGATCGCCGGCACCCGCACGGTCCCGCTGTTCGCGCCCGGCTCCGCCCGCCCGGCGGACAACCACAGCGTGATCACGGAGTTCCTGGTCGACGACGTGGACCGCGTCCACCGGGACCTGTCCGGCTTCGTCACCGAGTTCGTCACCGAGCCGACCACGATGCCCTGGGGCAACCGCTCGCTGCTGCTGCGCGACCCCGACGGCAACCTCGTCAACTTCTTCACGCCCGTCACCCCGGCCGCCGTCGAGAAGTTCGCGGACCGCCGGCCCGCACAGCCGGTCGCACCGGCCGTCGACCACTCGCGATAGCCTCCGGCGGGCCGCTCCAGCGGGACACGGGCGGCCTGCGGAACGCATGGACCGGCCGCGCGGGCGTCCCGTCGCGCACCGGAACGACCATGGCGCGGACGGGAGTTGTACGGGGTGACCGGTGCACGGCACGACGAACGGCCACCGGCCCCGGAGCCCCGGCCCGGCGCCCGCGGCCGACGGGTGCCGCCGGTGACGGCGACGCTGTTCCTGGTCACCGGGGCGGTGACCGCGGCCCAGTTCGCCTTCCCCGGGGTGCTCGCCGCGCTGCGCCGCGATCCCGGCGCGCTGGCGTCGGGCGAGTGGTGGCGGGCCCTGTCCCCGCTGCTGGTGCAGTCCCCCGGCTGGCAGGCCCTGGTGACCGTGCCCGCCATCGCGGCCCTCGGCATCCCCGCCGAGAGGATCTTCGGCGCCAAGGGCGTACTGGCGCTGTACCTGGTGCCCGCGGCGATCGGCGAGGGCCTCGGCTACGTCTGGCAGCCGCACGGCGCCGGCAACTCCATCGCCGTGCTCGGCCTGGCCGGCGCTCTGGTGTCCTGGCTCTTCCTCGCAGCCCAGGAGAAGGGCTGGCCCCGGCCCCTGCTCAACCGGGTGCGCGTCTGGGGCGCCGCGGTACTGGCCGGAGCGGTCGTAGACAACGCCTTCCACGACATCCACGGCCTGCCCACCCTCGCGGGCGCGGTGATCGGGGCGGGGATTCTGCTGCGGCGCCGCCGAGGGACGTCAAGCGTCTGAGCGCCGCGCGCACCCGACACCGTCGTACGCGACCACGACCGGCAGGCTCAAGAAGCACGACCGGCGGACCCAGGAAGCACGACCGGCAGGCTCAAGAGGCCCGGCCGGCAGGCTGAAGGAAGCACGACCGGCGGGCTCAGGAAGGAAGCACCCCCGCCCGGAACGGCTCCACCCCCACCACGTGCCGCGCCTTCTCCGCCTCGACCAGCACATGCACCCGCCGCTCCCCCTCCATCAGCCACGGGTAGCTGTCCTGTCCCAGGTACTTCCGCGCCAGCCGGTCCATCCCCTGCTCTGCCTCCTCACCCGTCACGAGGCGCACCGCACGGCCGGACACCAGGACCCGGTCGTAGGGGTTCTCGGTGTCGGCGTGGGAGAGGTGGACCCGGGGGTCATGGCGCAGGTTCTCCTCCTTGATCCGCCCGACCGAGGTGTTGAAGACGATCAGCCCGTCCTCCAGTCCCACCCACATCGGGGTCGCGTGCGGCGCCCCGTCCGGCGTCACCGTGGCCACGGACCAGAAGTTCGCCCCTTCCAGCCGCTCCCGTACCCGTTCCGTCAGTTCCAGCGCCACGGCGGCCCCTTTCCTTGATCATCATCGGTCCGACCACCGTGACACGGCCCGTCGGCGGCGGAACCGAGGGTTCCGGAAAGATCATGTGAAGACCGCCCGGAGGTCGCACGGGCCGATTCCCGCCACCCCGCACCGTCCCAGGGCCTCTCTTCGGGCTCCGCCCCCTCAGAACCCCCAGCCCCCGGCGCCGGGCCCGGGAAAATATCTTGTTTATCGGTCAAATTCGGGATCGTGCGGCGCGCGCATAGCCAGCGTGAGCGGGGTCATGACACGCTCGTATGCCCGGCCAGTACAGGTCCTACCGGCGGGAGGACTCTGGTGGAGTTCGAGATCCGGCTCTCAGGTTCGGTCGAGGTACGCGTCGGTGGGCGGGCCGGGCCGTTGGGGCCCACGAAGTCCCGGGCGGCCCTTGCCGCGCTGGCCTGGGACGCGGGGCGGTCCGTGAGCGTGGACAGTTTGGTCCACCGCATCTGGGACGACCATCCGCCGGCCACCGCCCGCGAGACGCTGCACACCCATATTTCCCGGGTGCGCCGCGCGCTGCGGACGGCCGACCCCGGCGCGCCGACCATCACCAGCCGGACGAACTCGTACGTCCTGCATGTCGACCCCGACCGCGTCGACCTGCGCGCCTACACCAGCTGCGTCGAACAGGCCCGCGCGCTCAAGGGCAGTGACGACGACGCGGCGCTCCAGCTGCTGGAACGGGCGGACGCCCACCGGTACGGCGAGCCGCTCGCCGGGATCTCCGGTTCCTGGCCGGACCACCTGCGCGCCACGGTGGGCGAGACGGCCCTGATCGCCGCCATGACCCGCGCCGAACTCCTCATGAACGCGGGCAGGTTCACCGAGGCGGTGCCGGTGCTCGCCCCGCTGGCGCCCGAACACCCGGTGGACGAGGCCCTGGTGGGGCTGCTGGCCGTCGCGCTGCACGGCGGCGGTCGTACGGCGGAGGCGACCAAGCTGCTGCAACGCACCCGGCAGCGCGTCATCCGGGACATCGGCCTGGACGGGGGCCGGCGCCTCCATCGCATCCAGGAGGGAATCCTGGCCGGCACCCCGGCGGGCGCGCTGTACGGCCAGGGCCCCCGCCGCCGGCCCGCCGCACGGCCCGGCCGTCCCGTGCCGGACAACCTGCCGCGGGACGTTCCCTGGATCGGCCGCCGCGAGGAGTTACGGCGGCTCACCTCGGCCCTGTCCGAGGGCGGGGGCGAGTCGGGGGCCGTGGTGACCGTGGAGGGAATGGGGGGCGTCGGCAAAAGCGCGCTGGCCGTGCACTGCGGGCACGAGGTGGCGGACCGCTATCCCGACGGCCGCTGCTTCGTACGGCTCGGCGGCCACGCGGCGGACCGGACGGCCGGCGCCCCGGACCGCGCGCTCACCACGCTGCTGCGGGTGCTCGGCCCGGAGGGCAAGGAGTTGCCGCAGGACACCGAGGAACTCACCGCGATGTGGCGGTCGTTGGCGCGGGACCGGCGGATGCTGGTGATCCTGGACGACGCCGTCTGCTCGGAGCAGGTACGGCAACTGCTTCCCGGCGCCTCGCCGACGGCGGTCGTGGTGACCAGCCGCCGCCGGCTCACGGGTCTGCCGGGCGCGCGCTCGATCTCGCTCGACGTGCTGCCGAGCGCCGACGCGATCGCCCTCTTCGAACGGCGCCTCGGTGCGGGCGGGCGGTCCCGGGCGGCGGAGATCGCGGACATCGTGCGCGTCTGCGGTCACTTGCCGCTGGCCGTCGAGATCGCGGCGAGCCGGCTGCTGGCCAGGTCGTCGTGGACCGCGGCGGACCTGCTGCGGCAGCTGACCGCCGGAGCGGGCGGGCTCGATGAACTCCGTGACGGTGAACGGACGTTGGAGCATGTGTTCGCCCTGTCCTATCGCGCGCTGAACGCCGAACAGCAGCTGGTCTTCCGCCGGACAAGCCTCCATACCGGAATGGAGTTCGGACCGCATGCGGTGGCGGCGCTGACCGGTCTGCCCCTCGCCGCGACGGAACGCGCGCTGGAGCAGCTGCTCACCCAGCATCTGCTTTCCGAACCGGCCCCGCATCGCTTCACCCTGCACGATCTTCTGCGTACGTACGCACGCTCACTGAGCGACACGGAGGAAACGGAGTCGCGGGCGGCGATGGCACGGCTGGCGACGTTCTATATGGGCGCGGCGGATCGCGCGGACCGTCTGGTCCACCCCTACCGCTCCCGCACCAGTCTGGACGCCGACGACTTCATTACCCTCCCCGAGATCAATGACGTACATGCGGCCGAGCAATGGCTACTGACCGAAAGCGGCAACCTCTCGGATACGTTGGAGTGGATCAGCCGGCAGGGGTCTGAGCGTCAACTCGCCTTATCCGTACATGTATTGACGGAGTTCCTTGACACACAGGGCCGCCTGACCACGACGGAGACGCTGCTCGGACGGGCCGTCGCGCACTGGGCGGCCGCAGGGGACCGCAAGGCGCAGGCACGGGCGCTGCTCGATCTCGGCGTCGCGCACAGCCATCGCTCCCGCTACGACGAAGCGATCTCGGCCGCACGCGAGGCACTGGAGCTGGCGCGCGCCCTGGGGGACTCGGAACTGGAGTGTGAATGCGTCAATCAGCTGTGCATTCCACTGTGGCAGACGGGCCAGTACGGGCTGGTGAAATCCCTGCAAGAACAGGCCCTTGATTCTCGTATGCAAATGAAAAATGGGCTCCAGGTGGCGCGCAGCTACAACATACTGGGATCGACTTACGCTCACCTCGCGAAAAGCGATGCCGCACTGACTTGCTTCAACTCTGCTCTTTCCGAATTCACCGCGATCGGCCACGAGCGCGGCATCTTCGTTTCGCTCAACAACCTGGCGGAAGTATCGACGAGAACGGGCGACCTGAAATCTGCCGAGTTCGCCTACCGAAAAGCCATTTCCCTGGCGTCTCGGAGATCCGACAGAAGAGAGCAGGCAACTCTTCAGATGAACTTGGCCAACGCCCTGATAGGGCTGGGGCAAACAGAAGAGGCGCTGACGCTGTCGCAGGGTTCCCTGGAGGTCTTCCGGACCATGGCCGATCGGCGCAGGGAGGCCCTCGCCCTCAATCGGATCGGCAAGGCGCATCGCGCGGCCGGCCGCAGTGAGCAGGCGGTACCGCTCCACGTCGCCGCGCTCACCCTCGCCCGGCGCATCAACGCCGCGGGCGAGGTGGTCGACACGTCCTACGACGCCGCCCTCGCCGAACTGGACACCGGTCGCGCGGCGCAGGCGAGGGCACACCTTGAGGAGAGCCTCACCGTGAGCAAGCAAATCGGCGCTCCCGCGGAAGCGGCCCGGGCGTCGCAGATCCTCGCCACCCTGCGCGCCGCTCCCCGGCCACAACGGCGGAGCTGATCAGCCCTTTCTCTCCTCGCGGATGCCAGATTGACTTCGGGTGCAGCAGCACTGTAAAAGTACCCGCACACGTGATCGTCAAGTGCTCGACACCGAACATCCGTTCACGTGATTCACGGAGTCCTTTCATCGAGAGAGCAGCACCAGTGAAGTCGTCTATTTTTCTCGCGTTCACGTTCATGATGTTTGCGGTGTTTAACCATCTGCCGTCGGCGCTCCCATATTCCTGAGAGCCCGTAGCCCCACGCAGGCCGCCCTCCCCCGCACCCGGAGGCAGGGCGGCCCCCTGAACCCCGTCAGCGGGTCCCCGCCACCCGCTCACGCATCACCGCGCTGGGTTCGTTCAGCCCCATGATGCTGACCCGCTTACCGCGTCGGGCGTACTTCGTCTCGATCGCGTCCAGCGCGGCCACCGAGGAGGCGTCCCAGATATGTGTGGCGGAAAGGTCGATGACGACGTCGTCGGGGTCGTTGGCGTAGTCGAACCGCTGGACGAGGTCGTTGGACGAGGCGAAGAACAGCTCGCCGGTGACGGCGTAGACGACCTGCGTGCCGTCCGGGTCGGTGACCGCCGTGACGTCGGCCATGCGGGCCACCCGCCTCGCGAAGATGACCATGGCCGTCACGGAGCCGACGACGACGCCGATGGACAGATTGCCCGTCGCGACCACGACGATCACCGTGATGACCATGACCGCCGTCTCCCCGACCGGCATCCGCCGCAGCGTGGCCGGCCTGACCGAGTGCCAGTCGAAGGTGCCGACGGAGACCAGCACCATGACGGCGACCAGCGCGGCCATGGGGATCGTGGAGACGACCGGGCCAAGGACGATGCACAGGACGAGCAGGAAAAACCCGGCGAGGAAGGTCGACAGCCGGGTACGGGCGCCGCTCTTCACATTGATCATCGTCTGGCCGATCATCCCGCAGCCGCCCATGCCGCCGAAGACGCCGGTGACGATGTTGGCGATGCCCTGACCGACCGCCTCCCGGGTCTTGTCGGAGGGGGTGTCCGTGAGGTCGTCGACCAGCTTCGCGGTCATCATCGACTCCATGATCCCCACCAGGGCCATCGCGAAGGCGTAGGGCGCGATGACGGTGAGGGTGTGCCAGGTGTACGGCACGTCGGGCAGGCCCGGCACCGGCAGGGACGAGGGCAGCTTGCCCTTGTCGCCGACCGTCGGCACCGCGATCCCCGCGGCCACGGTGATCGCCGTGAGGATCACGATGGCCACGAGCGGCGCGGGCACCGCCTTGGTCAGCCGGGGGAGGAGCAGCATCAGCGCGAGGCCCCCGACGACGAGGGGGTAGACCGGCCAGGGCACATCGCGGAGGTTGGGGATCTGGGCCGTGAACAGCAGGATGCCCAGCGCGTTCACGAAGCCCACCATCACGCTGCGCGGCACGAACCGCATCAGCTTGGCCACGCCGAGGGCGCCCAGGACGATCTGGAAGACGCCCGCGAGGACGACGGTGGCGATGAGGTAGCCGAGTCCGTGCTGGCGGACGACGGGCGCGACGACCAGGGCGACGGCACCCGTGGCGGCGGAGATCATGGCCGGCCGGCCGCCGGCGAAGGCGATCACCATGGCCATGGTGCAGGCGGCGTACAGCCCCACCTTGGGGTCGACACCGGCGATGACGGAGAAGGAGATCGCCTCCGGGATCAGCGCGAGCCCGACGACCAGCCCGGCCAGCACCTCGGTGCGCAGCACCTTCGGGGAGCCGAGCCACACGGGCTTGGACAGGCGCGGCCTGCGTGCCGCGGGCAGCGGTGATGACATACGACGGTCTCCGTTCGGGCGCCCGCGGCGGGGCGGAGTCTCTCGCCGGCCCGGCCGCTTCGGCGGGGCCCGGACCGTCCACGCGGCGGCCGGACGGCCACCGGAGCGGGCATCATGGCCCGGATGCGAACCCTCAGACTCTACCCTGACGTAAGGGGAGGGTCTGAGGGTCTGAGGTCCGTCGCGATCGAGGAACATGGAGAGACCGAGGGACATGGAGAAGGGGATCACCGGACGATGACGGATCAGCGGCAGATGCAGATCGGTGAGGTGGCCGAGCGGACCGGCCTGTCGCTGCGCACCATCCGCCATTACGAGGAGGTCGGGCTGGTCGTCCCCTCGGCCCGCAGCAAGGGCGGCTTCCGGCTGTACACGGAGTCCGACGTCGACCGCCTCATGGTGATCCGCCGGATGAAGCCGCTGGACTTCTCCCTGGAGGAGATGCGGGACCTGCTGGAGATCACCGNNCACCGACGCCCCGCCCGCCGGTGCCGAGCTGGCCCGGCTGCGGGAGCGGCTGGACGCCTTCCGGCGGACCACCGATGACCGCTGTGAGAGTCTGCGCGCACGGCTGGAGATGGCCGAGGACTTCGCCGCCACCCTGCGCCACCGGATGGGCACGCCGGGCTGAGGCTTCGGGCCCTGCTCCGGGGCGCGGGCCGGGACACTGCTCCGGGATACGGGGGC
>NZ_MUNF01000181.1 GCF_002154555.1 Streptomyces murinus
ACCGAGGCCGCCGTCGACCTCGTACCCGGGCCGCTGGGCAAGGGCGAGCTGGACGGGGCGCTGCGCCAGGCCCTCCTGGAGCGGCTGCCGCGCACCGCGTTCCTGCCGCCCGCGCTGCCCGGCGACGGCGGCGAGGACGAGCTGCCCGAGGCGCTGCGCCCCCGGGACGCGGAGATCGTGGAGGGCGCCGGTGCCGAGACCGTGCGGGTGCTCGCCGAAGTGCTGCCCACCCTGCTGCCCGCCGGTCTGGAGCGCCGCGCCGAGCTGCGCACCCTCGGGGTCGCCCGGCTCCCGCTCGCCGACGCCGTGGACCGGCTCGCGGGCCTGGAGAAGGACCCCGACTGGTGGTGGCGGCTCTACGACAGCCTCGCCGGGGTGGACGTCGAACGGCTCTCCGGACTCCCGGTGCCGCTTGCGGACCGTCGCACCACCATCGGCCCGCGCCAGGTGCTGCTGCCCACCCCCGACGGCACCCGGATCGACGCGGACGTGCTCGCCCGGCTCGGCCTGAAGGTCGCTCACGAGGACGCCGCCCACCCGCTGCTGGAGAAGCTGGGCGCGCTGCCCGCCACCCCGCGCGCGGTGCTCACCACCCCCCAGGTGCGGGCCGCCGTCGCCGCCTCCCTGGACGACGGGGGCGCCCTCGGCTGGGAGGAGGACGCACCCGACGCGGAGGAACTCGCCGACACCGTCCTTGCCCTGGTGCGGGACGCGGGCCTGGAGCCCGGTGACGAGCCCTGGCTCGGCGCCCTCGCGCTGCCCGACGAGGACGGCGAACTCGCCCCCGCGGGCGAGCTGGTGTTCCCCGGGAGCCCCTTCGCCCGGGTGATCCGCGAGGACGAACTGGCGGCCGTCGACCAGGAGTTGGCGGACAAGTGGGGCGAACAGCCGCTGACCGCCTGCGGGGTGCTCGCCACCTTCGCGCTGGTCCGCGCCACCGATGTCGTCCTCGACCCGGACGAACTGGAGCCCCGCGAGGGCGACTTCGCCGAGCCGGACGACGCCGGACTGCTGGACGCCGTGGACGTGTGGTGCGAGGACATCCTCGACCGCTTCCCGGACAGCCCGGTCCCCCCGGTCGCCACCGAACTCGTCGCCGTCCGCGACCTCGACCTCGTGGACGACGACCACTGGCCCGAGGCCCTCACCCTGCTCGCCCGCCCGCCGCTGCGCGACGCCCTCACCCAGCCGGTGCGCGTCCTGCTGCCCGACGGCACTCACGAGGTCGTACGGCCGTACACCGCCTGGTGGCTGCGCGGGCACCCGGTGCTGGACGGCCGGCGCCCCGCGGGCCTCCTCGCCGCCGGCGGCGACCCGCTGCTGCGCGGCCTGTACGACGAGGCCGACGCCACCGGCTTTGAAGACGAACAGGTGCTGCGCGCCCTCGGCGTACGGACCTCGGTCGGCGCCCTGCTGGCCGAACCCGGCGGCGCCGCCGAACTCCTGGACCGGCTCGCCGACCCGGACCGCCCGGTCACCGGCGCTCAACTGCACGGCCTGTACGGCGCGTTGGCCGACATCGACCCGGAACAGGTCACCCTGCCGGACGAGTTGCGGGCCGTGACCGACGGGCGGGTGACGGTGGTGGACGCCGCCGACGCCGTGGTCGTCGACTCCCCGGACCTGCTGCCCTTCACCTCCGGTGTGCCCCTGCTGCCCGTACGGCCGTCCCGTGCCGCCGAGTTGGCCGAGCTGTTCCAGGTGCGGCGGCTCAGCGAGTCCGTCACCGGCGAGGTGCACTCCGAGGGCGCCGAGCACGACGTACCGGACTCGGTACGGATGCTCCTCGGCCCGCGCACGCCCGAGACGTACGTCGAGCACGACGAACTGGTCGTGGACGGCGTGGAGATCGACTGGCGGCTCACCGACGACGGGGTGCTGCACGCGGCCACCCTGGAGGGGGTCGCCGCCGGACTCGCCTGGGCGGCCCGGCAGTGGCCGCGCCGCTTCGAGGTCGCCGCCCTGCTGGAGGACCCCTCCCGGACGGCGGAACTGGCCCGGGACCGCTGGTTCGACTGACCTCCAGACGCCCCTGACTCCCCTGCCCACCAGACGTCCCTGATCTCCGGGCGTCTCTCACGAAACCCACAAGTTCCGTACAACCGTTCCCTTGCGTGCGTCGTCTGATCTTCCGGAGTCGTCCGACTCCCGTCTACTTCGTACGCAGGGGAACCGCACATGCGTATTCGTGCCACCGTGGCCGCCGTCTCCGGCGCCCTGGCCCTCTCCGCCCTCGCCCTGCCCGCGGCGCACGCCGCCGGGCAGGAGCGGGTGCCCGCGGGGAACTCCGCGAGCAAGGTCGCCCACGCCGCCCAGCACCCGGGCCGCGCGACCTTCGCCGTCGCCGCCTCGGGCACGCCCTACAAGCTGAACGCCACCTTCTCCGCCGTGAAGGTGAACAACGGCAAGAACATCGCCGCCGGCACCACCAACCTCGTCAAGGTGCCCGTCTCCTTCACGCTGACGCACGGCACCGAGGTCAACATCCACGCCAAGGACTTCGTCGCGGCCATCGAGCTGTACCGCGGCGCCTCCTTCGACGACTCGATCTTCTACTTCGACAGCGCGGTCTCGACCTGCACGGACACCTCCAAGACGGTGGCCTCCTGCAAGTCCACCGTGGCCATCGACCCGACCGAGCTGCTCAGCGAGGACGCCGGCGCCTGGAAGGCGGCCGGCTACGCCGTCGCGTTCAACGGCCAGAACCCCACCAAGCCGGCCGACATGACCAAGGTGGGCGTGGCCGTCAAGGACCCGACCAACTCCTACAACCTCCAGCGCTGGGCGACCCTGAACACCGACGCCGCCCCGGAGCCGGTGAAGAAGGGCAAGACCGTCACGGTCTCCGGCAAGCTGGCCCGCGCCGACTGGGAGGACGGCAAGTACCACGGCTACGCCAACCAGCCGGTCAAGCTCCAGTTCCGCAAGAGCGGCTCCAGCACCTACACCACGCTGAAGACCGTCAAGACGAACTCCACGGGCAACCTGAAGACCACGACCACCGCCACGGTCGACGGCTACTTCCGCTACGCCTTCGCGGGCACCACGACCACCCCGGCGACCACCGCCACGGGCGACTACGTCGACGTAAAGTAGCAGTGACCAGGTGATGTGAGCCCCGCTAGCCGGGGAAGCGGCGGTCGACCCACTTCCACAGGAACTCCAGGGCGGCCGCCGCCACCACCGAGACCGCCACCGCCGTCCATGGCATGGCGAGCCCCACCAGTCGTACCGCGAAGAAGTCCTGGAGCGCGGGGACGACGAGCACCAGCAGGAACGCCACCGCCATCGAGGCCACCAGGATCACCCGCCACCAGGTGTAGGGGCGGGCGATGATCGCCAGCACCCACATGGAGATCAGGAACAGCGTCAGCGTGGCCGCGCTGGTCTCCGCCGCCAGCTGGCCGGGACCCGTGTAGTGGTGCCGGGCGATCAGGTACGTCACGAAGGTCGCCACCCCGGCCACCACGCCGCCCGGGATCGAGTACCGCATCACCTGGTGCACGAAGTGCGGTCTGGCCCGCTCGTTGTTGGGCGCCAGCGCCAGGAAGAAGGCCGGGACGCCGATGGTGAGCGTGGACAGCAGGGTCAGATGGCGGGGCAGGAACGGGTACTCCACCTGCCAGCAGACCACCAGCACCGCGAGCAGTACCGAGTAGACCGTCTTCACCAGGAACAGCGTCGCCACCCGGGTGATGTTGCCGATCACCCGGCGGCCCTCGCCGACCACCGACGGCAGGCTGGCGAAGCTGTTGTCCAGCAGCACGATCTGGGCCACCGCCCGGGTCGCCTCCGAGCCCGAGCCCATGGCCACACCGATGTCGGCGTCCTTGAGGGCGAGCACGTCGTTCACGCCGTCGCCGGTCATCGCCACCGTGTGCCCGCGCGACTGGAGCGCGCCCACCATGTCCCGCTTCTGCTGCGGGGTGACCCGCCCGAAGACGGTGCCCGCGTCCAGCACCCGGGCCATCTCCGCCTTGTCCTCCGGCAGCCGCCGCGCGTCCGTCGCCGTCCCGTCGAGGCCCAGCTTGGCCGCGACCGCGCCGACCGAGACCGCGTTGTCCCCGGAGATGACCTTGGCCGCCACCCGCTGCTCGGCGAAGTAGCGCAGGGTGTCGGCCGCGTCCGGGCGCAGCCGCTGTTCGAGGACGACCAGGGCGGTGGGGCGGGCGCCCTTGGCCGGCGCCGCGTCGTCCAGGTCCCGGCGGGCCCGGGCCAGCAGCAGCACCCGCAGCCCCTGCTCGTTGAGCCGCACGGTCTCCGCGAGCGCCGGGTCGTCGGCGCCGAGCAGCACGTCCGGGGCGCCGAGCAGCCAGGTGCTGGTCTCCCCGTCGCCCTCGCTGAACGCGGCCCCGCTGTACTTGCGGGCCGAGGAGAAGGGGAGCGACTCGACGCAGCGCCAGTCGTCGTTGTCGGGGTAGGCGTCGATGATCGCCTGGAGCGAGGCGTTGGGCCGGGGATCGGACTCGCCGAGCGCGCCGAGCACCTTGCGCACGTACGACTCCTCCGCGCCGTTGAGCGTGCGCAGCTCGGTGACGTCCATGCCGCCCTCGGTGAGCGTGCCGGTCTTGTCCAGGCAGACGGTGTCCACGCGGGCGAGGCCCTCAATGGCGGGCAGCTCCTGCACCAGGCACTGCTTGCGGCCGAGCCGGATGACACCGATCGCGAAGGCCACCGAGGTGAGCAGCACCAGGCCCTCCGGGACCATCGGCACGATGCCGCCGATGGTGCGGGCGACCGCGCCCTTGAGGTCGTCGTTCTTGACCACGAGCTGGGTGACGACCAGGCCGATCGCGGCCGGGACCATCATCCAGGTGACGTACTTGAGGATCGTGGAGATACCGGTGCGCAGCTCGGAGTGGACGAGCGTGAAGCGCGACGCCTCCTCGGCCAGCTTGACGGCATAGGCCTCCCGGCCCACCTTGGTCGCGGCGAAGGCGCCGCCGCCCGCGACCACGAAGCTGCCGGACATCACCGGATCACCCGGCCGCTTGACCACCGGGTCGGCCTCACCGGTGAGCAGCGACTCGTCGATCTCCAGTCCGTCGGCCTCCGCGCACACCCCGTCCACGACGACCTTGTCCCCGGGCCCGATCTCGATCAGGTCGTCCAGGACGATCTCGTCGGTGCCGATCTCCACGGCCGCGCCGTCCCGGCGCACGGTCGGTCGGGCCTCCCCGATCACCGCGAGCGAGTCCAGGGTCTGCTTGGCCCGCCACTCCTGCACGATGCCGATGCCGGTGTTGGCGAGGATCACGAACCCGAACAGGCTGTCCTGGATCGGCGCGACGAACAGGGTGATCACCCAGAGCACGCCGATGATCGCGTTGAACCGGGTGAACACGTTCGCCCGGACGATCTCCCCGAGCGAGCGGCTGCTGCGCACGGGTACGTCGTTGACCTGGCCACGTGCCCGGCGCTCCGCGACCTCCGCGCCGGTCAGCCCCGTCGCCCGGGTCGTGGGCAGGGCCACCGGGTGCACCGGATCGAGTTCGGCGCCGGCGTCTATATGGCTCATGTATCCGACGGTACGTGGCCTTTGCGCGGCCGCCCACCCGGCCCTCTGTCGGCGCCGCTACTCCACAGGGGTGGATTCCGGCCGCTCCCGCGCCGCCCGCTTGAGCGCCGCGTCCCGCCCCCGCACGTACCAGATGCCGATCAGCCCGAGCCCGCCCCCGGCCAGGCAGGTCCACAGCCACCACAGATGGCCGTGCTCGTGGAACCAGCCGTAGAAGGGGAGCTGGACGAGGAACAGGACGAACCAGACGATCGTGCCGCCGGTGATGGTGGCGACCACGGGCCCCTCAAGGGGCTCGGGCGCCTCGTGCTGGGGGATCCACTTGGCCATGCCGGACAGCTTACGAGGCGATCGGAGACGATCGGAGGCCGACCGGAGGGCGACCGGATCCGCACCGGGACTGCATACGTTCTACGCGCGGAGATAGCGATCTAGTAGTCATACGTTCATACTGAAACCGTTTGTCTTTGACCGCTTCTAATCGTAGGAAACTCCAAGAGGGCTCGGGGGAACCCTTTGGTGATGAGGTCCCGCATGTCCACCTCGGCGCCTGCCAAGGTCCCCACCCCCGAGAAGCCGGGCGGCGCGTTCGCCGGCGGCCCCCTCGACCGCTACTTCAAGATCTCCGAGCGCGGCAGCACCGTCGGGCGTGAGGTCCGGGGCGGTCTCGCCACCTTCTTCGCGATGGCGTACATCATCGTGCTGAACCCGATCATTCTGGGCAGCGCGAAGGACATGTACGGGCACCATCTGGACAACGCCCAGCTGGTGACGGCGACCGCGCTGACGGCCGCCTTCAGCACCCTGCTGATGGGCGTCATCGGCAATGTGCCGATCGCCATGGCCGCGGGCCTCGGCGTGAACTCGGTCGTCGCCCTCCAGCTGGCACCCCGGATGACCTGGCCGGACGCGATGGGCATGGTCGTCCTCGCCGGTTTCGTGGTCATGCTGCTGGTCGCCACGGGGCTGCGGGAGCGCGTGATGAACGCGGTGCCGTTCGGTCTGCGCAAGGCGATCGCGATCGGTATCGGCCTGTTCATCATGCTGATCGGCCTGGTGGACTCCGGCTTCGTCAGCCGTATCCCGGACGTCGCCCAGACCACCGTCCCGCTCCAGCTGGGCACCGGCGGTCACCTCACCGGCTGGCCGGTGCTGATCTTCATCCTGGGCGCGCTGCTCACCTTCGCCCTGATCGTGCGCAAGGTGCCGGGCGCCATCCTGATCTCCATCGTGGGCATGACCGTCCTCGCGATGATCATCAACGCCGTCGCGAAGATCCCCTCCTGGGGCCTGACGGTCCCGAAGTGGCCCGGCAACCCGGTCTCCACCCCGGACTTCGGCCTGGTCGGCCAGGTCAGCCTGTTCGGCGGCTTCTCCAAGGTCGGCGTGCTGACCGGCATCCTCTTCGTCTTCACGGTCCTGCTGTCGTGCTTCTTCGACGCGATGGGCACGATCATGGGCATCAGCGACGAGGCCAAGCTGACCGACGCCGAGGGCTACATGCCCGGCATCAACCGCGTGCTGTTCGTGGACGGCCTCTCGGTCGCGGCCGGCGGCGCCGGCTCCGCCTCGGCCACCACCGCCTTCGTGGAGTCCACCGCCGGTGTCGGCGAGGGCGCCCGCACCGGTTTCGCGAACATCGTCACGGGCGGTCTGTTCGCCGTCTCGCTGCTCCTCACCCCGATCGCCACCATGGTGCCGTCCCAGGCGGCCACCCCGGCACTGATCGCGGTCGGCTTCCTGATCCTGTCGCACTCCATCAAGGAGATCGACTGGGCCGACTACACGATCGCGATCCCGGCGTTCGTGACCATGCTGATGATGCCGTTCACCTACTCGATCACCAACGGCATCGGCATGGGCTTCATCACCTTCACCGTGCTGCGCCTGGCCGCGGGCCGGTACCGCGAGATCCCGGTGGCGATGTACGTCGTCTCGGCGGTCTTCGCCTTCTACTACCTGATGCCGGCCCTGGGTCTGACCTGATCCCCCTCGGCTCCACGGCGTCTCACCTGACGCCGTAGAACCTCTCCGTCTCCTCGACGGCGGTCTGGAACCGCTGGTCGAAGTCGTCACGAATGAGCGTGCGGACCACATAGTCCTGCACGCTCATTCCTCTTTTCGCCGCGTGCTGCCGGAGCCGTTCGAGCAGCTCCCCGTCTATCCGCAGGCTGAGCACAGTGGTCCCCATGGCTACGAGGGTCGCCGCGGCCGCCCCGCGGATGCGTCACTTTCCGGCAGCGACTCACTCATACGGGTGATGAAAGCTTTGGGGAGCCCCAGTGGCGGGCATCACGGGCACGGAGGCGCGCCGCATTGGTCTTTAGTTAGAGTAATGAGTTACGCTAAGGACATGCCGGACCTCAACCATGGCGACGATGCTGCCGCCGTGAACTCCCTTCGCTCCGCCGTGATGCGGCTGTCCCGTCGGCTCAAGCACCAGCGGGTGGACGAGTCGCTGAGCCCCACCGAGATGTCGGTGCTCGGCACCCTGTCCCGCTGCGGCTCGGCCACGCCGGGCGAGCTGGCCCGCAAGGAGCATGTCCAGCCGCCCTCGATGACCCGTATCGTCGCGCTGCTCGAAGCCAAGGGACTGGTCCGTCTCGAACCGCACCCGGAGGACCGGCGCCAGAAGGTCGTCACCCAGACCGAGCAGGCCGAGGCGATGCTCGAGGAGAGCCGCCGCAAGCGCAACGCGTTCCTGGCGAACCTCGCCGACGGCCTCGACGAGGACGAGTGGGCGAAACTGCGCGCCGCCGCCCCCGTGCTGGAAAAACTCGCACACCTGTAAAGCAGCAGCCTGAGGAGGCGAATCCGTTTGAGTACGGGATCCGGAACACCTTCCGCCCCCGCACCGACCGCCCCTACTACCCCCGCCCGCAAGTCCTCGATGTTCAGCTCGCTGAAGGTCAGGAACTACCGCCTCTTCTTCATGGGCCAGGTCGTCTCCAACACGGGCACCTGGATGCAGCGCATCGCCCAGGACTGGCTCGTCCTGAGCCTCACCGGCTCCTCCGCGGCCGTCGGCATCACGACGGCCCTGCAATTCCTGCCGATGCTCCTGTTCGGTCTCTACGGCGGTGTCCTCGTCGACCGGCTGCCCAAGCGCCCCGCGCTCCTGGTCACCCAGTCCGCGATGGCCCTCAGCGGTCTCGCGCTCGCCGCGCTGACCCTCACCGGCCAGGTCCAGGTCTGGCACGTCTATCTCGCCGCGTTCTTCGTCGGACTCGCCACGGTGGTCGACAACCCCGCCCGGCAGTCCTTCGTCTCCGAGATGGTCGGCCCCGACCAGCTGCACAACGCGGTCAGCCTGAACTCCGCGAACTTCCAGTCCGCGCGGCTCGTCGGCCCCGCCGTCGCCGGCCTCATGATCACCGGAGTGGGCACCGGCTGGGCGTTCCTCGCCAACGGCCTGTCCTTCGCCGCGCCGATCACCAGTCTGCTGCTGATGCGCGCGCGCGAGCTGTACCCGGTCAAGCGGACCCCGCGCGGCAAGGGCCAGCTGCGGGAGGGCCTCCAGTACGTCGCCGGGCGCCCGGAACTGATCTGGTCCGTCGTCCTCGTCGGCTTCATCGGGACCTTCGGCTTCAACTTCCCGGTGTGGCTGTCCGCCTTCGCCGACAACGTCTTCCATGTCGGCGCCGGTGGCTACAGCCTCCTCAACACCCTGATGGCCGCGGGCTCCCTCGGCGGCGCCCTGCTGGCCGCCCGCCGCGGCTCGGCCCGGATGCGGCTGCTGATCCTCGCCGCGCTCACCTTCGGAGCGCTGGAGATCGTGGCCTCGCTGGCGCCCTCGTACTGGCTGTTCGCGGTGCTGATGGTGCCCATCGGGATCTGCGGCCTCACGGTCAACGTGACCGCGAACACCACCGTGCAGATGGCCACCGATCCGGCCATGCGCGGCCGGGTGATGTCCCTGTTCATGATGGTCTTCATGGGCGGCACCCCGCTCGGCGCCCCGGTCATCGGCTGGATCACCGACACCTACGGCGCCCGCGTCGGCTTCGCCCTCGGCGGTGTCGTCTCCGCGGTCGCGGCCGCCGTCATCGGCCTGGTCCTCGCCCGCGTCGGCGGTCTGCGTCTGTCGGTGGGCTGGGAGCGGGGGACACCGCGGCTGCGGTTCGTGCCGCGGCAGCGGGAGGAGCTCGCCACGGCGGCGTGACCGTCCCGTCCCCGTCCGTGGGGCAGCTCGGAGGGTACCGGTGTGACTATCGGACCCTCCGGGCCAGTACCTGTCCCGGCCACTCGTCCGCACCGTGGGTGAACGCCTCGGTGCGGACGAAGCCGTTGCGCTCGTAGAAGGCGACCAGCTTGCCGTCGTCGCCCGCGTAGCAGTCCACCCGCAGCAGCGAGACCCCGGCCCGCCGGGTCACCTCGGCCGCGTGCGCGAGCAGCGCGGCACCGGCGCCCAGCCCCTTGAACCGGCGGTCCGAGGCCAGCAGATGGATGTAACGCTCGGGTTCGCCGGCGGGCTCCAGATAGCTGCCGGGGGCGTCGGAGAGCGTGAGGGTGGCCGCCGGTATGCCGTCCATCTCGGCGAAGTACACGGTGCCGCCCTCGGCGTACCGCCGCACCACCTCCACCGCCTTGGGGTTCGCCGACCAGGGCTCCGTGCCCCACTGCCCGGTGCGGCCCTGGGCCACCAGCCACTCCACGGAGCTGTCCAGCATGGCCAGGATCAGGGGAGTGTCGTCGGGGCCGCCCGTGCGGATCGTGATCGTCATGGCGGCCATCATGCCCGGGCGGCTCTGGGATCGTGAAGGCATGAGACTCTTCGCCGCTGTGCTGCCGCCGGAGGACATCACCGCCGAACTGGCCCTGGAGGTCGACCGGTTGAGGAGGCTGCCGGGCGCCGACGGGCTGCGCTGGACGGGCCGCCCCGGCTGGCACTTCACCCTCGCCTTCTACGGCGAGGTCGCCGAGGACGTCGTACCTGATCTGTCCGCCCGTCTGGCCCGCGCGGCCCGGCACACCGACCCCTTCGAGCTGGCGCTCAACGGCGGCGGCCAGTTCGGCCACGGCCGCGCGCTGTGGGCCGGCGCGGCGGGCGATGTGGACGCGCTGCGCCTGCTGGCGGGCCGGGCGGAGGCGGCGGGCCGCAAGGCGGGGCTGCGGATGGAGGAGCACCGCCGCTACCAGGCCCACCTCACGCTGGCCCGCGGCCGGGCGGCGGTGGACGTGGGACCGTACGTGGAGCTGCTGCGCGAGTTCGCCGGCCGGAGCTGGCGGGTGACCGATCTGGCGCTGGTGCGGAGCGACCTGCCGAGGTCGGGGGTGCGGGGTGAGCAGCCGCGGTACGAGGCGGTCGGGCGCTGGGTGTGCGGGGCGTCCGGTTAGGCTCGATGCGTGGACCCGAAAACCCGGAACCGGATCATGGCCGGTGCGCTTGTTCTCATGTTGGTGGTCGTCGCGGTGGCGGCGGCTGTCAGGTAGCGGTCGGTCTGTGCCCCCGAGGGGCGGGGACCGAGAGCTCCCCGCCCCCGCCCCCGCACCGCACGTCTCCTACCAGGCGAAGGCCTCCGGGGACGGCCCCGGACCGGGGAAGATCTCGTCCAGGCCGGTCAGCAGCTCCTCGCTCAGCTCCAGCTCCACGGCCCGCAGCGCCGACCGGAGCTGCTCCGCCGTGCGCGGACCGACGATCGGACCGGTGACACCGGGGCGGGTGAGCAGCCAGGCCAGCGCGGTCTCGCCGGGTTCCAGGCCGTGCTTGTCGAGCAGATCCTCGTACGACTGGATCCGCGCGCGGGCGGCCGGGTCGGCCAGGGTGTCCGCGGCGCGCCCGGAGGCACGGCGTCCGCCCTGCACCTCCTTCTTGAGCACACCGCCGAGCAGCCCGCCGTGCAGCGGGGACCAGGGGATGACCCCGAGGCCGTACTCCCGCGCGGCCGGGATGACCTCCATCTCGGCGCGGCGCTCGGCGAGGTTGTACAGGCACTGCTCGCTGACGAGGCCGATGGTGCCGCCGCGGCGGGCGGCGGCCTCGTTGGCCTGGGCGATCTTGTAGCCGGGGAAGTTGGAGGAGCCGACGTAGAGGATCTTGCCCTGCTGGACGAGGGTGTCGATCGCCTGCCAGATCTCCTCGAAGGGGGTGCTCCGGTCGATGTGGTGGAACTGGTAGAGGTCGATGTGATCGGTCTGGAGCCGCTTCAGGCTGGCGTCCACCGCGCGCCGGATGTTCAGCGCGGAGAGCTTGTCGTGGTTCGGCCAGGCGTCGCCCTCGGCGGCCATGTTGGCGTAGACCTTGGTGGCGAGCACGACCTTGTCCCGGCGGTCACCGCCCTTGGCGAACCAGTTCCCGATGATGCTCTCGGTCCGGCCCTTGTTCTCCCCCCACCCGTACACATTGGCGGTGTCGAAGAAGTTGATGCCCGCGTCCAGCGCCGCGTCCATGATCGCGTGACTGTCGGCTTCGTCCGTCTGCGGCCCGAAGTTCATCGTCCCGAGAACCAGCCGGCTGACCTTGAGTCCCGTGCGTCCAAGCTGCGTGTACTTCATGGTCGTAAGCCAACGACTTGGAGTGGGCTCAAGGCAAGGGCGGGTCAGTCGCGCGGGAAGTGGGCTGTCTTGATGAGAAGACCGAGGGCGGTGGTGGTCATGTCGACGTCCGTCCCGTAGTTCACACGCAATTCGCAGGCGTAGGAGTCCTCCTTGGGCTCCGTGTATACGTGGCACCTTCCCTGATAAGGGTTGGCGATGAGATATACGGGGACACCGGCGAGCGCGTAGGCGGCTTTCTTGGGCCCGTAGTCGTTGTGGGCCGTTCCTTTGGAGATGACCTCGGCGACGAAGTCGACGTCCTCGTGACGCCAGCGGCCTCTCTCGTCCTTCGTCGCGCCTTCGCGCAATTTGGCCACATCGGGGCAGAAGCCGTTCTGAAACCCGGGGAAATCGATCCGGACGTCGGTGAAGACCCGCGTGCGGCGCCTGCCGAAGTGGTCTTCGAGCGCCCAGAGGATCTCGCGGATGGTTTCCCAGTGGATGTCCCGCTGCGGCGTCATGAAGACACTGCCCCCAACGATCTCTACCTTGTAACCCTCGGGGACGGGCATCCGCTCAAGGCGCTCGAACCAGTGGTCCAGGCACTCGGCGTTCTCGTCGGCCATCTTGATCTCGATCCTGTCTTCCAGGATGGTCATTGTGGCGCTCCTCCCCGGCCGCCTCACGGACGAGGGCGACCGCGCGGTACAACGATACGCACGGTGACGAAGAAGCGCCGGAATCCGGCCAAACCGTTCAAAGTGTTCTAGCCGCGCACACCCGTCCGATCCCCCACGCCTCCCGCATCGCCCCCGCGAACGCCTCCGCGATCCGCTGCTCGCCGCTCGCGTTGGGATGGGTGCCGTCGTACGTGTCCACGTGGATGTCGTACGACGGCACCCATCCCAACGCGAGCGGCGAGCAGCGGATCGCGGAGGCGTTCGCGGGGGCGA
>NZ_MUNF01000182.1 GCF_002154555.1 Streptomyces murinus
CGGCGCCGGGGCATCCCTGGGCCCGGCGCCGTCACCACGATCAGCCGGTCGTGCCCGATCACCACCGCGTCGAGCCCCGCGGGCACGGAAAGCCCCTCCACGAAGCCCAGGTCCGCCTCCCCCGACAGCAGCAGCTCCGCCACCCTCGCCGAGTTCCCGGCAAGCAGCGACACCGCCGTGTCCGGACGCTCGGCGTGCAGCGCCAGCAGCCAGCCCGGCAGCAGATACTCGGCGATGGTCATGCTCGCGGCCACCCGCAGCCGTGAGTCCCGCCGGTCCCGCAGCGCCCGCGCCCCCGCGTCGAACGCCGCCGCCGCCTCCACCACCCGCCGCGCCCAGTCCGTCACCAGCACGCCCGCGTCGGTGAGCCGGGACCCCCGCGGGGAGCGGTCCACCAGGGCGACCCCCAGCTGCCGTTCCATCGACCGGACCCGGCTGCTCGCCGCCGGCTGGGTGATCCCGACCTCCCGCGCCGCCGCGCCGAGACTCCCCAGCCGCGCCACCGCGAGCAGCAGTTCCAGCGCCGCCAGATCCGGTACGCGGTGCGCCAACGACCCCGTACCCTCGCCCCGCCCACCGGGCCCCTCCACCTCGCTCATAAGACCAGCTTATGCCCTCATAGAAGGGAACTCCCTGGTCAGGGACCATTCCCCCGGGCACGGTTGATGCCATGGTCACCGTTGCCCAATCCCTTCCCGCCACCCGCGCGCCCCGTGCCACCCGCGCGCCCCGTGCCGCCCGGGTCCGCCATCTCGGCCCGAACTGGTACGCCTCCGTCATGGGCACCGCCGCCGTCGGCACCGCAGGCACCGCGCTGCCGATGGACCTGCCGGGCGCCCTGCACACCCTCCTCGCGGCGGTCTGGGCGCTGTCGCTGCTGATGCTGGTGACCCTGCTGGCGGCCCGCACCCTGCACTGGATCCACCACCGCGACCAGGCCCGCGCCCATCTCCTCGATGCGGCGATGGCCCCGTTCTACGGCTGCCTCTCCATGGCCCTGCTGGCCGTCGGCGGCGGCGCGCTGACCGCGGGACACGGCTGGCTCGGCACCCCGGCGGCCGTCGCCCTGGACACCGTGCTGTACACGGCGGGTACGGCGGTCGGGCTGTGGGCGGCTGTGGCCGTGCCGTACCTGATGTCCGTACGGCACCGTATCGAGCCCTCCCAGGCGTCCCCGGTGTGGCTGCTGCCGCTGGTCGCGCCGATGGTGTCGGCCGCGCTCGGCCCGCTGCTCGTGCCGCATCTGCCGGCGGGCCAGCCCCGCGAGACCCTGCTGCTGGCCTGTCTCGCGATGTTCGGACTGAGCCTGTTCGCCACCCTGCTGATGCTGCCGCTGGTCCTCGGCCGGCTGATCACCTCGGGCCCGCTGCCGCTCGCGCTCACCCCGACCCTGTTCCTGGTCCTCGGCCCGCTCGGGCAGTCCACCACCGCCCTCGGCTCGATCGCCAACGCCGCGCCCGGGGTCGTACCGGCCTCCTACGCGCACGGCCTCGCCGTGTTCTCCGTGCTCTACGGCGTGCCCGTGATGGGCTTCGCGCTGATGTGGCTGGCGCTGTCCGTCGCCCATCTGGTGCGGGCCCGCCGCCAGGGCATGGGGTTCGCGATGACCTGGTGGGGCGCCACCTTCCCGGTGGGCACCTGTGTCACCGGCGCGGCCGCCCTCACCCGGCACACCTCCCTCACCGCGTTCCAGGTGCTGTCCGTCGCGCTGTACGTGCTGCTCGTGGCGGCCTGGCTCGCGGCGGCGTCCGGCACGGTGCGCGGACTGCTCAGCGGTGAGCTGCTTGCAGCGCCTCGCCCAGCACTCGGGGCGCCCACGCCAGCGACGGGCCGTACCACGTCAGATCACGCCCGCTGACCAGCGCGCAGGCAAGGCCGGGAAAGGCCTCCGGGCCGTCCTCGGCGGTGAAGCGATAGGGCTCGTCGGGGAGGACGACCACGTCCGGGGCCGCGGCCACCAGCTCGTCCAGGGGGATGCGGGGGTAGCGCTCCGGATGGTCCGCGTACAGGTGGTCGACGCCGAGGCGGGAGAGCACATCGCCCGCGAAGGTGTCCCGGCCGACGACCATCCAGGGTCTGCGCCAGATCGGTACGACCGCCGTCCGGCGCCCGGCCGGCTCCGGCAGCGCGCGCCACGCCGTCTCGGCCTCCCGCAGCCAGCCGGGCCGCTCGTCCGCCCCGCAGGCCGCCAGCACCCGCGCCAGCTCCCCGAAGGCGTCCGGCACGGTCCGCACCTCGGTGACCAGGACATCGAGGCCCGCCGCGCGCAGCGCGTCGAGTTCGGGGACGCGGTTCTCCTCCTCGTTGGCGATCACCACATCGGGCGCGAGCTCGATGATGCGCTCCACCTTGGGGTTCTTGGTCCCGCCGATCCGGACGACGTCCAGCTCCCCCGGATGACTGCACCAGTCCGTGGCCCCGACGAGCGCTCCGGGCAGCGTCTCGGCCACGGCCTCGGTGAGCGAGGGGACCAGGGAGACGACGCGTTTCACCGGGACCGGTCCCGCACGGCCTCGATGTGCTCGGCAACGGCCACCACGATGATCCGGGTGTCCGGCACGGTCGCCCGCCAGCGGTGTCTGACCCCGCCGGTGAGATACAGCGTGTCGCCGCGGCCGAGGCGGTACGCGCGGCCCTCGGCCTCGATCTCGACGGCGCCGTCGGCGACGTACATCAACTCGTCATTGCGGTGCTGGAACTCGCGTCCCGCGTCATGGTCGCCGGTGAACTCGGAGGCGTGCAGCTGATGGTGGCCGCGGACCAGATTGCGGGTGCGGGGGGCGAAGTCGTCCTCGGCGAGCGGTTCGGCGCGCACCAGGTCGACGGTGGCCGCCGGGTCCGCCGCGGCGAGGAGTTCGACGGCCGTGGTGCGCAGCGCGTCGGCCAGTTTCTCCAGGGAGGTGCTGCTGGGCCGCGCCCGGTCGTTCTCCACCTGGCTGAGGAAGGGCACGGACAGGCCGGTTCGCTCGGCGACGACCGCGAGGGTCAACTCCAGGGCACGCCGGCGCCGCCGGACCGCCGCGCCCACCCGTACGGGCTGCTGCTCTTTGTGGTCGCCCATCGCTCCGGCTCCCTCCCTCGCTCATGTGCGTTCCTCAATTGGCTTCACTGCACCCTACGCATGTTCGGCAAACGGTTTCATGCGCGTGTCACATCCCCGTCTCACCGAATACCCCCTACCCTCACGTTCGCGCCAGGCGTCGGCGGCCCCGAAGGGGTCCCCCGCGGCTTCCTCCCTGGGGATGAACATGCCCACCAGCCAGAGTCATCACGCTGGGTGATTGGCCGGATCCTTCCCGTAGGGGACGCGGACTCCCCGCCCCGAGAACACCCCGAGAACGCCCCGAGGGGCGGACGGCTCCGTACCCCATCGTCGTACGGTGCCGTCCGTCCCTCGGCGGGCCGGTCCGGGCCGGTCGGGTCACCCGGCCGCCCGGTCGTGGGTCATCCCTTGGCCTGCGTGCCGGAGACCGGCGCCCACTTGTCGACCAGGCCGGGGTTCGCGCGCAGCCAGGAGCGGACCGCGTCCTGCTCCTTGCCCTTGCCGGCCCCCTGGATCTTCGCCTCCAGGCCGGTGAGCTGCTTCTCGGTCATGGAGAAGTTCTTCAGCCAGTCGGCGACCTGCGGGTTGTCCCCGGCGAATCCCTTGCGGGAGAGGGTGTGCACGCCGTCGCCCTTGCCCCAGGCGCCCTTGGGGTCCTGGAGCTTCTTCAGGTCGTAGCTGCTGTAGGCCCAGTGCGGGGACCACAAGGTGACGAGGACCGGCTGCTTGCGGGCGTAGGCGCGCTTGAGCTCGGCGAGCATGGCCGGGGTCGAGCCGTCGATCACCTGGTAGCTGCCGCTGAGGCCGTACTCCTTGAGGACCTTCGTCTTGAGCAGGCTCATCTCGCCGGCGCTGGGCTCGATGCCGACGATCTTCCCGCCGAACTCGGAGGCGTGCGCCTTGAGGTCGGCCAGGGAGTTGACGTCCTTCACATAGGAGGGGACGGACAGCTCAAGGGAGGTGGGGCCGTACCACTTGCCGATGTCGTCGAGCTGCTTGCCGTACTTCTTCCAGTACTCGGCGTGCGTGGTGGGCAGCCAGGAGTCGGTCTCGAAGTCGATCTGCCCCGTGGCGAGGCCGGTGTAGAGCGGACCGGCCGCGTACTGGGTGGTGGTGACCTTGAAGCCGCGCTCCTGGAGGATCTCCTTCCACAGGAAGGTGGAGGCGATGCCCTCGTCCCAGGGGATGTAGCCGATCTTGATCTCCTTGCCCTTGCCGACATCGGTGCCGGAGGCCTCGGAGGTGGTGCCGTTGGGGCCGAAGACACCGATGCCGCCCGCGGCGAGCGCGAGGACGACGATCCCGACGACGGCGACGACCGGACGCGGCCGGTACGACCACACGCGCGCGGGCGCCTTGGCGGCGGCCCGGCGCCCGGACGGGGACAGCTGGGTGCCCAGGGCGCCGGTGATGCGGTCCAGGTAGATGGCGAGGACGACGATGCCGACACCGGCCTCGAAGCCGTAGCCGATGTCGAGCTGGCCGATGGCCTCGTTCACGGCGCCGCCGAGGCCGCCGGTGCCGACCATGCCGGCGATGACGACCATGGACAGGCCCAGCATGATCACCTGGTTGACGCCGGCCATGATGGTGGGCAGGGCGAGCGGCAGCTGGACGCGCCACAGGATGTTCCGCGGGGTGGTGCCGAACGCCTCGGCCGCCTCGACCAGCTCGGCGTCGACCTGGCGGATGCCCAGTTCGGTCATCCGGACGCCGGGGGCCAGGGCGAAGATCAGGGTGGCCACGACACCGGCCGCGGTGCCGAGCCCGAAGAAGAGCATGGCCGGGATCAGCAGGACCATGGAGGGCATCGTCTGGAGCAGGTCCAGGACGGGCCGTACGGCGGCGCCGACCGCCTTGGAGCGGGCCGCCCAGATGCCCAGCGGGATCGAGATCACCAGGGCGATCACGGTGGCCACCAGGACCAGGGCGAGCGTGGACATCGCCTGGTCCCACAGCTGGAGCGAGTCGACCAGGGCGAATCCGGCGAAGGCGAGGATGCCGGCGAGCAGTCCGCGCAGCCACCAGGCGAGGACGGCGAGGATGCCGGCCATCAGCAGCGGCGTGGGCGCGCCGAGGACGGCGTCGATGCCGTTGTACATGCCCTCCATGACGGCCTTGATGGCGTCGAAGAGCCAGGAGAGGTGGCCGACCAGCCAGTTCACACCGGAGTCGACCCAGTCGCCGAGGGGCAGCCTAGGCACGGCCGATCACCTTCTTCCCGTCGTCGCCGGAGCCGTCGCAGGCGGTGGGCTCGCCCTGTTCGTCGCCGAGGAAGCCCACCAGGCGCTGCCGGGGCACCACGCCGACGAGGGTGCGGCCGGCGTCGAGGACGGCGACCGGGTGCGGCAGCCGGGCGCTGATCGCGCACAACTCGGTGAACGGCGTGTCGGGCGTCGCCGTCTCGCAGGCGCAGTCGGCCTCGTCGCCGCGCAGCTCGGTGTCCATGACGGCGCTCGCGGTGAGCACCCGGGAGCGGTCGACGTCCTGGATGAAGGAGGCCACGTAGTCGTTCTCGGGGCGCAGCAGGATGTCCTCGGCTGAGCCGGTCTGCACGATACGGCCGTCGCGCATGACGGCGATGCGGTCGCCCAGGCGCATGGCCTCGTTGAGGTCGTGGGTGATGAAGACGATGGTCTTCTTCAGCGTCTTCTGGAGCTCCAGGAGCTGGTCCTGCATGTCGCGGCGGATCAGCGGGTCCAGGGCGCTGAAGGACTCGTCCATGAGCAGCAGGTCGGCGTCGGTGGCCAGGGCGCGGGCGAGGCCGACGCGCTGCTGCATGCCGCCGGACAGCTCGTCGGGCCAGGACTTCTCCCAGCCGGCCAGGCCGCACAGGGCGAGCGCCTCGTCGGCGCGGCGTTCACGCTCGGCGCGGGGCACGCCCTGCACTTCCAGGCCGTAGGCGGCGTTCTCGCGGACGCTGCGGTGCGGGAACAGCGCGAAGTGCTGGAAGACCATGCTGATCTTCCGGGAGCGCAGCTCGCGCAGGCCGCGGTCGCCGAGCGCGGTGAGCTCCTCGCCGTCGAAGCGCACGCTGCCCGCGGTCGGCTCCAGCAGGCCGTTGAGCATCCGCAGCAGGGTGGACTTGCCGGAGCCCGACAGGCCCATGACCACGAAGATCTCGCCGGCCTCGACACGGAAGGACGCGTCGATCACGGCGGCCATGGTGCCGTCGGCGCGCAGCTCCTCCCGGTCGGTGCCCTTCTTCAGGCGCTCCACCGCTTCGTCCGGTCGTCTGCCGAACACCTTGTACAGGTGCTCCGCCTCAAGCCTGGCTTGCACGCGAACCTCTTGTCTCGGGAACAGGGGACAGAAGGCGAAGGCCGTACGGCGGTCAGAAAGCCGGGGCCCGAGGGGCCCCGACAGTTGAAAAGCGCACTACTTCGCTCCTGAGGGCGCGCCTGCCCAGGTCAAACAAAGGCAAACTGATACGTGGCCGGGCTCACCGCGATGCGTATCACGCAACGCGTTCCAGGACGAAAGGTGCGCGAGGGTGATCCAGGGGTGACTGTCAGTGGCGTACGGCATGATGCGAAGCGTGACCGGACGACTGATGCTCCTCGACACCGCCTCGCTGTACTTCCGCGCCTATTTCGGCGTTCCCGACTCCGTGCGGGCGCCGGACGGCACCCCGGTGAACGCCGTGCGCGGACTGCTGGACTTCATCGACCGCCTGGTCAAGGACCACCGGCCCACCCACCTGGTGGCCTGCATGGACGCCGACTGGCGGCCGAAGTGGCGAGTCGAGCTGATCCCCACGTACAAGGCGCACCGGGTCGCCGAGGAGCACACCGGCGCCCCGGACACGGAGGAGGTGCCGGACACCCTCGCCCCGCAGGTGCCCGTCATCGAGTCCGTGCTGGACGCGATCGGCATCGCCCGCGTCGGGGTCGCCGACTACGAGGCGGACGACGTGATCGGCACCTTCACCGCCCGCGCCGCGGGCCCGGTCGACATCGTCACCGGCGACCGCGATCTGTACCAGCTGGTGGACGACAAACGCGGCGTGCGGGTCCTGTACCCGCTCAAGGGCGTGGGCACCCTCCAGGTGACCGACGAGGCGGTGCTGCGCGAGAAGTACGGCGTCGACGGAGGGGGGTACGCGGACCTCGCGCTGCTGCGCGGCGACCCGAGCGACGGACTGCCGGGCGTGCCCGGGATCGGCGAGAAGACGGCCGCCAAGCTGCTCGCGGAGTTCGGCGACCTGGCCGGGATCATGGCGGCCGTGGACGACCCGAAGGCGAGGCTCACCCCCTCGCAGCGCAAGCGGCTGACCGAGGCGCGGCCGTATGTCGTGGTGGCGCCGGAGGTGGTGCGGGTGGCCGGTGATGTGCCGCTGCCGGACGTGGACACCGCGCTGCCGGGCGCCCCGCGCGATCCGGCGGGCCTGGACGAGCTGGCGGCCCGGTGGGGCCTGGGCGGCTCGCTCCAGCGGCTGCTGACCACGCTGAGCGCGTAGAAGCCGCGCGTCCACCTCGTAAACGCGGCCGTCAGATCGGCAATTTTCGAGCAAAGCGCGACCGTTGAATCACAAAGGAAGATCGGGCCGCGAGGAGAGATGTTAACTTAGGTATACCTAACCCAGTTCGCAGGAGGCCGTGATGGCAGAGCGTCCGGAACGAAAGCCGCGCAAGGTCCACACCGCCCAGGTGGTGCGCACCGAGCGGCTGACCCCGCACATGCAGCGCGTGGTGCTCGGCGGCGACGAACTCGCCGGGTTCGCGGCGGACACCTGCACCGACCACTATGTGAAGCTCCTGTTCGGCCCACCGGGTGTCAGCTACCCGGAGCCCTTCGACCTGGAGCGGATCCGCGCCGAGTTCCCGCGCGAGCAGTGGCCGGTGACCCGGACCTACACCGTGCGCGGCTGGGACGCCGAGCACCGCGAGCTGACCCTGGACTTCGTGATCCATGGCGACGAGGGCCTGGCCGGTCCCTGGGCGCTGCGCGCCCGGCCCGGCGAGAGCCTGCGCTTCATGGGCCCCGGCGGCGCCTACGCACCCGACCCGGCCGCCGACTGGCATCTGCTCGTCGGTGACGAGAGCGCGCTGCCCGCCATCGCCCGCGCCCTGGAGACGCTGCCCGCCGACGCGCGGGCCCACGCCTTCGTGGAGGTCGCCGGGCCCGAGGAGGAGCAGAAGATCGACTCCACCGCGGAGATCGTCTGGCTGCACCGCGGGGACCGCCCGGTCGGCGCCGCGCTGCTGGAGGCCGTACGCGCCCTGGAGTTCCCCGAGGGCCGCCTGCACGCCTTCGTGCACGGCGAGGCCGGCTTCGTGAAGGAGCTGCGCCGGATGCTGCGGGTCGACCTGCGCATCCCCCGCGAGGACCTCTCGATCTCCGGCTACTGGCGCCTCGGTCACAACGAGGACGGCTGGCAGGCATCCAAGCGCGAGTGGAACGCCCGTATCGAGGCGGAGCAGGAGGAGGACGGCGCCCAGGCCGCCTGAGCCCCGCGGCGCGCACCCCCCGGGCCTCAGCGTGCGTTGATCTCGCCGAACGGCACATGCACGCTCGGGGTCGTCCGTGCCGTGCTCTCCAGGTGCGTCACCTGGTCGTCGAAGAAGATGTGCGGGTCCAGCACCTTCATCACGGCGCCCTTGTCTATGCCGCCGAGGAAGAACGCGTCGTTGACCCGCACGCCCCACTGCTTGAGGCTGTTCACGGCACGCTCGTGCGCCGGGGCGTTGCGCGCGGTCACGATGGAGACGTGCACGCGCATCTCGTACTCCGGGTGTGTCCTGCGCCGTTCCTCCTCCCGGTTCTGGATCCGGTTCACCCCGGCGAGGAAGTCGCGCAGCGGCCCCGCGTCGTGCGGAGTGGCCGCGTTGCGCGCTTCGTGGGCCCGGAACTCCTCCAGCCCCTCGGCCTGGTAGACCTGTTCGGCCGCGTCGGTGGCGAGCACCCCGTCGAAGTCGAACGCGATCCGCAGCTCCCGGTCCGCCGCGTCGTCCGGGTAAGCCGCCCCCAGCACATGCCCGGCGGGCAGCCCCGCCGCGACGGCCTCCCGCACATCGTCGCCGTTCGCGGACAGGAACAGCGACATGTTCAGCGCCGGCATGAACTTGTACGGGGACCGGCCCTGCATGAACACGGCCCGGCTGATGGGCAGGTGATGGGCCTGTATCGAGCGCATGACCCGCAGCCCGGTGTCGGGGTCGTTGCGGGAGAGGATGATGACCTCGACCAGCGGATCGCCCGGCTCCCCCAGGTCGTTGAGCGAGAGCAGCCTGCGGATGAACGCGAACGCCACCCCGGGACGCAGCGTGCGGTCCCGGTTCTCCTCCTGGTAGGCCCGGTAGGCCTCCTCGCCCTGCTGCCTGAACACCGCGTCGGACTCCCGCAGATCGAACAGGGCACTGGAGGCGACACCGACGACGAGCCGGTTCGCGAGGTCATAGGCAGGCATGCGCCTTATCTTCACACCGGAAACGCCCGCCGGATCCCACGGCCGCCCGCGCGGGTTCAGTCCCCGCGCACCCGGGCGTGCAGATGCATGTCGTGCCAGCCGTCGAGGTGCAGATACGCCTTGCGCCGGGTGCCCTCCGGGGCGAACCCGGCCTTGGCGGCGACCCGGCAGGACGCCTCGTTGGCGGTGGAGTGCATCAACTCCAGCCGGTGGAAGCCGATCTCCTCGAACGCCCAGTGCGTCAGCGCGGCGGCCGACCGGGTCGCCACGTTGCGGCCACGGGCCGCCGCCACGGTCCAGTAGGCGAGTTCGGCCAAGCCGTCGGCCAGCTCGATCTGCCGTAGCGCGACCCTGCCCAGCAGCCGATCGGTGCCCTCCTCCACGACCGCCCACTGCGGCTCCCGCTCCCCTGCCCACGCCTCCTGCCACTGCGTGATCCACCCGGCGGCCTCCGCCTCGGACTCGCAGGACTTGCCGTGGAAGCGGTGCATCAGCGGATCCTGGAACGCCGCGTGCACGGCGGGCGCGTCCCCCGCCCGCCAGGGGCGCAGCACCAGACCGTCACCGGTCGGGATGATGGGCTGGTCGGTACGGGCGAGGGCGCCGGCGGTCAGCACCGGGCTGGTGAGAATGGGCATGACCGACATACTGCACCCGTCATCCCTCCCCTCGTACCCTTGACCAGGTGAGACGCCGTACGCCGCCGCCCGCCCCGCTCCCCCAGCGCGACGGGGTCGACCCCGT